>CADCOC010000045.1:1899-40980 GCA_902802945.1 uncultured bacterium | reverse complement strand
GAATAGGCTTGTGAATGGGTTGTCTACACGTCGAACCGCTGAAAATGCGATCAAACGGCGTTCAGGCTACCCGCGTTTCGGATTCCACCCAAGACCCCATTTTCAGGGGAGTCCAGTCAACTGCTCACTACACATTTTCCAGCAAGCTCTGCAATCGGCTCAATACACAACATGCTTCTGTTCCATTTCTTCCGCGCGCCTTCAATCTGGTCTCCATACTCCTTCTTGAATTCTCGTATAACCCGCCTACTGTCCTCAATCAGGGATCATGACATACTTCTGTATCGCCGTAGAGAGATCGTCCATCGTCAGGCACTGTCATAGACAATGTATTCATTCCAGTCAAAATCGGGGCCACAATCTTGTACTTCACGCGGCTATAAGTGCCCCAGCCGAATTCGGTCTGCTGTGAAAACCGCGCCGTCTTCGGATCGACGTATGGAACGCACCATTTGAAGAACTTATAGAAGCCTTCATTAACCCACCAAACAACGGCCACGTCCTCGCCGGTGAAACGCCAGCATCCGTCCTTAGCGCTCAACCGGGACGGACGCGCCCCGTCCATCCATCCCAACAAAGCATCCAGCGCATCGCCTTCCGTCTTCACCTTCCGCGCGTCGTCAATCCGGTCGCCATACTCCTTCTTGAACTCGCGCACAAACCGCCTGGCATCAACCGCCCGCATCTTCACCTTCACAAAACAGGGTTGCCTCGCGGAACCTATCAAATCCGACTACCATTTGAATTTCTCCAGAACTTCTTCAATTTCGCCCTGTACGCGATCATCATGATCATCCGACAGCGAAAGGACAAGTGACAGAGGATCAATCCTGTCGCCATAGACGAACGCGGGACGATAATGCCAGAGTGCAAGTAGAATTGACGCCGATTCGTGTGGCACTTCAACAAGGTCGTTTCGTTTTAGCGCCTCAGACGAAAGCACCGTAAACGCGCGGCGGCTCCCCGGTGCCAGCATGGAAATGTCCGAAAGAGTATCCGTACCAGCCTTGACTACCGCAAGCCCGTCAGGAATCGCGTCCCCAGGAACAGAGTCCGCAGCTTCGGACTACGCATACGCCGCGCTAGCATTTCTCATTGTCCAGATATCGTGACAGACTCCCGTTTCGCCAGTGAAACACCAGCATCCGTCTTTAGTACTCAACTCTTCCATGTCACGATAACTGCAATACCGCTTGAATGTCTCCACGCAGGCGGGTGTCTCGCCCGTTGCCTCACCGCCTGTGCCTCGCAAGCTGCGACTGTTTTGCGAGCAACGCTTCCCTATCGCCGTCCTTCAGTTTCTCCCACGGGCACTTGTCCGCGAACTGCGGCTGCCCAGAGAGAAGCTCGCCCCCAAACGAGACATTCATATGCTTCGCCATAGATCACAGGATGGAATTGAACTCAAGATCACATGATCCATTAACGGGATGCCAATCGTCTCACCAGTTTCCCTTAGCAACCGCGTCAGCTCAATATCTTCATCCGATGGAGAAACATCTTCCGAAAGATGGTTATGTGCTGCTATAATCGCAACTGCGCCTTCACGGATTGCCGGGCGGAACACATCGCGTGGAATCACAAGCGCGGCATCCTTTGTTCCTGCGGATACAATGATAGGATTAGTGACGAGGCGTTTACGTACATCCAGCAAAAGGCACCAGAAGACTTCACGCTCCTGTTTGTCCGCCTCTGGCTTGAGCAGAGCAAATACATCTTTCGCACACCTGATTGGTAGTGCTCGATTACGCATACTTCTTTCGGCATCAACCGCCCTACGGCCAAGTTCAAACGCTGCAATCAAGCCTAATGCTTTGTCCTCACCAATACCAATACGTCCGATTTTGCGTTCTTCAAGGTACGTCATGAAACTGCCTAATGTGGGATATTTGAGAAACTCCGCCAGCGTAGCACATGATGCACGTAACTTCATCGCCGCCTCCAGGACATTCGTCCCCTTCACGCCGCTTCTCATAATGCAGGCCAGAAGCACTTCGTCGGGAATCGTCGCCAGTTCCTCGGCTGACGAAACCATCTTCATGCGCTCACGCGGCTGGAGTTCACGCGGCGCATTGTAGATGACCTTCCACGATGTCGATTTCTTCGTCGTACCCATCGTTCCGTCAAATCCTGTCGCCATACGGCAACACCTTGATCCTCCGCTCCATTTCGTCCCAATCGGGTTTCCCATCTTTTGTCTTCGGGAGTTTGATAATAGTATCACGTAGATGGGTCTTCCATTTTCTACCAAAAGAGTACTTCGGGCGTTCGCGATCCAATATGGTTGTAATGAACAGTCCATTATATTTGTTCAGCTTTTCCGTATACCCCATGACAAGATCGGTTGTTGCTATGAATTCCCTGTCCATGTAGTTTGCATATCCGACCGAGCCCTCCCCGTTGCAGATAAAAACAATGCAGTTGCCAGGCTGGACTAAATCAGGGTTTCTTGCACACCGTTGCATCACACAGTTGTCGTCTTTCTTTGCGCCGAGATACAAACAATCGTCACCGTCCTCGAGCATCCCCGCATGCGCCTTGCCGACCTCAAATCGCTCAAACAACTCCTCAATCCGAAACGAGCCCCAGGCTGCCGTCGAGACAACGTTGGCGGTTTCGGGATTCTTCGTTTGTAAAGTACCCGTTAGCTTACCTATCCCCAGATCCCCATTCGCCTCCAGTTCCGCCATGAAGTCGGACATCGTCTCCCAGTCGGGTGTGCCAGATGCGGTTTGGGGAAGTTTGATCGTAAAATCACGCTTAATGTGCTTGTTCAACTCTCTTCCGAATGCAACAAATCGATATGAACATTCCGTCATTATGATGCAGGTAATAAACAGTTTCGCCGCATCTGACATTGGTATTTTAGGCAACAGAACCGAAACATTCTGCCCCGTGTAGAAAGGTTGTTTCTGCAAGAACGTTGAACCGATGCTCCCTCCAAGGGCTACTGTTATCGCACCAGCGGGATACGGGGCCACTTCAGTTACTGGTTCCACATAAGCGGACACGCCATTGTTTTGAGCCGTTCTTGATACAAATGCGATGGAACTTGTCGGCAGCACTTCCATCTTGTTCAGATCGAACTTATTTCCGTAATCAACGGAGAAAATGTCCGTCAAGAGGAATTCCTTCAATTTGTGTTCAGACAATCTATTCATGATGTTTCCCGCCGTTCTTAATGAGGTAAGCGTAGTAGTTACGGACAACCTGCTCGAAGTCTTTTGTCGTGAGACCAGAGTAGTCGGTCTCCATGTAGGCCTCGGCGAGCCACTCGTCATCGGCGGTGACCTTGTGAACGGCTGAAAAACCCTTTTCGGCCTTACGATGGAAATAGAGGTCGAACCAATGTTTTTCGATTTCCGCCCAGATACCTTCGCGCCGTTCGATGCGACCGAGGTTCTTCTTTTTAATAAAGCCGTCATCCTTGAAGTAGCCGAAGAAAGTTTCGGGGACGGGCGCGTTTTCATGACGTGTACCAAGGTTGAAAACCATGCAACATGCACAGGCACTGGCACCAGGATGGAACATGTCAGACGGGAGCGAAAAGACGGCGTCGAGCGTATTTTCGTCGAGCATGAGCTTCTTGAAGCGCTGGATTTCCGACGAGGAGCCGATAGCGCACTGCATCGGCAGGAGAACAGCCATTTTTCCCTGTTTCACACGATGGGCGATTTCGTAGGCAAAGTGAAACCCCTTGGAGGGATCTTCCTTCTTCTCCTTTTTCCACACCTTCACGTATTCCGGATTGCAGTCGCCACGCGTCGCGTTGTAGGGCGGGTTCATCAATACGACGTTCACCCCCTTACCCTCCCAGTCCGTCAAGCTGAAGCAATTACCCCGTCTGATGTTTGAGTTGCCGTCACCATGGATGAGCATATTCGTTGTGGAGAGGCCGAAGGCGGTCTCGTCTGATTCGATGCCGAAGATTTGCGCTTCCTTCACGTGCGCCCGCTCATTCTCGGTACGACAATCGTCAAGCGCCGTCGTAAGCGCGCGAACTAAGAATGCACCGCTTCCGCAACAGGGGTCAAGCACGACCGAATAGCGGTTCACGCCGACAATGCTACACATGAAATGGACGATGTGGTCGGGAGTGAACGCCTGGTTCTTGTCCGACTTACCGACGTATTTGTTGAAGGTCGTGAAGAAGAGGTTGAGAAGGTCCTGCCCCAGCGTCGTCTTGTCGTTGATACAAGGAAGGATTCTCCCGGCGATAAAATCGAGAATTTCCTCAAATTGCTCCTTCTTGAGCTCGCGGACACATTGCGCGTCTACGACCTTGTTCTTCAGGATGACCAGTTTCTCCGCCTTGTTGAGGCACTTATTGAGCAGAGCCTCCAGTTCCGTCTCGATGCCGGTCCTGATTTGTGCAGTAGTAAGGCCCTTGTAGGAGAGGCCCTGCTTCAGGGCGAGGAGACACGTTCCGACGAACTGCCCACGAATCTTCTCCCAGATACCGTAACCGTGCAGCAGTTCGTTGAGCGCATAGGTACTCTGGACAACGGCGACACGGTTGTTCTTAGTGCCGAAGTGGAGGTTGACATATTCATCCATCGGACGGATTGTTTTCTCTCTGGCATCAACGTGGACCTCATCGATGATGCCCGTACCATCTTGCCAAACGCGCACTTCATCTGTCTCTGTTGCCGCAAGAATGGCAACAACCTTCTTCGCATTCGGCAACTGCGACTCGTAGGTGACGTACTGTTGCAGTTGCCCCATACCGTCGGCGACACTCTTATTCGTAAACTTGTCCTTTGTCTCCACAAGGACAACGATTTTATCGCTTTCGAATTTGATGTCAGCAAACTTATGCGTTTTGTCAGGATGGCCGACAAGAAATTTCTTGTAATTCTTGCCAACGTTCTTCAGTGCTTTGGGATAACTGTATTCACCGGTCTCAAGGTTGCTGACAAGGTATGTCGCGCCAACCGTGTCAATAATCTGCTGTCTGGTCATTTTTCCTTTCTCGTCCGCCGCCGCGCGCGCGGCGGAGAGAAAGTTTCGGGGACACACCCCGTCACTCATCCCAAACTCACCTGAGGGTGCCCTGGAAGAAACCCGTACATGAATACAAGACAGCTAGAGAATGCATCCCCGAAACGGGGGGCATCCCTGCTAACTCGTCGCTCATGTACTTGAAAAACTTTCCAGGGCTTTTCAGGTGAACGTCGCGTTTGCAGTTATGCAAAATCGGTTCTGACGGGCCGTCGCCCGCCTATATCGTCTTTACTTCGGCAAGACCTCCTTGGGTTGTTGTTTGTTCACGGACATCAGTATATCATTTCAGTGACCGTTCGTAAACCGCCTACGAACGCAGTTTTCCCTACACCGAATTCACCCACACAAGCCTGGTCGCGTCAAGTTGTTGTTCTCCGTCAAAGCGATAGCAGGCCAAACAGCCTCCAGCAGCGACGCTGTAGTCCAGGCAGCAAACGTTGCGGCGCAACAACTGGGGTTTGCCCTTCAGCCAGTAGTGCCCTAAAAATACGGGGCGCTCGTCCTCACCATGGAAGTAGCGCCTTCGGACTTCGTCTGGCACGGCGCTGCTCTTGTACTTCTCGTCAAGCGGCTCCATGCTCAGTTCCGTCAAGTCGGCCCTCGTGGGATCCACCCACCAGCGGATGCGCGCGCTGGTCCGCCTTTTTCCGTCCTTGTCAACAAAGGACACGCCATCGGGCAGTTTCATTTCTGGGCCCTTCAGGAGCAGGTCTATCGGTCGGAAGAGTGAATCGGTGTACTCGCAGTCTTCATCGTTTGCACGGTAGATGAGTTCGTCGAAGTTCCCATCGGCAAAGCAGGAGATGCCCGCGTTCTTCAGTGCGGAGACCGCCTCCGGATCAAAGCTCGCGTGCTGGGCGCAAAACGTGTCCGTTTCCAAATAGAACGGCAGCGTCTTGGCGAAGTCTTTCACTTCCTCGAACTCATCCTCGTGCCCGGCAAAGGTCTCGATGGTCTTCAAATGGCCCTTGATTTGATTGAGGGTATGTTTCCGAAGGTATCCCCTTCCCGGATTTTTCAAGAAGCGGCCGCCGTCGCCGTTTTTGTACCAGAAGCTCAGCATGTTGAATTCGTGGTTTCCCATGAGGGCGATGGCCGATCCCGAATCGCGCATGGCGCGAACAAGATTCAAGGTCTCCCGTATCTGCGGTCCCCGGTCCACATAGTCGCCAAGAAAGACAACGGTGCGTTCATCCCGCGGGTAGCGGAACGAGCCCGTAGTCTCCACATAGCCCAGCTTTTTCAGCAAGGCACGGAGTTCATCGCAATGTCCGTGGATGTCACCGATAAAATCTATTGCTGATTTCGAACTCACAGTTGCTCCGGGGAAGTTTCTCGCAAACGCCTATCACGCGGGTAGAAGCCTGCCCGTGCACGCCGCCACGCCGGCGCGCACAATCTCTTCGACTTTGTTTCTCGTTTCAGCCATATTGTGACCTTCACCTTAAATTAAACACGATTGACTCTTATGGATCACCTCGTGATTACAGGCGTATAGGCGTCAATGGTATGCGCCAGTGTTCGCAGTCAGAGCTCTCGACGTTATTAATATCGGGTATAAGTCCGAAACAACTGCGCATAAACATGGAAATGTAGTCCATGCAGATGCGGTATCTTACGGTGCCTTCGTCCGGCGGGTCGTACATGTCGTAGTTTCCCTCTCTGCGTTCCCTTTTTTGGGGAAGGTATCCGTACACATAGAGGGTGTTGACCTTCTTCTTGTTGAAATATTCCTTGTCTTCGAAATCGAAAAGCCGCATCGGGATGCTGCCCGTCTCCCCCTGCATCACTCCGTCGCCGAACTCCTTGCCTTCAAGCGCAACCGTCTTGACGTTGTCTTGTGCAATGGTCCGAAGCGCATCCTGCAGTCGGCACATCCAATATTCCGCCTCCTTCCGCGTCATGTCGGTCTTCACCACGCGTTTGGGTTTTGGCGGCGGAAGCGGCGGGACATTGGGAACGGGCCATTGCCAGATATCGTCCCTTACGACGCCGCCCCAGAACTTCAGTTCGGGATTGTAGGCGCAAAGGGCCTTCCATCCGGCCTTGAACACGTCGAATTCTCGCAAGGGCGGCGATGGCGGACTCATGAAACTTCCGCTGGAGTTCTTCCGCTTTTCGCCGTCGATCGGGAAATACAGGCCATAATCCCCGTACTGGACCTGCACCGCCGCATCGGCGAGCGACACGCCCTCCCTGTCGGCATACGACACGATGCGCTCGAGAAGCCCGCAGAAGTAGAACGGCAGATGGAAGTCCTGACCGTGGTCTTTGGAAAGGAGCGGCTTCTTGATGAACTCGTTCGCACAGCCTCCATACACGCCGTAGACGAAATTCCGCTCTTCGCCCCTCGCCGCGTAGGAACTGTCGTCCTCGATCATAAGCGTGTTCGGAACGTCGCCTTCGGGCACCACCACGCCCCCGAGCTTCTTTTTGTAGTTGCCGTACCACAGCCCTTGATACCGGTTCTCGTCGTCGTCGCGCATGTGCCGCGTGTCTATGCAGTCCCCTCTGGACAGAATCCTGTATTTCGGGATCCTGCCGCCTGCAAAGGCGCGCTCCATGAGGATCGGACACAGTTCCCGATTCCGTTCCTCTACGGCGTTGCTGAAGAACACAATGTCGAAACCATGGTCGTCCGCCCACCGCAACAGCTCGAACGCGCCGTTCAGGAAGAAGTGCGGCAGCTTGTCCTCCATCACCTCCGCATACATTCTGTCAAACGTATTGCCGGATGGATGTCGCTTCATCCAAGCCTTCACCTTGGACTTCGCCTCTTTGTCGAAATACGGCGTCTCAAGCGTTCCGTCAAGATCGAACACAAGGGTTCGCTTTGTTTTCGATTTGCTCATGTCATCAATCCTCCCTGAATCGCATGTTCAAATTCGGCTCATTTGGACAGGTCCTTGCACCGCCTCGGCGAGCAGACCAAGCGACAGCTTCAAGGTGTCGAGGTCGGCCTTGCCGTCCTTCACCGCCGTAAACTGCTCGGCCTTGATGCCGGAGAGCGCGTCTCCGGCAGATGCGAAACGGCTGAACTCGTATGCCAGGAAATTGACAAGATCGTTCTTCGCGCGCCGTCACGTCGGCGCGCACCTGCTTTCCGTCTTTGCCTATCGTTTCAGCCATTGCTGTTTTCCATTTGCGAACAATCACCATCCATTTCCGCGTTGTTGGAGCATTTCTCCATGGCGCATATTATAACATAATTCTGTGGGTTGCGTGCTACTTCCAAACTTTCATGGTTCTTCGATTGAAATCCTCGGCAAGTCCACTTCCGCATCCGCGAGCAGTTTCTGTACCCGCTCGGAATCGCCGGGAGGGACTTGCGTTTAGTTCCGCGAACAGCCCTGCCGTCGCATGGTGAAACTCCGATGGTTGTCAAAAATGGCTCCGCTACCGCTCCGCCGCAATGCGGTCAAGATTCGTGACGGCGACAATGCCTTCAGAGTTTCCGCCTGCGGGCGGGGCGCTCTTTTTTGCTTTGCGCGACGGGTACGAAGTCGATCTGACGGCGGTCGAAATCGACCTTCTCCACGCGTACCTTGAGCTTATCGCCCACTGACCATGTTTTTCCGCCGCCCGCGAGCGTCTCGTGGAACTCGTCAAAGCGCACGAAGTCGTCGGCGAGTTTTGATATATGCACCATGCCGCCGATGGCGAGCTGCGGGAGGTCCACGAAGAGGCCGTAGCGCGTACACTTGCCGATCACCGCGTCGAACACGGTGCCGCGCGTACGGAGGTCCTCCTCCAGGTAACGGTATTTCTTGATCTCGTCAAGCGCGCGCTCCGCCTCGTCCGCCACCTGCTCGCGCTCGCTCGCGTTCTGCGCGGCGCGCTTGAGCCAGCCAAGGTCTAGACGCCCGCCGCCACCGGTGATCCACGAGGCGAGCTGACGGTGCAGCACGAGGTCGGGATAGCGTCTGATGGGCGAGGTGAAGTGTGCGTAGAACTTCTTCGCGAGGCCGAAGTGTCCGATCTGCTCGGCGCTGTAGAGCGCGCGCTTCATCGCGCGCAGCACCATCACGCTGAGCGTGCCCTCGAGCGGAGAACCCTTGATCTTCTTGAGAAAGCGCGCAAGGTTCTTCTGCTGGTTGAGGTCGCCGCACGAGATACCGAGATTCGCGAGGTTCGCGCGGAGCTCCTCAAGCTTCTCCGGGTCCGGCGGCTCGTGGAGACGCGCGAGGATTTTAATGCCGCGCGTCCACAGCTCCTTCGCCACAGCCTCGTTTGCCGCGACCATGCACTCCTCCACGAGCTGGTGCGACTCGTCGTAGGGACGCACCTCGATACCGGTCATCATGCCCTTCTCGTCGATGAGGATCTGCGCCTCCGGCACATCCATGTCGAGCGCACCGGCGGCGAAGCGGTTGCGCCGCAGCTGCTGCGCGAGTTCATGGATGGCGAGAATGGCCTTGCGAGCGGTGGGAGACGGCGGTCGCGGGGCGACCGCCCTACCGGCGATTACGTCCATCACCTGCTCGTAGGTGAAGCGGGCCTTCGAACGGATTACGGACTTCGCGAAGCGACGAGCCACGCAGTTCCCCTTCGCGTCGAACGTGAGGAACGCGCTGAACGCGAGGCGGTCCTGTCCCGGCACGAGCGAGCAGACGCCGTTCGAGAGCTGCTCGGGCAACATGGGGATCACCTTGTCCACGAGGTAGACGCTCGTCGAACGGCGGTAGGCCTCTTTGTCGAGCGCGGAACCGGGCGTGACGAAGTGCGAGACGTCGGCGATGTGGACGCCAAGCACGCGGTTGCCCTGCTTGTCGGTTTCGATGGAGAGCGCGTCGTCGAAATCGCGCGCGCTCGCGGGGTCGCAGGTGAAGATGAACTTCCGCCGCAGGTCGAGGCGCTTGCCCGGTTCGGCGAGGCGTGCGCTTACGTGTTCTGCGGCGTCTAGCACACCGCGCGGGAATGACTCGGGCAGATCGTACTGCTTCATCACGGCGAGAGTGTCAAGCGACGGATCGTCCTTCGGACCGATGACGTCCGTAATCTCTCCCTCGGGGGCGAGGTGGCGGTTTTCCCAACGCACGAGGTTCATTACCACGCGGTCGCCCACGCGCGCGCCCTTCGCGTCGGGCACGGTGAACTCCTGACGGTAGGCGGGGTTGAGCGGCTGGACGCGCGTGAAGCGTCCCACGGCTGTGACGGTTCCGACAATCGACCGCGGCGCGCGCTCGTCGATGCGCAGCAGTACGCCCTCGTCGCCCGCGCCCTTAAGTTTTACCGTCACAGTGTCGTCCGGCAGCGCCGTGCCGAGGTCGCGTTCCTCGATCCAAACGGCCTTGTCGGTCTCCGGATCCACGAGGAATCCCGCGCCGTTGCGCGCCATGCGCAGACGCCCGGTCATCGTGCCGGTCTCGCGCGGCGACTGGCGTTGTCTAAGTTTTTCTTTTCGTTTGTTCATGTACTTGTCCCCTCTTTTTCTGGTTCCATCAGAAGAACCACTTGGCGCAGGCGAGCAGTCCCTGCTTCCACGGCACGCGGTGCGACACGCCCGTCTTGCCCTTGAAGGAGTCGAGGTTCGCCACGTACCAGTCGTAGTTGCGCACAAGCGCGTCCTTGTTAGAGTACTTCGGCGCGAAGCCGAGCAGCTTTTCCGCGCGCTCGATCGACACGAAGCTGTCCGTCGACGCCGTCTCATACACCCACGGATAGAGCGGCGAGAGGTGCAGCTTCTCGAGGATGCGGAGGATGAAGACGATCGGCTTCACGGGGAGGCCGCGGATCTTCTTGCCGTGTCCGGCGCGGTCGAGGACGGCCTGGTAGTCCTCGCGCATCGTGGTGAACTCCTTCGCGCCGATGTTGAACTCGGTGTTGACGGTCTTCGCGTCGAGCGTCATCGCGCTCCAGATCGCGCAGCAGAGATCCTCAACGTCCATCAGCTGGTAGCGGTTCTTTCCGCTTCCGATCATCGGGAAGCCGTGGCCCGTGTAGGCCCAGTCGTAGAACAGCGCGAACACTCCGAGGCGCTCCGGGCCTATGAAGCTCTTCGGACGGATGATCGGCACGCAGAATCCCTCCGCGCGTGCGGCGCGGCAGAGTTCCTCGGCCTCGATCTTCGCGTGGCCGTAAGGCCCCACGCCGATCAATTCATCGTCTTCGTAAATAGGGTGCTTCTTCGGCACGCCGTAGACCGCCGTGGAGGATATCTGCACCATGCGCACGTCGCCCGCGCGGCGGCATGCCGCGATCACGTTGCGCGCGCCGTCCACCTCCGTGGTGCGGATGTCCTCGGGCGAGTAGAGCGGCAGGGCGGCGGCGGTATTCACCACCGCGTCGCAGCCCGACACGCACTTGTTCACCGTCGCGGGGTCGCGCACGTCGCCGAGCGTGAATTCGAGCCAGGGCTCCTTAGCCTCAGGGTAGTCGAACGGTGCGATGTCCAGCACGCGGATGTGCTCCACGCCCTTTGTGCGGAGGTGGCGGATGAGGTTGATGCCAAGGAATCCGCTTCCCCCAGTAACCAAAACTGTTTTCATTTCTTTGTCCATTTTATCTCCAATCTTCTTACCGCACGCTACTCCGCGAGAGGTGCGGTGAAATCCGCCGCAGTGCGGCGGGATATGACGAACACGGCGTCCGCGCCGCCAACGGTCGCGTAGCGTCCGCCGCCCGGCGCATTGCCGCCAATAAGGATGTTCTGTCGCACGGCGTCGGCCGCTTCCACGTCCACCGCCAGCACGAACGCGGGCTTGTCGAGTCCGCACCGGCGCAAGTCGTCCGCAGACGCGGCGAGCGCCTCGACTCCAGTCGCCTCCACGCGCGCGAGCGCCGAGAGCAGCGCCTTGACGGCCGCGTCGTTCACGCGCTTCGCGTCGGACGCCTTCTCGCCCTTCACGAGGTCCCACGCGCCGCGGTCGGCGTTGAAGCGCACTGACGTCTCCGCGCCGGATGCGGCGCGCACCGAGAGACGCCGCACCGTGGCGGGGTCGATCGCGAGCAGCGTCTTCGAGCGGAGGTCCGCGAACGCGGAGCGTCCGCCCAGGAGTTCGGCCGACACCGCGAGTCCGGGGCGGTTGGTGACTGTGGTGGACACGCTCACGAGTATGCGCTCGTCGCCCGCGCGTCCCTCGTTGGAAACGTCGCTCTGCTTGAGACGCAGCAGCCGCTCCATGAACGCCGCCACCTTGGGCTGGTCTGCGGGTGCGACGACGGGCGCCTCGATCCGCCATACGCTGTTGGTGTCCTGCGCGAGCACGTATACTGCCGGTCCGGCGGTGAACGAGACTGACGTCACCTTCTCGCCCTCGGCGAACGGGAACACGCGCGTATCGCGCAGCGACGCGCCGTCCGCGCGGCAGCGCTCGGCAAGCGCGGCGTCGACTGACACCACGGCCTTCCCATTCCGCACGAGCGCCCACACGAGATTCGTGCCGGCCGAACGTCCGAACACGATCTGCTCCGTGCGGTCCGCAGCTCCGCGCACTGTCACGGAGAGCCCCGCGTCAAGTCCGTAAGGCACGAGGTCGCCCGCGCGGATACCGCCCGCCGGCACGGACGGACGGGTTCGCGACGGGATCTCGAACGCCACGATCTGCGCGGCGGCGAGGCAATCCACAAGGGAGCCCACCGCAGTTCCGTCTGCAGGAGCCACCGCAGGCGAAAGTATCGACCACCCGCCTTCCGCGCGCGCAAGGCGGACGGCCGGCTTGTCGGGAACGCGGATGTCGAGGCCGGAGATTTCCTCTCGCGGGCATTCAAGCATGCCGCGCTCGCGGAAGTCGTCCAAGTTGCGGGGAATCCTTTCAAATGCGTCCTTCGGCAAGGCGCAGATGCTGCGCGATCCCTCCACATGGGCGTAGACCTCGGCTCCAGACGGCGAAATGTTCCCGAATGTGACAGCCGTATGGCGTCCGCGTGAACTGAGCGTGACGGACAGTGAATTGGTGTTTATCCCGAAGTCCGCGAACGTCTCGTTCATTTCAAGGATTTCTCCGTCGGACCGCATGTCCGAAATCGGCACGAGCGTAAGCGCATCGACGAGGCGGGCGACCGCAGTGGCGTCTGCGGCGACGGCGAAGGGCCGCACGAGACGCCATGTACCATCCGCCCCGCGCGCAAGCTCTACCTCCCCCTGTCCAGCATTACGCACAACGCAGGCGTCCACGCGCTCAGGTCTGAACTCGCACAGGACGCGCGCGCGCGCTTCCGGAGCGGCACTGCGCGTCCGCGTCTCCATCCAAACGAGCAGGCCGCCCAGCAGGAGGATGCCCACAATGAAAAACAGGATCGCGCGCATGTTGCTCATGACCGCCTCCTTCTGCGAAACGCGGCAAGCAGCCCCAGCAGCAGCACGCATGCGGCAGGACCGCCGGCGGCCAGCACCCCGAAGCGAATCCACCGCGAGCGGTCCATGCCTGTCGCAACAACGTTTCCTGGCATACGGGAATCCGAGAATGCGTCAAGGCCCGCGAGCCACGCGACGGCGTTGAGGAGGAAGTCGCGGTTCGCGTTTGCGCGGCGGGCAAGCGCTCCGTTGAGGGCGAACGTGGCATCGCCGACCACAACGATGCGCGTTGGGCGGAATGCAAGGTCCTTCGCAACGCCGCCACCGCGCTCAAGCGCCGCAGCTAGCACGAGAGGTCCCTTGGGCTCCGTCGTGGGGTCGAACGCCCACGGACGCACCGCCGGCTCCGACTCGCCCCAGCTCTTGGCGTCGGTTCGCGCCAGTGCCATGAACTCAGTGCGGTCCACGGCCGCCGACTGCGCCGCAACTACCGCATTCGTTTCCGCCGCAACCGTCGGCTGCAGCACGGCGGCGCCCTCGAAGAGAAGCGTGCAGCCCGCGAGCGGACGCGTCACCGCGTGGTCGCCCAGGTCCGTCACCAGCACGTCGGCTCCGTTGAACGTGGACGACGGCGACACGGCCGTGCATGGCAGCTGCCGCACGCCCCAGTCCGAAAGAAGCGAACCGACGCCCGCGTTGGGCGAGGAGGCCGTCAGCACGAGCAGACGCCCCCCGCCGCGAAGGTACCCTTCCACGCGCTGCGTCTCCGTGCGTGAGAACGGTTCGCGCGCACCGGCGATCACGAGCACGGCGCAGTCTTCCGGCACAGTGGCGGTCTGGGCGAGGTCGATGGTCTTGATGCGGTAGCCGTTTTGGCGGAACTCGCGCGCCATGTCGCTCATACCGTAGATTGCATCGTATGAGGCAGCCGACGACTCGCCGTGGCCTGTCGTCCAGTACAGCGTCCCGCGCCGTCCTGCCACGGACAGGCGCTGCACCGCCGTGGCGCATGCGTTCTCGGCCTCGAAGAGTCCCTCGGTGGTGACGGCGAGCGTATCGTTCGTGACGCCCGCGAAGAGGTCGTCCACCGGCACCGTCACCTTGCGCCGCCCCTGGCGGAAGACGAGCGACCCTTCCGGCACGCCGGCCTTCACGAGCCGTCCCGCCGCGCCAAGGTCCCAGCGCGGATCGACGTTCGCGACCTCCAACTGCACGCCGGCCACGCCGCGCGCAGTGGTCTCAAGGCCGCGCAGGAGACGCCGGACCACACGGTAGGCGGGCGCGCGCTGCGAGAGGAAACACGTCACGTGTACCGGCTCGCCGCTCGTCTCGGCCAGGATCTGCCGCGTCCGGTCGGACGCCGAATACCCGCCGCGCATCGGAAGCTCGGCGGAGATGCTGAACCTGTCCACGAAGATGAAAGCGCATGCCGTGAACGCGAACGCGAGGAACACGGCGCAAGCCGTGGAGAAACGCACGCCTAGCCAGCCGCGTCCCCCGAACTGCAGCAGCGCAAGCGCCTTCGAGGCCGCGAACAGCGCGCACACCGCGAGGGCGAGATAGAGGAACAGAGTGGAGAGCTGCAGGAGCCCCGTGGAAAGATCCACCAGGTGCGCCGTGAACGGCAGTTCCGTGAAGTGTACGCGGAACACGCGCCCCCAGATGAAGGCCGACTGGTAGAGCGCGGCGGGCAGCACTAGGGTGAGGACGAGCGAGATGACGGCCGCGACGGCCGCGGAACGACAGCAGGCACTCGCGAAAATTCCGCACGCGCACCAAAGTGCTGCCTGCATGAGCAGCGCGGCATACGCAGGGAGGAACAAGTCGCACGTGAGATGCTCAGCGAGAGCCGGCGCACACGCGGGAAGCACCGCCAGCGGCAACGCCAGGTAGACGGCAAGCGCAAGCGCCGCGTGCAGCCATGCGCCGAGGAACTTGCCGAGCACGACGTCACGCGGACGCACCGGCGCGGAAAAAAGAAGATCCGCGCGGCCAGAAGCACGATCGTCGGCAACCAGGCGCATTGTCAGGACAGCCGCCAGCACGGGAAGCGTCGGTGCAGCCCCGAGCGCCCACAGCACGGCCACGGGAGTGAGTCCACCTTCCCCGCCCAGCAGCGCCCTTGCGAAGAGGCCGCCGGACACGCCGAGAAACACCGCCACGGCGATCGCCGTCGACAGCGATCCCAGCAGCGCGCCGAACGTACGCAGCATGACAACGCGCACTGTCCTCATGCCCCGACCTCCTCTCCGGCTTTTCCCGCGAACAGGTTGCGCACGTCGTCAGCAGTATTCGCGATCTGTAGGCGTCCGCCCTTCAGCACAAGAAACTTGGTCGCAATGGACTCCAGTTCGTCAAGTTCATGTCCGGAGATTATCGTCGCCGCGAACGACGAAACCGACTTGAGGATGCGTCCCACGGAGAGACGCATCTCCGCGTCCAGCCCAGCAAGCAGGTCGTCGAGGAACAGGAAACGCGGACGGAGGAGGATCGCCTCCGCCAGCGCCACGCGTTTGCGAAGGCCCTGCGAGAGACAGTCCGCGCGCGTGTTCGCGCGCGCGGAGAGGCCGCACAGCTCCATCGCCTCAAGCACGCGGTGGCGGATTTTCTTCTGCATCTCTCCCTTGAGGTTCGCACGGTACTTCAGGTAATCCTTAACCGTCATGCCCGGCTCCACTGCCGCAGACTCTGGCAGGTAGCCCAGCAGCCGACGGTACCGCAAAGGCGAAAGGAGCATGTCCACCGCGTCCGCAACCACGGTGCCGGCGGACGGCAGGCATGCACCGGCAAGGATGCGCAGGAGCGTGGTCTTGCCCGCCCCGTTCGCACCGACAAGCGCCACCGTCTCGCCCGGCATGACGGTGAAGGAGACGTCGTCCAGCAGCGGCGAGCGTCCCCATGAAAAGGATATGTGTTTGACCTCTAACATTGAGTGCCGATATTGTATCAAAATTTGGCTCTTTCGTGAACTGGAAATTCCCCCTTGCGCGCGCGCCGGAAATCTGCTATACTATGCGCCGTTTTCACCCCATTGCCTCATGGTGTAATGGTAGCACCGCAGATTCTGAATCTGCTTGTTAAGGTTCGAGTCCTTATGAGGCAACCATTCCGCAAAACCTGCGGACTCTCGACGTCGAATACGTGGGGTCATTGGGGATGTCCACCATTTGCGACCCGTTGTCGACAGGGGGATGCAATCCGGAATGTACACATTGACCTTTTGGGCGAAGTAGCGGACATTCTAAGGTCTCAAAAGAAATACCCCCTCAATACCCGCTCACGACGGGAGAGCGCCGTGAGGCGCAGATCCGTTACGATGGAATCGATGGAAAACCAATCTTCAGGAGGCAATGCAGAAGCCGGAATCGGGTGTGTGAGTCCGAGCGAATCGACACTCTCCGCCTCGCGGAACGCAGGCGCGGCGTCGCCGGGCGTCCAACCAAGACGAACCGTCACCGCACTCCCCCCGCGCTCCTTCAACAATCGCAACGCCAGTTCCCGCGCCCTGAACGCCCCGGCGACATCCACCTTGTGCGGGTCCTTGCCGCAGATAGCCCCGCCGCCAATCGGAATCTCCGGTCCGTAGAAATCGACGGCGAGCTTCTTGCCGGAGAGGCCGTTGTCCCCTTCCGGCCCGCCGACGATGAAATCGCCCATGCCGTTGAGGATGAGGTTCTCCAGCGGCAGGCTGGAGATGCCCGCGAGGCCGTGAGCCTCCAGTTCCGCCAGCGCTCCGCTCACGACGGGCAAAACCAGCTCGTGCTGTTCCGCCGCGAACACGCCAGGTGCATGCTGGATGCTGAGCGTGAGCCGATTCCAGCGGTATCGCGGCGGCATCATCGATGCCGCCCTACCAGAATCACGGTAGGGCGGTTTCGATGAAACCGCCGCCGCATCATACCCAACATCCACCATGACCTTGAAATCAGGCCCGAACTTGTCGGACACCGTCCGCCGCCAGGTATCGACCTTCCGGCCGATGTAGTTGGCGATGAAGTGCGCGGGCGGCAGGTAGTCCGTCTCGGGATAGTTGCAGGCGTAACCGGTCACGACGTTCTGGTCATCGGAAAGGCTGCGGATGGCGCGTTCATCGTCCGAAAGCGGCTCAAGGCACACGTTCTGGATGACCTTCAGCTTCTCCGGCGCGTGAATCCAGATATCGCCGTATCCAGCCTCACGATAAACCTTGCGTGCAATCTCCTCGATCTCGGCATTCGAGACGGCGCAACGATCGCCATGCGGACGGCTCGGCGAGCCGTCCCTACCAGCGGCGATGCGTCCGTCAATGAAGACGTGGTCTGTGTGGACGGCGCACTCGACGCCCACAAGGGCTTCGGGATCCCGCCCAACGGCGAGATCGACAATGGATTCCACTATGGCATCCGCAAGACGGTCGGGATGCCCGGGAGAGACGTATTCTGCAATGTGTGATTTCATTTTCTGTTCCTTTGTTGTTAGCCACAAAGAACGCAAAGACCGCAAAGGCTTCAGATATACTTTGTGGACTTTGTGATCTTTGTGGCTAAAATCTTTCATGTTAAAATAGTTTCACGATTCTTTCGGCGAGGGATGAGAGGTCGGATTCCTGATTGTAGTTGGCATCGGTTTTGACGAGCCCGACGAAGAGCCGCATTCTTGCCGCGTGGAATCGTTTTGCAAGCGTCGCGTTCGGCTTGCCCGTGAATCCGTCCGTAATGATAACGGCTGCGCGAGGACGCCTTCTGGGTGGCAGTTCGAGGATGTGCTTGAGGACGCAGTTGATGTCCGTCCCGCCCGTGGAGCTGAACTTCCGGGCGACAAGGTCGCGGACGGAAGCCAGATGCACGACCGTTGAAAACACATGAACCGTGCAAAGTCCGCCCCGGCAATAAGGCAGAAGCGTCTGCGCCACGGACGGCACCTGCTCGGCAACCGATCCCGACACGTCGAAGTACACGAACGCCTGCCGGTTGTCGCGGCTGGCCGGGCGTTGCAGCCTTGTGGTCGTGCTGTAGATCAGCGCGTCGCCGAACGCGACCTCGCGCGCCTCGTGGGAGCGGTCGTGCCAGTCCGGGAGAAACGTGGCCGTCTCGCACACCATCTCGCGCATGGAGCGGCGGCGCACCTCCTTCTTGCCGGGTATCGCCGCCCGCCGCATGAGGCATCGAATGCCGCGACGCAAACGGATGGCGGGATCGGCCTCGGCGTCGAAACCGCGCTCACGCTCCTCCGCGCCGAGGTCTTGACCATGGAGCGGACGGTCGGGGCTGGGCCACTTTGAGATGATCTTGTGGATCAAGTCCTTCATTTCGGGGGACATCTCATCGTCTTCTTCGTCGTGCGAGCCGAGAAGGATAGGGTGCGGCGCGCTCGTCGAGCGCGCCCTACCATCGTCGCCATCCGGCGCGCACGGGGTGCGCGCCCTACCATCGCCGTCATCCGGCGCGCTCGGCGAGCGCGCCCTACCATCGACCGGTAGGGCGGTCGCCCCGCGACCGCCGCCAAGGAGTACCGTAATCTCCTTGACGCAGCCGCTCTCGAGGAGCGCCTCGTACACGTCATGGTATGTGCCGGTGTCCGAACCGCCGTAGAGGAGATTGAGCGCCACCTCTGCCGCGGGCGGCGTCCCCTCGCCCTTGGGACGCAGGAGCGCGAACGGCATCTTGTCGGAAGGATAGTAGTCCGTGAAGAACGAGGTGAATTCCGGCTTCGGAAAGAGCGAACAGAGCATCGCGTTGATGACTGCGTCGAACACGAGGTTCCGAACCTCAGTCGAACGCGGAAAGAGTCGTGTATGGCCGAGGATCACGTGGTAAAGCTCGTGCATCACGAGCATGAAGAGGTGTTCGTCGGTCTGACAATGCTCCTCGACGAAGTCCTTGTTTAGTAGGAGCTCCGGCGAATCCCCGCACGTCACGCAGGCGGTCTCGGTCTTATCGGAGAACCGGACGCGGAAAAGCGAGAGGAACGTCGTCATCTCGAACGAAACAGGCGGAATCACGTCGAGAATCCGCGATACTATTTTTTCTTCATCAGTCATGTTGTTTCTCCTTTCGGCGCGCTCGGTGATCGCGCCCTACCGGCACCGTCGCTATCCGGCGCGCTCGGTGATCGCGCCCTACCGGATGCGCCGCAGTACTGCGGAAAGTATTTTGCCGGGAAGCAGATCGATGCTCCCACAAGGCATGCGTGCCACCCCAATTCACGGCGCGGAATGTAGAGCAGACGAGACACCCGTCCAAGGACCGCGACAGTAAGAATCGGATCTTCGCAAACAATCGCATCGTCGCTACTTACGTGGAATCTCCCGACCATGAACCCCATTGGACGCGACACGGCATCAAGCTCGGCCTTGTGTTTACGCGCGAAATCCGCAATCCATTCCTGGGCTAGGACAGCTTTTTCCTGCATCGTCTGATGCTCTTCAAGGCGCGGGTCGAGACCAGCATATTGCATATTGAACACAATCTGCTTCCCGACGGGGTGCGTAGCCACGTGGACGTTGCTGCGCGGCGGCGCGGACATATTGGCGTAGGCGTTCATCACAGGCCAAACTCCTTCCAGAGACTCTCGAAATCAGCGGATGCCTCGTTGACGGAACGGACATCGTTAAAACCGTCCAGCAACTGGGAATTGAGCAGGTTGGAGTGATACTGCGCAAACTCGGAATCCGCGCCGAAGCGTTTATTGGCGTCCGCGATGCGCGCACCAGCTGCACGGGCGATTTTGGCTCCGTCTGGCGTGACTGACATGGTGAAGTCCTCGTCACCGGAAATGATGTCTCTTATCTCGTCTGCAAGCAGCTCTATCGTAGTGGCTGGAATATTCGCCCGCTCGCGGATGCCGAGGTACGTGGCAAGGGCCAGCCCGCGCCGGAGGTGCGGCTTCGCCTTCGCAATGCCTTCGCCGATGATGACGGCGGCGCGGTCTGGCGACACGGCGAGCCGCTCCGCGACCATCTTCCGCAGACGGAGGATCGGATCGTCTATCTTCATGAGCTGCACAAGCGGATCGGACTCGTCGCGCATGGAAAGTTCCCATGCCGACTTGCAGATGGCCGTCAGTTCAGCCACGTTCAGCCGCCGCCGAGCCCGGTCGGGGAGCGTGTTCAGGAGCGCAAGGCGGGCGGAACCGTAAAGGTCGGGCGGCGCGCTCGGTGATCGCGCCCTACCATCGCCGTGCGCCGCCAGGACTTCACGCGCCGCGTGGACGGCGATGACGCACCGCATGAGCATTGTCGCCCGGCGCGTCGAGACATCGTACTTCGCGGCGTGGAGCTTCGGGACAAGCGTGACGATGTAGGGCGTCAGGCGGGGCGTCAGCTCCGCCACAAGCTCCTCGTGCCGCTTACGCGCCTCGGCGACGAGTTCGTGGATGGCGACGGGAAACTCGTGCCGCCCTGCAAACTGGTCGGCGAGAACTTTCTTCTGGTCGGCTGGCGTCAGGTCGTCCCAATCCGGCACGGACATGATGTATGGAAACCTGTCGGCAAGCGCGGCGTCGAGCGGTTCGGAACCCAGGTAGAGCGCGCCGCCCTCATCAAGTTCCTCGTCTGTCGGCGGCGGATTCATCGCCGCCCAGCGGTAGACAAGGCGCGCGAGCGGACGCCCCTGGACGCGCCGGTCGTAGATGATCGGGAAAAGTTTGTTCTGGAGTTCCGGACGCGTGCGACTGATCTCGTCGATGAACACGACCTCGGCGTCCCAGATGCTCTCCGGCGACGAGAGGTATTCTAGTTTCGTGCGCGTCGCGTCCGGGAGCGGCACGCCCACGAGGTCGTCGTAGTTGATGAGGCTTGCGTTGTAGGAGCGGAACTCCATGCCCAACGCCTCCGCAAGGCGCTCCAGCACAAAGCTCTTTGCACACCCGTGCGCCCCGACGAGCAGCAACGGCTCCTCGGAAAGGAGCGCTGCCAGCAGGACGGGTTCCGCCTTCTTCCACCCGTAAAGCCCCAGGGGCTCGGTTATCAATGAATTCATAGTTTGCTTTCTTTCCGGCAATCCGATCAGGAAGGGACAATCCCTCGCAAACGTCAGGCCGCCCGTCCTGAAATCAAGACGAGCGGCCTTTTGGAACATGTTTCCCTTGCGGGCACATCGCCTCTCGGCTACCACCGTGGTGTTCCACTCGGTTGGCGTGAACGGCCTCTCGACCGGTCAACTCCTGATGTCTTGACTACTGCGCCTCTTTATTAGCATAAGTCGTGCCAAAAACGAAAACGATCTTTTTGTCCAAAAACTGCCTTTAAAATCAAATATTTCCTTTGCCAATTCTTATAGTCGTATCAGTTTTTGACCGAAGTGTCATTTTTTGACAATCATCGCGGAAACGCCGAGACAAGCGCCTTCACGGATTCAGAAAATATGATATAATATGGCCCGAAAATCTTGCGATCATGTTGTAACCTTTTGACCGATGCGGCGTAAACAGGGCGTAAACATCATCCCAAGAAAGGAAGTGGAAAATGATTGAGATTTCTAGCCAGATGCGCGAGTTCGTGAACTTCGCCCAGGATGCAGTCGCGAACAACGCCAAGAACACCGTCGCCCGCCTTGGCAAGAAGGAGAGCTCCTATGCCACGTTCCCGATCAGCGCCGCCGTCGACGGCGACAGCGTCGGCAAGCTGAGGAGATCCGCCGCCTCCAAGAGGGCGAACAACACTGTCCGCACCGAGTTCCGCAAGGTCGTCGAGCAGATGTTCGGCGGCGCGGACAAGGTTCCGCAGAATGTTCTTGCCGCGATGAACATGAAGGACTACGCGAAGGGCAAGCCCCTCACGGCCGACCGCATCCTCGACGTCTATGCCGCCATCAAGGACCACATCAAGGGCCTGAAGGACGAGGCGCTCGGCAACGGGACGCTGCGGGCCGTCGACGTGGCCGACAGCGCCGCAGACCGCTACCTCGAACAGTTCCAGGAGAAATGCAACGTCCGGCTGGGCGCCGCAGTAGCGTCGAACCTCAAGCGGGCGCTGCTGCTCTCCGCCGCCAATATGCTGGACGACAACGCGGTGAAGGGCGGGGTGAAGGCGGTAAAGGATTTCATCCATTCCCTCCGCGCCTCCTTCAAATACACCATCAAGGCGCTCGGCTTCGACGTCGCTTCGCGCCAGATCGACATCGGGCGCATCCAGAACCTCATGAAGGACGAGGTACACATGCGCGCGGCGTTGTTTGCGCTCCTGAACAAGGACGGCAACGTCGACGTGAACAACTTCGACAAGCGGCTCGCGATGTTCGACGACGATTGGATGAAACGCTACTCGTCGAGCACCGTCAGGCCCAATCTCGACACCCCCGGCCCCGCGGCCGTCAAGGCGCTGCAGAAGGAGTTTGTGCGCATAGCCAAATTGCAGGTCGGGGACGCGGCGCGGGAAGAAATCCAGGCGCTCTACAAGGCGAACCCCGACAAGATTCCCGCATCGCTCAGGAAGGACAAGCTGGACTCCGATGCATATGTCGGTTTCGTAAAGTTTTTCGTCGCCAAACAGTACGCAGAAGCCGCTGGCAATAGTTTGGCCTGGAGTGGCGATGCGAACGCGAAGATCGACGTTGCCGCCGCGCTCAAGGGCTTCGACGACTACACAAACGCTATCTACGCCACGGCGAAGGGAGACAAGGACATCATCGAGCTCATCGATCGGTTCATCGGCAAGCTCGCGTACAACGGCGCGAACGAACTGCGTTCGGTCGAGGACATCAAGAAGAAGTTCATCGAGCCCATCCGTTCGAACCTCCAGGAGCTGCGAACCGCCGCAGGCGGCAATGCCGCCATACTGAGGTCTGGCCTGGACGCGCTCGCTCGGAACGATATGACACCATTCAAGAAAGGCGTATTCACGAAGCTTGCAAATGGCGCGAAGGCCATGAGCCTGCGCGAGCTCAATTCGATTTCGGGTAAACCCACGCCCATCGAAATAGCCAAGGCGTTTATGGGCTTGTACGCGCATTTCAAGAAATCGATTACCCCTGCGGACTTCGTCGACAAGTGGAGCCGCAACGAGAAAGACGCATACACGATATTTTTCTCGGACGTCGTCATGTCGAGGCTGAACAACGACGAAAAGATACACTTGGTCAGGACATTCGGGACAGATACAGCAGGGGACGCCAGCAACATCATGCAGCTGCTCGTCACGGCAAATGACGTGGACACGTCCCAGAATGATGTGTCGAACATACAGGAGGCGGTCAATATGATGCGCACGTGTGCGACGTTCATCGGGAAGGCTTTCTCGATAGACCCCGATACATTCACAGTTTTCCAGGTCAATGAGAAAATAACGTCCGAGTCGGTGCCCACCAACGTCAAGGAACAGTTCGCCGCCCTCGCGAAGGAGATACAGGGATAACCCGCCATGGAAATGAAGGAACTGCTGGACGGCCTAGCGTCCAACCTCGGAATCGACAGCCTTGCCATCATCGGTGGCGAGGCTGCCATTGACATCGACGGCATGCCCGTATTGATCACGGAGGCGGAGGATGACGTCCTGCTCGTCTCCGGGCTCGTCGGCGACCCGCCGCCGGAGGGATGCGCGGAATTCTGCAACCTCATGCTTGAGGCGAACACCGGTTTCTTCGACACGGCGCCCTGCGCCCTCGCGCGCAATCCCGAGTCCGGCTGCTACATGCTCCTGAAGCGCTTTGCCAAGGCGTCGCTGGATCCGGAGTCCTTCGCCCAGGAGCTTGCCGCGTTCGCCGATACGCTCGCCGAATGGAGGGAGTCGCTCGAGTCCTTCCGCCCGGCCGTCGCCGCCGCGGCGGAATTGAAGCGGAGCGACTCCGAGATTCGCCTTTCACCCAACGGCTTCATCGAAGTCTGACGCATACAATATTGAGGGTAGACGCCATACAGTCACATGTGAGGCGAAGAGGTTACCCAGCATCATTTCATATCTCCGGCATCACGATATGACGTTTGACAAAATTTGGACTCAAATGAATGGAGTGTCTCAAGAAGGTGAGACGGCAGAAATGTCTCTGCTTTAGCGCGGATATCGTCTGGCACACCATAGAACGCACCCGCCACCGCGCCGCATATTGCCGCGATGGTGTCCGAGTCGCCGCCGATTGAAACGGCATTGCGGATGGCATCCTCGAACGATGTTGACTCTATGAATGCCTCAAGTGCCTGCGGCACGGACCCTTGGCACGAAACGTCAAATTCATAGCCAGGACGGATTTCATCAAGCGTGAAGTCGAGAGCGTAGTAGTCTTGAATGACGGCTGACCTGATTTCCTCTTTGGTCTTGCCGGTTCGAGCAAGGAATGTGGCGACCGCCGTCGCCTCCGCGCCTTTTATGCCTTCGGGATGGTTGTGCGTCACCTCAGTGACGGCGCGTGACATCGCTTTGACCTCATCGAGCGTCCGTCCCGCCCAGCCGCATGCGCTCACGCGCATCGCCGCACCATTTCCCCAACTGTTGTACGGCCCCATTGTTTCGTCGTGCAGCCACATTTCAAATGTTCCACCATACCCGGCAAGCGGATACATCTTGCCGAATTCACGCATAGTTGCCACCGCAATGCGCGAAAGATCCTGGCACGTCGGCGATTCCATCTCTTTCCAACGAAGAATCGCCTTTGCAATTGCCACCGTCATCACGCTGTCGTCGGTATATGTGGATGAATCCAACATCGTCTTCAAGTCATCATCAACACTTCCATTCAACTTTCCGCATGAAACAAACAATTCAAAATCTTTCGACTTGTGATTGTCAAACTCGAACCGCGACCCCGCGATGTCTCCTACAATTGCACCTATCATAGATACTCCTCCGTTAGAACTAGGAATTGAACAGTCTTCAACCAAGCTGTTTCTCGCACTTTTCTTCTGCTGAACGCCATACCCACCCAACAGCACCATCCGTGCCAACGCGAAATCAAACTACGGAATGTGCATTCCGTACCCCCGCCGTTCAAGGTCTGACACCCTGCGAAAAATCTGAACAGCCACAACCGACACCCTTGAAGGTCATCCGCTTCCGCTTCATGATCCGAATGAATCAATTCAAGTTCTTTTGCGACGGTAAGGGCGCCCATTCTCCTCCACAACCGAGTCCGCCACCTTTTGCGGCGTGATCTGCACGGTCTCGAAACGTTCCTTGAACGGCATCGGCCGCCCCGGTTCAGCCTTTGGCTGCTCGCCCACCGCCGCGCCTTCACGCTCTTCGCGCATCAGCCGGACAACGGCTCCCCAGTCGCCCTCGCGCATCTTGGTCAATATCAAATCATTCACTTTAAATTCTCCTTAACCTAAAGACTAGCAATAACAATGCCAACATCATTTTGATTGGCAAAAAGCCGCTATACGCGGCAGAACGAGCCTTTCCGCCGCCCTCCCAATACTCAAAATATCAGCAGGTGTTCAGAATTTGACGCGAACTAGCCGACCGCGCCGCGTGGCCGCGCGTTGTCGAGAATCGACGCATCACAAGACGCAGCTGCACCACACAATCACGCCGTCTGCGCCTTCGCCACACTCCTCTTTCGCTTGCTTTTCCTTGCCTAACTTCCTTATGGCTTCTCTTATTTGCTTTCGCTACTGGGAGTTTTGGAGTTTAGGAGGCTTGGAGAATCTTTATAATATCGTCCGAATCTCTGAATCTCCTAATCTCCCAGCAGCGAAAGCAAACATCAAAGTTATCCTGTCCTCATTTACATTCCTGCTCGAAGCGCGGGCGACGAGCTAAACACTTGAACCTTGAATCGCCTCTCTTATGTTTTTGCAAACGTTGCCGTCTGCGTCAAGGATGACGGTGTCTGATGTGTAGGCATTGAACCACAGACTGCGCCGTTCGCCGTTGAACAGCAGATCCAAGCAGACAATGCCACTGTCAGACACTGCCACCTCCACCGTTTCGCCATTCTCGCGCAAACTCTCAACATACCTTCTCACGGCACCATTGAGATCGTCGACACCGCCATTCCGCCAGGCGACATCTGGAATTATGAGAAACTCATCCGGCACGCCATGCGTACTGGGAGAGAAGTTATATGAAACACTCTCCTTCCCACTCACGAGCCGTCGTATCTTGATGACCTTCAACGGCCGCATGCCCAGAAATTCCACTCTGCGTTCAGCATCGTCTTTCATCTTGCAAATCTCCTTGAATAGGACACCTTCCATGCCTGCGCACATCCTGTTTAACTTCATCCGTCAGTCGCACCAAACCGGCTTAGGTGGAGGAGTAAGCCCCATGCCTATTACCTCACGCTTGAAAGACCGGATATATCCGCAGCTTTTGCCGCCGCCGTGTCCCAGGAAAGCAACCACCGCATCGACAGACAACGGCCGCCCTTCTTCATCATGCGGAAACATACCGTAACCGCCGAGAAACCCCATCATTGTATTGCGGTCGGTGACGGGAATGTAGATGGGCCACAAATTGCGTTTCGGACTCCAGAGAAAAGATTCCATGACTGCAGTCGCGGCTGCCAGAGCCCCTTTGCAAGTGGTGTCCTCCATCGGGCATATTCCACGAAACGGGGATTTGCTGCCAAGTTCTTTAATACCCATCTCGGCACCATAAGGATGACCTTCCTTTTCAATTCGCCAGATCCTGCGCGACAGCTCGAGGCCGACCTGGATGAGGCCTGGCACATCCCGAACCGAGATGGCAAATTTGGAATGGCCGCGCACCGTGGCAAGCGCAGTGCCGATCCACGCGACCGCTCTGTCGCCGTTTTTCAAATCAAGCTGCCCAAGCATGATGGACACGCGCGCCCCCTCTTGAAGCCTCTTTTCGATGTCCACCAAGGTCAGTTCTCCAAGTGCCTTCCTTGCTGAATCGTTGCTGATTCTTGTGAGTTGTTTCATCTGCTCAACCTTTCTCCTGTGACTTACAACCACACTCTAGCAACATCCATGCCAATACAAAATCAAGCGGCGGAAGGCACATCCTGCGCCTTCCGCCGCTCAATATTTCACCAGCCGATCAAATTATGATCTATCACCTATTGCCCAAACCGGTAGCGCGCGCGCCCCACGCGCGCCGCAGGCAAAATCAGCAAGTGCCACCAAACCGGTAGGGCGCGCGCCCCGCGCGCGCCGCAAACAACCTACAACGCAGCCAACTGCTGCCGTGCAAACACAAATCCTTCCTTGGCCGATTCTTCCAGCAACTTCAGCGCCCTCTTGTGATTCTCATCACCGCACAATCACGTCATTTGCGCCTCCGCCACACTCATCTTTCGTTTGCGCTTCCTAATCAACGATTTCGGCCAGAACTTTGCGAACCAACCGACTGCGCCATGCGGATATGGGAACTTCTCATTCCGATCGAACTGCGCATCCGCTTCACGCATCGTCTTGAACCGCCCGTTCCACGCGAAGTTGAGATGGTGGTAGGCGTGTTCAAGCGAGGCGGCAAGCGCCTCCTCCCGCAACGGCCAGTGCAAAGGCTCGTCTCCGACAGCGCCCTTCCGCCGCGTCCCGTCCTTCGCATAGTGGATCGCATCCAGTAGCAAGTCAAGCTCCTGCGCCGCCTCGCGCACATGAAACTCCAACAGATTGAGATTCAACGACTTCTTCAATTTAGTGTTCCCGGTATCTTGTCATTAACTGAACTCCTCCATACGCTCGTGGAAGAACTCGTAGTATTGCCGTACGTTCTCAAGTTCCGTCCACTTCCGGACGGGAACGCCATCCGTGTCCAGATCGTATATTTTCGCACCACGAATGCCAAGCAGGAACGGCGAATGTGTGGCGATCACGAACTGACACCTCTCGAATCGTGCCATGCCTTCAAGGTAAGACGCCAGCTTCACCTGCCATGTCGCAGAAAGGCTGTTCTCCGGTTCGTCAAGAAGATAGAGCGCATTACCCTGTACTTTCTCCATGAAGAACTCAAAGGCGTTCTCCCCATTGGATCCGGTCTTTATGTTAAACCCCACCTCTTCCTTTATGACCTTTGACATTGACTTGTCGCGCATAGAGTGTTGCATCTTCCATGCCTCGTATTCCGGTCCGTGCATCGAGGTCATGTTCGTGTGCTTGCCTTCAACGTTGTAGGCCCACCACTTCTGTGCCACCATATCGCGCTGCCGGTCGATTTCACGGTTTCGGCCTCTCACGGTCAAAGTCTTGTCGAACACGTCCTCGCTTGTCAATATTCTGCTTTCGGCAGGGACGCCCTTCCATTCCTCACCCAATTCCGAATTGAAAGACAATGGCGGAACCTTGACGGCTTGAATGGGATCTCCCGTAACACGTTGAGCCGTGCCGCGATTATGTTGAGCATCGTAGATTTCCCCGAACCGTTGCCGCCGTAGAATATCGTGACTGGCTCGAAATCAACCCTCACAAGTCCTTTCTGAGGGAAAATGTCCAGTGGATAGAAGGAGTTGAAGCACGTCCTCTTCTCTGCCAGATAGAAATCCGATTCCTCCCTAGCGGAGCGAAACATGAAGTCACGCAGATAGATTGCCATATAGTCGTTCCTTTCTTGCACACCCCGATAAGCACCATCCGTGCCAACAACAATTGAGCGGCGAAAGGCGCATCCCGCGCCCTTTCGCCGCCCAAGATTTCATCACCTATTCAAAATATGAACCACAGCACCAGTCCTAATTGCCGCCCAAGTCATAATCCTGAATTCGGCAGTCCTTTCAGTTTCTCACCGCCTCGCAAACCCAGTAGGATTGACCAAAATCATATTCCGACATGTCATCATCGAACGTCGATGAATAATCCCCGACTTTAATCTTCGCCTTGTGGAACTCGAAGCAACTAGCCGATGTATTTTCCGACGGATCGACGCCCTCTTCCTTGAATAGGAAGAAGAGGTCTGGAATCGTGATCGCAATTGGTTCCGCCCATTCTGAACCGTCACCAAACTCCTTGCGAACTAACATCCGCCCCATGTCCTCGTCATACGAGATGAGAGAGAAGTCCTCAAGAACGCTCCCTGTCCGAACCGTTGAACTCATTCTTATTGCCATGTCGTTTTCCTTTCTGTTGTTTTTTACGCCAGCCCTACAGCAACATCCGTGCCAACAGCATTTGAGCGGCGGAATGCGCCTCCCGCGCCCTTCCGCCGCTCAAAATTTCACCACCTGCTCAAAATCTACACACTGGGATCTTGGATCGCCTCTCTTATGTTTTTGCAAATGTTGCCGTCGGCGTCAAGGACAACTGTGTCGGATGTCCTTGCATTGAACCAGAGACTCCGACACTCGCCGTCGAGCGTCAGATCAATACGGACAACACCTGTATCTGCCACCGACAATTCAACCGACTCCCCTTTCTCGCACAGCGAAGCAACATATCGGCGCAATGCGCCGCTGATGGCTTCATCATCCGCGCTCCTCAACTCAATCTCGGGCAGAATGAGAAACTCCTTCGGCACGCCACCAATACTTGGTGAAAAGCGGCAGATTGTCTTGCCCTCCTTACCAATTTTCACCTGCACAAGCTTCAGTGGCTTCATCCCCAAAAACTTAACCCCTCGCTCATCGACATGTGCCGTTCGCGCATCATCTTTCACCTCGGCTGTTTGCTTCTTGTTGCCCGCATGACCCGCCATCATCTGATCCTTTCGTTGTTGATTGTTCATACCCACCCAACAGCATCATCCATGCCAACGGCATTTGAGCGGCGAAAGGAAAATCTCCGTGCCCTTCCGCCGCTCAAGATCTCACAACCTGATCAAAATATGAGCAGCCGCAATCCAAAGCTACTGCTTCGCCTGCGGTACAATCCAGCAGACAACCCGTTCGTAGATTTCACGATTGGGAAGAAAGGCGGTCATGGCAATCAATTATTAAGTCGATGAAGGACGATCTTTTCCAGATTGTCAATTGCCAAGCCCTTGCAAAAACCTATGTTCATTGCCATGAGCGCACACCGCTCTCTTGTACAATTCTGCATGGTGACATCAACCAAATCTTCCAACCAAGAAGGATAGTTGTTTGGTTTCATCATCGACTTCAAGATTTTGACGATCTTGTCCGATTCTTCTATCTCTGAATAAAGGGCTAAAGCACGTTCAAAGACGCGCCCCAAGCGTATTTCACCATTAGCAGGCTCATCATCGACAGCCCTATTGACGAAGGATTTGTAATCAAATCGTTTCTTGCCACTTTGTATGATTGGGTCGACAAGTCGCGTCTGGATGTTCTGTCTTTCATCTCCAACCGGAGATTGTCCTACAGCAAGAGAGAGGAGTTTAGGTTTCAAATCAACAAATATCGCGTCGGCAGGCACCCCAAGCATATTCATCGTTCTAACATGAACGAATGCATCGATCTCGGTTTTGCATTTCTGCTCTACGTCGGCCACGAAATCGCCGACATCCGTCTGTACATGTAAAGCGAGAAATTGGGCATTCAGCCCCGCCGTCACTTCATCCTTCGCCTTGCCGAACGAAAGTTCGCCCAACGCCTCAGTAAGGACATTCTCCGCAATCAGCGCTCCTTTCTCGGTTCCAGCGAACTCAATCAAACCGTCCTCAAGATCAAACCAATCAAGTCTGAGTTTCGCACTCCGTTTGATTTTCTCAAACACATCGTCAAGTTTCATAGTTTTCTTTTCCCTTATTCAAACCGGATATCCGACCGGCCAAGTAAAAGTTTTAGATGTTCTAATGCTTCGTCAAATGAATCCGTTTCTTTAAACAAATCACCTTCGTCAATCCACCACTCGTTATGTTCGTCAAAAGGGTTATTTGATTCTGGAGGACGCCTTAGTCCAATTTCAAACCATTCCCTTTTCTCAATGCTCTGCATACATACACACATAAAGCACAACGCATCTTTTCCTGTTGCTCGTCGAAATTTTGCATTAACTCCACACGCGAGCCACGGTCGAGATAAATTCCAGACATCATCTTCTACATCGTATTGCCTACCATCTGACCATAAGTATACAACCCTTGCAGGCATTCCCCTTGACGCAAAATGTCTCTTGATGGTTTTTATGTTTTCGACTCGCCTTCCATTTACAGTTTTTTTCAGCAATTCAAAAATGGGTAAACGAAGCCACTCTTTGTAAAGTGCGATCCAGCGTAATGCGGTCATAAACACAAGATTGCATGCGGCATCTTTGTCTTCTTCCAGCTTCCTTTTAGGGCGCGCATCCACAAAATGTGGCCTAACTTCGTCAAGCCCACGGAAGTCTACAAAAACACGTTTATTGTCTTCTCCCAGATAATCGCATGGTGGCGCGTCATGTTTACTTCTGTTGATTGAAAATGGGACGGGTGCAATGTTTCCAATAGAATTCAAAAGCTTCTCCACGATGTCATGGTACCTCCCGTGCGGGTTGCCCCTACCTTGCTGTAGCCACTTTTGAGGGATTATATGATCGTAATCCCAGGGCCTGTCATCCTCATTCCAAACCGCTGATGCTGGATCATAGTCGGCAAATTCCTTTGCAAGATACCCCCTGCACGCATAAAGCAAAAAACCTCGCCCGAACAATGAAGTCCATCCCCACAATTGGTTCAGTCCGTCAGAATAGCCAATTGGGTTCCATGATTTTCGTATAAGCGCAAGATCCTTCTGCGATGAAGCCTTGAGAATCTCTGCAAAGTCTCTAAGACGAGGAGGCATCACAATCTTTTCACGTTCTATTTGATTCCCAATCCACCCAAATAAAACTGCCGGGAGGTTCTCCACTGATGATTTACTTTGCAACTGCTCATAAAGCAACTGATAATCAAGGTTCTCATCCTTTGCAAACCAATTAACGATTGTCACAAAAGAGATGAGCAATTTTCGATCAATGTGGTGACTGGTATCGCTATGCATAAGTGCAAGTAACAATAACAAACGAAACAACCTTGGCGCATCTTTTGCAATAGATGAGCATATTACCATGGGCAACCCGAACTCATTATCAGAATCGTACTTCAGCCACTTAATTACAACATTTACAACTGATCTGAATCTTGACTCCGCGCAATCGCCAATGAACTCACTGAACGCATCGTCGAATTGCAGTTTGTAAATGTCACTTCTATTTAGCGTTTCCTTCCATTTCTCACTTGATAGGTGCGTCAACATTGCAATATTTGCCAAACGCGACGGATGCATCAACCCTTTAGCAAACTCATCAATTACACTAAGTTTTGGAACAACCGATTTTAATATTGAATAGTCAAGGTCTTCTCTGCCGGGCGGAGTTCCTCCCTGATTAAGCCGTGAAAAATACACTGCAAGATTGGAGTTATCGTCCGCCTCCTGATTCTCATTTTCATCCCCAGACAGTCCCCCATATGCTATCAGACCAATAGTTTTGGCTTCTTGCACTCTGGATAGACCACCTCTCACCAAATGAAGCTCCTCGTTAATCCTTGCACGACACACATCATCTCCTATTGATAACTACTCCAGCATCGCTGGAAATGGCGTGCCCATTCCGCATTTTCAGCGATAATGCTTGCGAACAAGTCTTCAAATCCGTTAGGCGCGAAGGATTCTCGCAACTTGCCATTTGGCATAAAGTATTCTCGTAATTTTGAAAATGGGACAGGCAATTTCGCTTTTACAGGCCACAGCATATAGGTCGGCGGTTTAGACCCCATCCCCTTGTCCCATTTTAATTCCTCCCGCAGAATACGCCGATATTCGTCGGTTGATACATTCTCCACAACTCTTTCATCATTGCCACTTGTCACACGATAACCCCAGGGTCTTCCCGGAGTTGTCACATAGAAAAAGAATTTTCTTCTTGTCCTCTTGGACCTGTCAGGTAGCATGTCCAGCCATAAAATTGATTCATTCTTGTCAGGAAAAGGCTTAAAACCAAGAGCAATTGCATTAGACCTCTGTTGTCCATCCACAACCCAATACGCTTCTGAAAGATTCATATCAACTTTTTTCTTTTGGAATCTTTCATTGCCCTCAATCGGTAGAAGTGATAATGCTCCTATCGGGATGCCTCGCATCAGCGAATCCCACAGTACCTCGATCTGAGCAGGCTTCCAAACAAGTCCTCTTTGAAAAGAAGGCATTTCTGCCCAACATGCTCCCTTGGCAATCTTATCGCGAGATGACAATTGCCAATCCGCGATTTGCTTCAATGTCAATACGACCGTATTTTCTCTCATTCTTCAATCTCTTTCTTTACGATGCACCACAAGGACTAATCAGCAGACGAAATGTCTTTAAACATTTTTTCAGCCTCATCACAACCCTGTTTCGCCGATGATTTGAAGAGGTTTAATGCGAGGGCTTCGTTTTTCTCCACCTCTATCCCATAGTGATAATAAAAGGCGAGCACAAACTCCTCGTACTTATTTATTCTGTCACCAACTTTCCGCTGGGCGTCAATATCCTTAACGCTGTTATGCCAGTCGTTCTTGAGTTGTGCCATAGCCTCTTGACTACCGAGCTTATACGCCTCCATCAATGTCATGACTCCTTCCGGCCAGTATTTGATGTCATCGCACATCTCGACTTGCGCAAGCCTAATCATTGCAGGCGGGTAGTGGCGATTGTATGCTTCGTAGATGATAGACAATGCCTCGTCCGCCGGCCCTCCGTCAAATTCTTGCGGGCCACATAGTTTTTCGTAAAGCTCCATCATTGCAGCGCAGTCTCCATTCAACGCATTCCCCGCAACTTTAGAACTGGGGTGCTTACGCAGATACGCTCTAATCGCCACCTCGGCATCTTTGATCTTAAAAGTGTACATGATTTTCCTTTCTTTGCCTGATTATTGTTAAATGATCCTGCTCATGTCTAATACACCTTCTCACTATGCAAGACTGTATTTGCCGTCAAGAGTTGGATTCTTCATGCAGGAAATCAGCACCACCGTGCGAATGGCCGTAAAATCCCTTCCGTAGGGCTTGCTGGCGAACACACGGGCGATATAGCCGTCGTCTGCTTCGTAGTTGTTTTTTAAGATATTCGCTCATGGTGCCTTTCTTGCCTTTGGTGGTAGTTTAGCAGATTTGGTTTTCCGCGTCAACGCGCGCACAAGCTTTCGAAATCCTCGTCGGAAATGTACGGGGCCTGGCCGCGATGCAGGCCCGTCGAATCGCGGAACAGGAAATCGCCTTTGCCGTTCAGGCGGTCGGCGCCGTCCTCGTCAATGATCATGCGCGAATCCTCTTCAAAAGCCACCTTGAATGCGATGCGTCCGGGGAAGCCGCAGCGCAGAGGCGGCGACATAACCACTTCATCCGGTCTCTGCGTAGCAAAAATGAAATGGACTCCAGCCGCCCTTCCTAACACAAGCATTTGGACAAGCAGCGGCTCGGCCCTCTCGCTATGGCTTACCATCAACCCGGCATACTCGTCCGCAACCACCACGATACGCGGCACCGGGTCCCCATTCCTGATTGCCTGCGTACGATCCTCAAGCTCATCTCGCACCGCCTCAAGCATCGATAGAAATGCTTGTGGATCGGTGATCACCGGCTTGAACAGATAAGGACAATTCCCCATCCGTCTGAACTCGATGCACTTCTCGTCGTAGATGATGAACTTGATCTCATCAGGCGTCTTCGTGCGCATCAACTGCGACAGGATCGATTTGATGCACACGGACTTGCCCGATCCGGTCGAGCCGCCAATCAGCAGATGTGGCAGCGTCGCCAAATCCATGGCCAGATCCCTGCCCTGTCCATCACGCCCCACTACGACCATGAACCCCTGGTTCTTCACCTGAGTGGCTTGAAGAGATAGACCGATCCGATCCACCTGTTCCACTTGATTCTGCATGTCAGTTTTCATACCACGCATATAGCAATCTCCGTGCCAAGACGAAACAAGGCCGGAAACACATCGTTCCCGGCCTCTCTCTGTTCAAATTATTTGCAGGTGGTCAGATTATGAACGCTGTTCCCTCTGGGCGATCTCCTGCCCGTAGAGTTCACACAGTTCCGCTGGGCCGAACCACCAGTACTTGGTCGATTCATCCTGTAACATGGCGTATGTCTTTGACCGATAGAAATCTGTCATGATCTTAACAGGATCTTCACCTGAACGCTTTGACAGAATGTCCACTACCAATGCAATTTTCAAAGAAGGCGGATTCTCACCCACCTTGAGGCCTGCTCAAAATCGGTTGTGGTATAGAACCCCGTTCCAAAATCCAAATGATGGTAGAGTTCACGAGGCACTATGCACGAATCCACTTCAAAAACCACCTGGAATGCGATGCGTCCGGGGAAGCCGCAGCGGTTGAGCCATCAATCAGCAGATGCGGCAGCGTCGCCAAGTCAATGGCGCTCGTTTGTATTTTCATTGCCCGCCGCCTTTCTTCTTCAACGCAAGAGCCTTCTGCAACTGCGCCTGAAGCTGTTCCAGCGGTGGCAGACCAAGACGATACGTGGAAACGCCAATTGGCCTCTTCAGGTCGGCAAGCGAATATTCGGCCACAATGTCGTTACGCGACTTGCAAAGCAATATGCCGATCGTCTTTCCGTCTATATTGGATTTGACCTGACGGTCAACTGCCGTCATGTAGAACCCAAGTTGGCCAAGGTCTTTAGGCTGGAACTTACCCGTCTTCAATTCAATGACGATATAGCGATGAAGAAGCACGTGATAGAAAAGAAGGTCGATTTCGAACTCGTCGCCGCCAACGTCGATTGTCAATCCCTTGCCGACATACGAAAAGCCCGCGCCAAGTTCAACCATGAACTTCGCCACTTTGTCTACGAGCATCGTCCTGAGTTTGTTTTCTTTCGTCTTGGCTGTCGCCGGGAGGAATCCGAGGTCATACTCGCCTTTCAACGTCTGCTCCGCCATGTCGGAATCGGTGGGGGGCATCAGGTTCTTGAAATTGGTTATCGCCGTTCCATGCTGATCTGCAAATCCAAGTTCTATCTGGTGCACCATCACGTTGCGTGACCAACCGTTTTCTATCGCGAGAGCGGCGTATGCGATGCGGTCGCCACGAGACTTCAAACTCTCTAGCAAAGCCAGGTGGTGGTACCACGGCAATTGTGCAAGCGGCGCTTGCACAATTTCTTTCCTCGCCCAGGCATCCGCAAACGCTCGCATGTACTTCAAATTCCGCGGCGACCAACCGGTCATGTCCGGGAACGCATCTTTCAGGTCTACCGACATCCGCTCGACAACCTTGGTTCCCCATCCCTCGTTGTTCTGCTTTTCAAGAATGTTGTGGCCAATATCCCAATAGAGCAACGTCTGCTCGGTATTGACCAGCATGGACGCCTTGACACGCGCCCTCTGGATTCGTTCCTTGATCAGACGAATCCACTCTTCATAGCCTTCTGCCTTAAGCATAATGGACGGTGCCTTTGTTCTTACCTTTCCCACAACGCCTCTCTTTCTCCGTGGTTTTGCTCATGGCGCAAGTTTATCAAAAGGATCGCCGGGTGCCTAGCACGAAATCACACCTCCGACCTCACCACATGCCGGGCGACGTCGTTCCAACAGAGGCCGAGGTTGTTGCGGCGGGACGGATCGACGCCGCGTTCCAGCAACGCGGCAACGGTTTTCGGACAGGCGAAGCCGCCGGCGGCGTTCTGGTCGTCGCGATAGGTGAGATACCAAAGCAGGTTGTTGCCGCGGCAATCGACGAACGCCAACTCTTTTTCCGTCAGCCCTTCCATGCACTTTGCCGCGAGAAAATCATCGTCGTATGATGTCAGCGCGTGTATGAGCATCTGCAACGGGGAATACCGGGATGAATCAGACCCTATCCCGACATGGAAATCAACAGTCATCTGCGTAATCTCCCAGCCCGGCATCCGGTTCGTGACAACCCATCTGCGCATCGGCACGGCGTCGGCGAACGCCTGCTGCACGACCGGGTTCTCCATCACAGGCCCCTGCAGCACCGCGTCCACGCCCCACCAGATGTGCGAGTACCGGACAGCATCCCATACCGCCACCTTGATTGGATACGGCAGCTCCGCCGTCATCACCCTGGCGAAACAGGCAAGCGCCATCTCCCCCGGCATCCGCTTGAACATCAGCTTCACCTTTCGCGCGATCTCCGCCGGATCTTCGCATGTCTCAATTGACTGTTGGAATACCGCTATTTCACTCTGGCCCATACACCACCTGGTCCACTTGATTTTGCATGTCAGTTTTCATGCCACGAATATAGCAATCTCCGTGCCAAAGCGAAACGAGGCCGGAAACACATCGCTCCCGGCCTCTCTCTGCTCAAATTATTTGCAGCTGGCCAGATTATGAGCACAGTACTATGCAAGGCGACATCAAAAAGAGAGAGACATGAGCATACAAACGACACTATTCGGCAATCAACCTTGAAGAAGCCTTCTTCGACTTGTCTCCCATGAGGCCATCCAGCATCTGCACAAAATTCTTGCGCCGTTTATACTCTTCACGAAGATTCAATACGATTCCTTCCCATTCAGAACGCCGCCCAAGACGTTCCATTACCGGACGCATCTCTCTCAATGCGAAACGATCGCCTGATATGCGTAATATGCTGCGTCGCGGCAGTTTCTCTCTATTGCCACCTTCCAGATGGCGATTGCATCCTCAGGCAACGCATCGGCAACCGCCTTCGCGACATCCCATCCTTGATCTGGGAAACAATACGCATTCCATGACGGCAAATTGTCATTCAGGCAAGTCTTGAACCAGCGTACCGCATCAGCATACCTCTTTTCGTGCAGTGCAATCTCAATTATCAAGTGTTCGTCGGGGAAATTCTTCTCCCAGCCCCTATCAACAGGATCTCCCGTGTCCGGCAACGGCCATCCCGGTTTCCCGTCGGGACGTCGTCCCGATTCAAGATACTTCAATGCAAGGTCGCGAACCTTCTCCCATTTCTTGACCCTCTTGCAGCTCTTTCTCATCTGCTCATATTCAGACAATCCAGGATACGACAGGAACTTCAATGCGTCATAAGCCGCCACAAGCAGATCATCGCCTTGTTCCTCGGCAAAAGACCGCATCTTGTCACGCAACAATACGGAAATACCTGGGGCGTCTTTCATGCAGGCAACGATTCCCTTACGGCACCAGGCAATTGCTTCATCACGCCGATCCAAGCGCAAGAGAAGATTGACGAGACTTTCGTAGCAATGTGTTTTCTTGAGCGAGGAAACCAGTAAATCAACAACCTCATCTCCACGTCCAGCATTTTCAAGCGCATTGGCGATTTTTTGCCGGTCCCTGTCAAGATTGTACTGATCCTCTTCTTTGGCTTTCAGCAAGCGATCCTTAAAACCAGCCATCAAGAGATCTGCGACCTTTCCCCACTCCTCAGACGTCAAGCGATCCTTGTTCATGAAGTTGACACCCGTCTCGCAAACGAACGAGAAATGGTCGTGTTTCTCGAACTCAAGCATCCACATCGCCTTTTCCAATGCCGACAATGGGCTTGCCTCCATCGCGGCAACCACAATCTTCATGCAATCAATGACCTGAAGGTAGATTTCCCCCTCGTCATGCGACCATTCAATCTGTCGTTGCCCCTTTTCAAGCAACTCAAAACCAAGGGTACGCAACGATTGCCAATCCCCTGCCTCTTTGAGTTTACCGAAATACTCCTCCACCGCCCCATAATCGGGCACCTTGTCATGTCCGCCACGCCTGTCCCAGCGATCATAGTAACCTGCCGTCGCAGACTTGATGGCCTGTTTGGCCATTCGCACAAAATCCGCCGTAGAGGCACGCATGACCTCGACCTTGTGCCTGATATAGGGGCGCACGCCAGACACATTGGCAACAAGTTCATGCATGAGATTCTTAATCTCGTCACCCTTCAATTGCGAAAGGTATTCCGACACGATGTCATGAACGACCGCCGGTACGGATTCGTCTGTCCTGAATGCATCTACGATCTCATCAAAATATGCATCATTGGGGGTACAAGGCTCGATGCCCTTCCCATCCTTAAGTCGTCTCGCCGCCACCAGCACCAGCGCAACGGCATGCTTGCATCGATAACCAACGGGGCAT
>CADCOC010000045.1:0-1889 GCA_902802945.1 uncultured bacterium | reverse complement strand
CGTCTCGCCCGTGAACTCTGGCGACAATACCGCCATCGGGCATTTCTATGACATCTTCCACGCGAGTCTGATATCCCTTGCCCCGAGCGACTGAACGCGGATCAGCCCATCTGGCCAACGCATCCCATGTCAGGCCAAGCAACTTCTTCTTGAATTTGTCAGTCATTGTGTCCTTTGTATTTGTAGCATTCTCAAATCAGCGCTTCCCAATGGACGAACTTGCGACTGCCAACATCTGGCGTCCCTTTTCGGTCAAGCGGTATTTCTGCAGGCGGCTGCGTGGCTTTTCGGGGATCGTGTACTCAATGATGCCGTCAGACAACAACATCTTAATGATTCTTCGCAAATGCCCCGAATAGTATTCCTTACCCAGCGCAGCTGTTATTTCTCCGCTACTAAGCACTTGGTTTGCAAGAATTGACGTTATTCTTGCAAAAAGCGACACGACTTGTCCCTGACTTGTCCCCTTGACTTGTCCCTGACTTGTCCCTGACTGGGCCTCGACTCCACCCATGGCTCCACCCACTTGATGTACCTTTTCTGTTTTCCGCCAGATGATTGTGTGGAAAATTGCAGAATCTGGCTTGTATTGCGGCGTTGCAAGTCCCTGAGCTTCACATTTTTCAATAATGAACTCGGTGCCGTGACCGGAACGCTCGACATATCCGGCCCAGTCAAGTGCCTTGGCAATCACCTTGTTGCGGGCAACAGACTCATGCGTTGTCAGCAATGTCGCCGCCGTCCACCCTCGCGGGAGCGTACCTGGATTCATAATCTCAAGGCGATCACGGAAGAGCATCACTTGAACCGCCCCGTTTGATTCATAATCGCGGTGGCAAACAGCATTGACAATCGCCTCGCGCACGGCCATGCGCGGCAGTTCGTCCTGTGCTGCGGCAAGTCCGCGCTCATCTGGGATACCGATGGTCCGATCTATGCGCCCCATGACAAAGGCCAAGGCCGACTCAATCATGCCGATGATGCCGTCCTCGTATGTCTGATAGGACGGAATTGGACGCTCAACATGCGTTCCCCAATATTGAAGGCATTTCACTACCGAGATGTCGATCGCCTGCTGTGGGTACTTTGCAAAGAAAAGAACGCCCGCATTGGTAAGACGTCCGCCAGAAACCATCATGCCAAGTTTCGTCAACAGCCATGCCGCATCTGCTTCCTTCGGAACGGAAATCTTCTTCGCCTCCCTCGCCCGTGCGAGATAGTCACGAACTTTCGCGTCATCAACATCGGCTAACGTGAGATTCGTATCGACAGCCAAATCAAACGGCGCGACGCGAATATAACCCTTGTTCTCCAACACGCGAACAAGCGCCGCGTACACGGCCAGCTGCAATTCTTCGGCTGTCTCAAACGACTTGCGAACGACATCGGACTGTACTTTCTGCACGAACCGCTCTTCGCGTGGATCGCGTTCGCACTTCTTCACAAAGACAAGGCGTTCCTTGCCCCTAACCGTCGCCAAGTCGTATTCGCGTTCTGTCGGCGAGACACCATCCGCATCTGCATTGCCGAATTGCGCTCCGAGAATACCGAGATAAATGTCGGACTTCTCAACCTCAGGCAGATACAAATCACGTGCCTCAACATCGCAAGCGGGCTCTTCCTCGAACAGGAACACATCGAAGAACTTGCCTAAGAGCGCGTCTTTACGGACATACTCCGCCAGCATCTGCCGCTCTGCAGCAAATTCACGTTGCACACTAGATATGAATACTTTGAAACGCATGATTGCCAAGTATTATACCAAAAAATCAGGCACTACGGCATCTGCTTGAACGTCCGCTTCACCTTCCGTGCGGTCTCCGCCGGATCTTCGCATGTCTCAATTGACTGTTGGAATACCGCTATTTCACTCTGGCCCATACTCCACC
>CADCOC010000044.1 GCA_902802945.1 uncultured bacterium | reverse complement strand
CAACGGGCTTCCGTTCGACAGGACGGAAACGTCGTGCTACGTCAATGTTGCGGGCGTCTATCCGAGTTCCGCCGTGGGCGACGCGGAGATCGCGTTCACCCGTAACGGCGACATCTACCATCACCAGCACAGGACCGTCCTCGGCGTGGCGATAAAGGGACACCAGTTCGACCTAGCGCCTTACAACGCGCTCAATCCCGATTTCGGATATCCGATGACCGTCTGTACAAATATTTCCACCGCCGTTCAGATGTGCCTCGTTACCAACGTCAAGCTGCCGGGCGGCCACGTGCGCCTTGAACTTGCGAACGCGAGTGGGCAGTTCACGGTGTGGTACCCTGACTACCACGGCGGGACGTGCCGCAAGCTGCTCGACACGTCGTCCACGCGCGTCAAGAACCTCACCATGGCGTACTGGAAAGCACTGATGCGCCGCGCCACCAACGGCACCACGGCGGAACTGCCGATCTACATTACCTCGTCCGCCCCCGGCACGGCAACGCTCAAGTTCCGCTACTGGAACGTCATCGACGACAAACTCGTGGAGGACGAGGCCGTGCAGTGCATCACGACCGTCCGCCCGCCGCTCCTTGCGGACATGGACGGAAACGGAGCGTTTGGCGACGGCGACATCTCTCGTTGTCTTGACGGACGGCTCTTTAGATTCTGGACTAACGAAGATCGGAATAAAGGCGATTACATTGGACAGATTTCCGACACGGTGACTAATACGGCTGATTTGGTGGTGAACGGACGTCTGGACCTCGTAAACATGTTTCCGGCGAAGATCGATCTCAAGCCGTTTATCGATGCATGGGGGAGCGCTGTTACATTCCATCTGTCGGGGCCGAACGGTGGCCTTCGATTCTGCTGTCCGGATGTTCCGATGGAATCCGCGTGGGCTTATCAGACGAGCGACGTGTACACGACAACGGGGTCGCCAATGTCATCCGCGACGTTGACGCCCGTGCCGAGGGAAGGACTGGAAATAACACCTGGCTTCTGCCTTGGCACGGGCAACGCACCAGGTGTCCTTGCGTTCGAGGCTGTGAGTGAGATATACTCCCATGATTCGCTGGAGCTGCAAGTGAAGGTTGGCGGCGTGACGCTGTTCCGATATGGTACGCCGTGGTCGATATCATCGGTCAGGGCGATGTACAGATGGCGGAATATCCGTTCCGCATGTGGCGATTACAGTGGGGAGTACAATTCCTACTACGTCCCGTGGAACAACCCTGACGAGGAATGTGACAGGAGGCATTTCATATTTGTACACGGCTACAACGTGAATCCGACCGCCGCGCGCGAATGGGCGGATTCCATTTTCAAGCGGCTTTGGCTTGCCGGTTCACGGTCCATGTTCACAGCCGTGGACTGGTACGGCGATTCATCGCAGTTCGCGTCGCTCTTCCATGGCGACGTTTCGCCAGACTACTACGCGAACGTCGTACACGCGTTCGCGTCTGCGCCCAGTCTGGTGGATGTCGTAAACGCGCTACCCGGCACGAGCAAGGTTATGCTCGCGCACTCGCTCGGCAACATGCTCGTGTCGTCTGCAGCCAAGGATTGCGGGCTCCAGTACAGCCGTTACTACATGCTTAACGCCGCCGTTGCCACGGAGGCGTACGATGAGACGGCGTTTTCGTCAAGCATGGTAGATTCGGCATGGGATGGCGTACCATTGACCTACAGAACATCGGATTGGAATAAGTTGTTTCAATCAAATACCAACGACTTTCGGTACACATTGTCGTGGCAAGGGCGCTTCGCGGGGATTGCGAACGCGGTCAATTGTTATTCGGAAACCGAGGATGTCCTTGCGAATGCATCGCCACATGGCTATGGAGAAGCCTGGGCGCAGCAGGAACTGTTCAAGGGAACCTCCGTTTGGCACGGGCTTAATGCCATTCCATTTTTTGGTTTTGATATCGCGTGCGAGGGAGGCTGGGGCATCAATACCATATATGCGCTTAATCCAGCAGTGTACACTCCCGGCTACGGATTTCATTCCAGCGTAATGGAGGATATTACGCCCAAGGATGCCATCGAACATCCTCTCTTCACGCCATTTCGCTCGGAAGCGGAAAACATGCATTCGACAAATCTTTTCACTATTGCCAATACCAATGACCGTAAGACTCTCCGTGCAAAGTTCCTAGCCGATGCAATACCTGCCACATCCTTTGCGGCGGGGGCGAATCCTGTCTCTGCAAATGTTATTTGTGGAAATATCGATTACGCGAAATGCAAGTCGGGGAATTGGCCTAGGAGTGGAGGTGAATGGCAACATTCTGACATTAAAAATGTAGCTTATTTCTTTATCTGGAAGCTTTTTGATAAAATCATTGATAACAGTGAAGGAGACAACGATGAATAGCAATAGAATTCTGAGTCATAAGTTTCTTATCGCGGTATTATTCTTTGCGGCTCATCACCTTGGAGCAGCAATTGCAGGATTTGACATCCTTGTAGTGGATGCTGACAACGGAGACCCCATAAAGGGTGTTGATGTTGTTGGTTGGTTTGCCAATAGGAATGGCTGGAAAGCATGGACTGAATCGGCACCGACTTTTGAGGACAGGCAAGTAACAGACCAATACGGAATTTGCCATGTAAAAGGTGAAACAAACACGGGCAAAACTGGGGTAAACATCCATCATCCACCCAAGGGATACTATCCAAATTCTTTTTCCATTCGTCACGATTTCTCTCCAAAACCATTACTACCAATGATGCATTGGCAGCCCACCGACCTTGTCATAACTGCCGCACTTCAACGGGTAGGACATCCTATACCGCTATTTGTCAAGTGTGCTGGCTGGAAAATCGGGAGCGATGCCATTGCAAAAAACGGAAACACATTTGCATACGATTTAGTTAAAGGTTCTCTCTTGCCGCCATTCGGTCATGGCGAAGTTGCTGACATTGTATTCACATGTCCTCCGCAGGAATTTCTTGGCGAAGGATTCAATGGTCGGGACTTCAGAGCACCTCGCTATAAAAACATAGTTAAGGCGACATTTCAAGGCGACGAATCAAATGGCATATTGGTGTCACAACTGCCAGAGAGACAAGCCTTCTTACGAATCCGCACCGCACCCGAAAACGGATATGAACGAGCAGTGACGTTTTCAGAGGCGATGTCTTATGACCTTCAGCACAGAGAAGGACTTGACAATAACAGATGTTTTTGTTTCCGTATACGGACGGTGCGTGATAAGGATGAGAAAGTAGAAAGTTCGCTTTATGGTAAGATATACGGCGACCCTAAGTTCCTTCTTGACGGAACTGACCGTTGGACAAAAAAAATAGGGGGTGTTGTTTTTCTCTATTACCTCAATCCAACACCTAACGACCGAAATCTCGAATGGGACATGAAGCATAATCTCTGTCCAAGACCCGGAAATCTGGAGAGGATTGTCAACCACAATCCTATGTTACTGCCATGACGAACGACCTTCGCGTATTGCCGTTCTTCCAGCCGTTCGAAGATTCTGCGTTGCATACGACCAATGTGATGCTGCAGATGTCGTACGCGCTGCGGTCGCAGCTACTCGCCGACGCGATTCCCGCGCCCTATATGTGCATACATGAGTTTTATGAAAACATCGTATCAAGAATCCCAAAGGAGCCAGAACAATGAATGAAATCGCTACAATGATCCTTTCAGGGTTGCCATTCGTAGGCAATGTGGTCAATGTGAATGTCCATGTTGTAGATGAATACAACGAGCCAGTTACAAACGCGCTGGTGCAGGTTTATACTCATAAAAGCAACGTGGACCGTTTCAGAGGCTCCGCAAAATATCGAATATTAGACGAACATACTGATGCTTTGGGTAATGCGCGATTCCGCTACACGAGCGTATCTGGCTATATCAAAGGCGTTGCATCGGCGGATGGATATTACGCGGAAAGGGATGACAATCAGCGTTTTGCGTCAAGTGATTCTGACTACTCTCAGGTAATACTATCAGAACACAGCAAGTCATACGAATTCACTTTGAGAAAAAAGAGAAATCCAACTACCCTCTGTTATGTGAAATCGAGTCTCGATCAAAAACTTCCAAAGGAAAGTGGCGAGTTTGGTTTTGACCTTCTTATGTATGATTGGGTTACACCATATGGTGATGGTAAGGTGGCTGACTTCTACGTACAGCGCGAAGAGACGACAACCAACGGCCAAAGAACGGCAAGTTGCGGTATCGTGTTTCGCGGAGATGGGAACGGTGCCTATATCCGCAAGAAGGTCAAGACGACCTCGGATTTTGAGACCGACTACGAGGCCGATACAAACGGAGTTTATCAGACCTATTTTCCGTTACGCCGTTTCCCATGGCCCGGAAATCCGAAGCACACGGAATCCGCGATTGTCAAAGAGGACGAGTACATTGTCATGCGTACTCGCGTTGAGAAGAATGCCAAGGGTGAGATCATAAAGGCGCATTATTCAGTAATGCTTGGCGCTGTAAGTATCGACGGACGGAAATTCGTTTCACAGATATACGAACAGGCGGACACTATGTTAAGAATGTATGTGAAAGTACATTCCCATACATATACTCGGCGCCCCTTGATTCCACATACACAGAGTCTGCCATTCGTATCGTTGATCGAAATGGTGACCCGCACACGACAAAAATCCCCTTCGCAAAAGGGGCTTCATTAGTGACTCGCACTCGCACTATTGTTGATGAGAATGGGGAAATTAAAGCGGCGAACTATGGTTGCATAAGGCGTTTTGAAGTTGGCCCCAGCAGGCGCGGAGTTGCTTTGTTACGTATGTCTTATGTTTTCAACCCCACCCCCAACGATGTCAATCTTGAGCCGAAGTGAGTATAGAGAAAGGTGGTCTGCGATGCGAACGACAATACATTTTGCTTGTGTATTCAGCATCGTGTTTGCAATGCATATGAATGCCAACTGTACGGAGGTACAGACTTATCCAGGCGTCGCCATTTCCCCTGAATGGGCATTCCCTGCGAATGGAAGCGATGCGTTCGCCATTGATCTTTCGTTCACAACAGTGTCAAGGAATAGCGTTGCCGGATGCGGTGTGTCATTCGGTAAGAGTGAATACAAGTCATTATATGGTGTGCAGGTTGCATTGCTTAATGCCTATGTGCAAAACGATATGTACGGGTTGCAATTTGGCGCGACGATGTTTGCAGAGCGTGGCGCAGGTTTTCAAGTTGGATTGTTGACATGGTGCGACGACGGCGATTATCTCGCGCAGATTGGATTGGTGAATGGTCTCAACGTAAATGGGTTCATGAATGACGCTGGTGCCTCTTGTTATACAACATCCTCGTCCGCCATTCAAATGGGGCTCATCAATCTCACTGACCATGCCGGAATGCAAATCGGTGTCTTGAATCTTGGCGGAGCTAGGTGCCAGATAGGTATTTTCAACTTTGGTAATAGCGGTCAAATCGGAGTTTTCAATTTTGGCAGGGGGTTGAAAATCGGAGCGCTCAATTATAATGGAGATTGGCTGACACCCGTCTTTGGATGGTATGGTAGTGGCAAATAATGGAATGCCCTTGGCGACATTAGCGATATGCATGAAACATCTACTGCCGCTGCTCTCTACAGTGCGCCGGTAATCCGCTCTTCGCAGCGAGACACAATAACCCCCTGACGGGCGCGAGCTCCGTGCCGTCCAGTTTGCCACCGTCGAGGTGACGGCGGACTTCGTCGAAGCTCCGTAAGTCGCTCGGCCAGGCGGACGCGACCGCAAGGGCGATGGACGCGATGAAGAAGGTCGCCGACGCCCGCCGGCGTCTCGCCGCGATAGAGGAAGGCGACGAGGAGGCGCTGACCGGTGTTTTGCGGCCCACGTCAGCGCTTCCGGCTGCGAATTCATGCTCATGGGCGACGATCGGTAGCAAGCAAAGGCAATAGTTGGAGTTCACCTATTCTAGGAAATGGGAAATAGGTGAACTTTTCTGTTTGACTAGATGTGCGAAAAACACCACCATATTGACATCTTTTTAAGGAAAGTTGTCTTTCATGCTCGTTGGACGACAAGATCAGATTGAGCAACTTGCCTCCAGTGGAGGACGACGGATTCTTTTACGCGATCATCAGGTTCAAGGACTTGCTTGGGATCTAAATCGGACAAGACTTTGGGTGCAACTAAAACGGAAAATCAAGTTTAGTTGACCCTAAAGTGCCCCGATTCGCTGACTTATGGTTCAACTAAATTGGAAAAACGGGTTTAGTTGCCCCCTAACTCGCTTGCGTCCTGGATTGCAATTCTCTGTTGCCGGGTTACATCGGGGTTTGATATAATAACCGCACATGAAAGGCTATATGTCCATGAGAAAAACATCATTTCAATTCAAGGCCGTTTGCCTTGTGGTAGCGACCGTATCGACGCAGGTTTTTGCGGGGGCGAATCTCATTCGGAACGGTACGTTCGAAGGTTCGGCGACGCAGCATAAGTGGGGCGGGTACTGGGACAGCAAGGGGTTCTCCTGTCCGGGGTGGAAGTTTGAAGGGCTTTCCGGCATTGCCAAGTCCGATGGCGTGTGGGTGGCGGAGAAGTTTTCCGTGGGCAGGTACGCCATGTTCCTGCAGCCATGGAAGGATGCGGCCGTCTCGCAGGTCATTCCCGTTTTGCCGCCGGGCGACTACCGTCTGAGCTTCAACTACGTGGCGCGCCCGAACTATCCCGGCAACACGCAGATCTGGCTGGGGACGAAGAAGCTGGGCGAGGTGGAGTCCGATGCGACAATGCGTCGCTTCTCTACGGACTTCTCGCTTTCCGAGAAGCAGGAAAACGTGTTGTTCAAATTCTTCAGTCCCGCCCGCGACGCCGAGAAGGACATCGCAATCGAAAACGTCGTCCTTCAACGTCTCGATGCTTCGATCGGCGACGCGAAGTATCCCGATCTCCTGACGGCGATGATCCATGCCGCAGACGGCGATACGATCGTCTATGCGCCGGCGGACGGCGACGCGGAACTGAAGGACGGCGCGGCGCTGGCGCGGCGCGCGACGGGACGCGTCCGTTCGCTCAAGGAAGAGGACGGCAAGCTGATCCTCGTCGTCGGGGCGGCGGCGCTGGGGAAGACCGCTTCCGCTGACGTCGGACTTCTCCCGGCGGAAATCGGCCTCGGCTGGGAGAACGGCTGGGTAAAGGAATGGGTCCGCGACGTGCCGGGGCTCACGGTCACCGACGTCCGCACGCCCGCGGGCGACGGCTTTGAGCGTGTGGTGCGTCGCTGGGTGTGGCATGGCGCGAAGCCGCTCGAAAAGGTCACGCTTTCCGTCCGCTACCGGATGAAGGGCGATCCCAAGGCGCTCAAGCCGTTCCTGCCCGGCGTCCTCCTGTACGGCAATCCGTCCAACCGCGGGATCAAGGATGGACGCGTTCCCGTGTACTTCGGCGTGAAGGGCGAGTTCGGCATCTTCGAGGAGCATCGGCTTCCGATGCCGTTCTCGCTGCTGGAAAACGCCGCGACCGGTGAGTTCGCGGCGCTGCACGTCTGGCCGTCGCCGGTCAAGGGCGCGGTGCATTCCGACCAGTGGTGGAGCGCCGGCGTGGAGGCGGGGGAGGACGGCGCGGACATCGTGATGATGTCGGGTCCGGTCGGCTTCAACGGACGCCGCTCGACGGTGAAGGGCATTCCGTTCGACGGCGGCTGGACGAAATACGACGAGGCGTACATCACCCTCCAGCCGGAGAAGCCGATCGAGAAGCTGTTCTGGATCCAGACCGGCACGGCCACGAAGGACGCATTCGGGTTCCAGCAGGCGATGCGCAAGTCGCTCGACGTCTTCCAGCCCGAGCGCGCGCTGGTGCGCGAGGCGCCGCTCAAGCGGATCATGGCGGCGAAGCGCAACTACTCGCTGACGCGCTGGAGGGAGGACCCGACGAACGGGATGTGCGGCTTCACCACGTTCTGCAAGCCGCGTCCGAACATGGTGTACCGTCAGCCGGTCGACTTCTACCACAACTCCTTCGGACTGGGCTGGGTGGACCAGTCGGAGGCGTGCAGCTTCGGCCTGGCGGTGCTGGGGGTGACGCCGGACGACCGCGTGAAGGCGCAGCGTTCCCTTGACGCGATTGCCGATGCGTTTACGGACACGATCATGCCCGACGGACGTTTCTCCGTGCGGTATGTCTTTGGAGGGCAAATGCCCAAGAAGGGACACGGGGTCGGTTCGATCGTCAATTGCGCCATGACGCTCGACACCGTGATGCAGGCGGTGATCTTCGCCGACGCGCATCCGGAGTCTGGACTCGACAACGCGAAGTGGAAGGCCTTCGTGAAGAAATCGCTCACGGCGCTGGCGGGCCACGTGACGGGCGAGAACTGGCGCGGGCCGCGCAACGCGGGCGACGGCTATCTCGTGCCGCCGCTCGTGATGGGCAGTGAGGTGTTCGGCGATCCGCGGATGCTGGCGGCGGCGGAACGGATCGCCGACGCGCTCGCCAGGCGGTTCATTTCCTACGACTCCGTTTACTGGGGCGCGACGCTCGACGCCCGCTGTGAGGACGGCGAAAGCTGCCAGTCGGCGTTCATGGGCTTCGAGGCGCTGTTCCGCAGCGCGGTCAAGCGCGGCGACAGGGATGCGGCGGCCAAGTGGGAACGGTGCGTCCGCCACGCGCTTGACATGTCGCTCACCTACATGGTGTCCTGGGACATCCCGACGCCGGAGGGCAGCGACCTCTTCAACCACGCCTTCCGGGCAACCGGCTGGATGATGGTGTCGCCGCAGAACCAGTGCATGGACTGCCTGGGCGCGATCGAGGCGCCGGCGACATGGCGCATGGGCGTTTACTGGAAGGACCGGCGTCTGCAGGACCTCGCGAAGCTCCGGTTCGCGAGCGGCTGCCAGCTGCTCGACGAGGAGGGCGCGTCGGGCGAGAACATCCAGCTGACGAATTTCGGCAACCTCCTCGACGACCACCGGCATCCCCCGCGCGACAGCGACGCGGCGAAGTTCCGCGGCGTGTACCGCGACAGCTGGGAGATGCTCTGGATGACGGCCATCCACATGAAGGCCGGCTGCGAGTTCATGCTCATGGGCGTCGATTGGTAGTACGCAGATGAAATGTATGGATGCTGATAGTCAGGCGTGGCTCCATCGTCTCGCCACGGCAGAGGGCGAGAAAATGTGGATTTGCCTGCGGGACTGGTCGCAATGATGACGATGGTATTATCTCAAAAACATATCTATCTAACCTAAGGAACACAATGAAAACAATTCAAATTCTATTTCTGTCCTGTATTTCAGGCGTGGCGTTTGCGGGCGGGTATCCGTACGCGCCGGCGGCGCTGAACGACGTGAAGGTGACGGGCGGGTTCTGGCTGCCGCGCGTTGAGACGAATCGGCTCGTGACCGTCAAGACCGACTTCCGCAAGTGTGAGGAGACTGGACGCATCGCGAATTTTGAGAAGGCTGCGCGGCGCGAGAAGGGTGGCTTCAAGGGCGTTCCGTGGGATGATTCCGATGTCTACAAGGTGATCGAGGGCGCGGTCTACACGCTCGCACAGCATCCAGATGCGGAACTCGACCGCTACCTCGACGACCTCATCGCCAAGATCGCCGGTGCGCAGGAGCCGGACGGCTATCTCTACACCGCACGCACGCTCGGACACAAGGCTAAGATGATGGGTCCGAAGCCGTTCAGCCGGAACCGCGACGCCTGCGAGCTCTACAACGTGGGCCATCTCTACGAGGCCGCCGTGGCGCACTACGAAGTGACGGGCAAGCGCACGCTCCTCGACGTCGCAATCAAGAACGCCGACCTCGTCGCCAAGACGTTTGGACTCGGCGAGGGGCAGAGCCGCGAAGTGCCCGGCCACGAGGAGATCGAGATTGGCCTCTGTCGCCTCCACCAGGCGACGGGCGACGCAAAGTACCTCAAGCTTGCGCAGCACTTCATAGACATGCGCGGACGCAAAGATCTCAGACCCATCTGGGGCGCAACGTATCAGGACCACCTGCCGGTGCTGGAGCAGAAGGAGGCGTTCGGACACGCCGTCCGCGCCGCCTACCTTTACGCGGGCATGGCCGACGTCGCAGCGCTCACGGGCAACATGGCGTATGTGAACGCGATCGACGGTCTCTGGGAGAACGTCGTTGGTCGGAAGCTCCATCTCAACGGCGGCATCGGCGCGCATCGGCACGTCAAGTACCGCAATCCCGCACTCGGCTCGTCGGGCGAGGCGTTTGGCGACGAGTACGACCTGCCGAACAGCGACGCCTACCTCGAGACGTGCGCGGCCATCGGCAACGCCCTCTGGAACGAGCGCATGTTCCTCCTGCACGGTGACGCGAAATACATTGACGTGATGGAGCGCACGCTCTACAACGGACTCATCAGCGGCGTCTCGATCGGCGGCGACGAGTTCTTCTATCCGAACCCGCAGGCGTCGAAGGGCGGATACAAGCGCTCGAAGTGGTTCGGGTGCAGTTGCTGTCCCGTGAACGTGGTGCGCTTAATCCCGCAGATCGGACGCTTCGCCTACGCGACGAAGGGGAACGCCGCGTACGTGAACCTGTTCGTGGAAAGCGAGGCGACGCTCCGGCTCGCCGGTGGCGAGGTGAAGCTCGCGCAGAAGACGGCGTACCCGTGGAAGGGTGGCGTGAGGATTGAGGTGGTGCCAGGTAGGGCGGGCAGCCCTCTGCCCGCCACGGCGGTCGCGGGGCGACCGCCCTACCAGCGCTTCGCGCTCAACATCCGCGTGCCGGGGTGGTGCGTGGGGCGGCCGGTGCCGAGCAATCTCTACGAGCAGGTAGTGCCGGGGACGCTGGATGATTTCCGCGTGACGGTGAATGGCGCGGCGGTGAAGGTCATACCCGTGAAGGGCTACTGCGTGATCGACCGCGAATGGAAGAAGGGCGATGTAGTGGAGGTTGCGATGAACATGCCGGTTCGCCGAATCAAGGCGAACGACAAGGTCGCGGCGGATCGCGGACGCTTTGCGGTGGAGCGCGGTCCGATTGTCTTCTGCGCCGAGGGAATCGACAACGGAGGAAAGGCACTGGATGCCTGTCTGCCGCTGAACGCTACATTCACCGAGGGCGAGATCGAGATTGCCTCGACGCGGATGGTGTCGCTCACGGGCGGAGGGTTGACGCTCGTGCCGTATTTCGCGTGGTGCCATCGCGGCGCGGGCGAGATGCAGACGTGGTTCGCCGAGAGCGAGGAAGAGGTCGGTCGGCATCGTTGAGATTCGCTCACGCTAAGTCAAAGTGTTCTTGGCGTGGCTTGCGTCTGAGGCGGGATTTATGCTACACTTATTGCCGTTGACACCTTGATCGTGTTATCGCAGTTATGCGGTCTTTTCAGGTCGAGTGGCTTGACCCGCAAACGCCACGAAAGAGGGTTGTGTGGATTACTTCAGCAATGGAAAAACATATTGAAGCAAATGCGTGCGCCAGCTGCAGTCGGCGCGACTTCATGGCAAAGCTCGGAATCATCGCCGGAATGGGTGCGATTTCGCCGGATCTCCTGGCAATGCTGCCGCCGCCGGTCTCGCCCGACCTCATTCCGGACAAGAAGGATGCGATCAAGGTGCGCCTCATCTTCGCGTACCACACGCCGCACGACATCCAGTCGCAGCCCGACTGGCCGAACGTCGGGTACGACTTCCGTCCGGTGATGAAGAACATGACCGACACCCTCAACTGGCAGATTCCCGGCGTCGAGTTCATCCCCACGCCGAGCAACGGGCGCGACCACACGAAGGGGATCGTCCTCGCGGACGAGAAGGCCGGCGAGATCAAGGGCTACATGGTGGTGCAGCTCAACTGCTGGAACAACTGCATCAGCGGCGTGTGGGAGAACACGCGGAAGGCCATGTTCTACACCACGCTCCCCTACGCGGGGGACGGCGGCTGGCTACGCCACAACTCTTTCATCATGACGCACCTGAAGCCGCACTACGCCTCGTTCGCCGCGTTCGACTTCTCGCAGGTTGTCAAGGTCGCCAAGGCGTTCGAGGTGCTGAAGGACGGCACGGCCGAGGACTTCCAGAAGAAGGCGTTCGAGTACCGCAACGCGCTCATCCCCGCCGATACACCGCCGAAGGGAATCAAGGTGATCGACGACAAGGTGAAGTGCGTCACGCCCGACGAGGCGCTTGCGAAGCTCAAGGGGCTCAAGATCCTCTCGGTCGAGAACGTCCAGCGCCCCGAATACGCGGCGGAGATCGAACGCACGCTTGGAATCGTCATCGAGCGCGTCCCGTTCGAGGAGGTCAACAACAACGCCCGCGCAGCGGACGAGGCGGAGGCGAGGGCCGTCGCGAAGTCGTGGATGGACAAGGCCAGCCGCATCGAGTACGTCACGGACGAGACGATCCTCGGCTGCGCACGTATCTACCTCGGTATGAAGAAGACGCTCGCCGACCATGGTGCGAAGGCGATCACCGTCAACTGCCTCGGCGGGTGCTACACCGGCAAGCTCGACGCGTATCCGTGCCTCGGGTTCATGCAGCTGCAGGACGAGGGCCTCATGGGCGTGTGCGAGAACGACATCAACAGCACCACCACGATGCTTGCGTTTTCCGCGCTCACCGGCGGGCGCGTGGGATATGTCTCCGATCCCGTGCTTGACATGGCGAACCGCGTCATCAGCTACGCGCACTGCGTTTCGACGCGCCGCTTCTTCGGCAAGGACGGCCCAGAGTCCGACTTCGAGATCCTCACGCACTCCGAGGACCGCAAGGGGGCGTCCGTACGCTCCTTCGCGCCGATCGGCGAGCCCGTCACGACGGTCAAGTTCAACTTCAAGCGGAAGCAGATCGTGCTGCACACCGGCGTTGTCATTGCCAACGACCGCGACGACCGCGCCTGCCGCACGAAGATCGTGGCGCGCGTGACCGGCGACTACTCGAAGATGGAGCTTCCCTGGATCAAGTTCGGCTGGCATCGCGTCACGTTCATGGGCGACTTCCGCTCCGACGTCGAGGCGTTCGCCAAGAGGATTGGCTACGAAGTCGTGTACGAAAGCTGACATTCGTCTTTCACCCCATGAAAACAATCCAAAGACATGTTCTCGCCGCAGTGGTTGCGGCGTTCGCTTCGGGAATGCTCTCTTGTATCGCAGGAGACGCAGACTGGATTTCCGCTGAACTGGCGAAACCCGTCTTGGACGCGGACGCGGGACGGTCGTCGTGGCGTGCGGTGTTTGCGGAGGTCGAGCGGGCGGATGCCGCATGTGATGCGGTCTGGCGTCGGATGAAGACGCGCGAGGAGCTGCAGCAGTACGGAAAGAGCCTGCGCAGCCGCATGATTCACGCCATGGGCGGCTTCCCGTCCGAGCGGTGTCCGCTGAACGCGTGCACGGTTGCCGTCCGGAAACGCGACGGCTACACGGTGGAGAACGTCCTGTTCGAGAGCTGGCCCGGCGTTCATGTTTCCGCCAACCTCTACCTGCCAGACGCCACGCGCTTTCCGCCGCCGTATCCCTGTGTGCTGATCGCTTGCGGACACAGCAGCGCGGGGAAGTCTGCCTCCAACTACGGAAGGGGCGGTGTGATGTCCGCCCGTGCCGGCATCGCGGCGCTGGTGGTTGATCCGTTCGCGCAGGGCGAACGCGTCCAGGAGCGCGGGAAGAACCCTGCGGTCAACTGGGATGAGCACAACCGTATCGGCTCGCTGGCCGTCCTTCTCGGAGGCGGGTTTCCGCGTTTCCGCGTGTGGGACGCGATGCGCGCGCTCGACTATCTCGAGACGCGTCCCGACATCGACGCCAAGGCTCTAGGCTGCATGGGGAATTCGGGCGGCGGGAACGTCACGGCCTTTCTGCAGGCGGTTGATCCCCGGCTTGCTGCGACGGCGCCCGCCGGATACATCTGCTCCTTTGCCCGGGCGGCCGAGAGGGCGTCGATCGGTCCGGGAGATGCCTGCCAGAACATATTCGGACAGCTGTCGTTCGGCCTGAACCACGCGTCGTTCTGCCTCATGCCCGCGCCGCTCCCGGTGCGCGTGCAGGCCTATCACGGCGACATCGTCTTCCCCTTCGATGGCACGCGGCACACCGTTGAACTTGTCGAAGATGTGATGAAGCGGCTCGGCTGGGGAGAGCGCTTCGGCATGACGGACATGGAGGGCGGCCATCTCTGGTACGAGGGAAGCCGCGCATCTTCCATCGACTGGATGAAGCGCTGGCTTCGCGGGGACGCCGCCGCGCTGGCGCGGACGACGGCGGAGTACCGCGCGCTCAACAAAGGCTTCGACCCCAAGTCGTCAGACTGCGGCCCGGGCGAATCCGAAGGCTTTGCGTGCGGAGGCGGGGGCGTGTTGTCGCTGCCCGGCGAGCGCACGGTGTACGACGTCATGCACGACGACCTGAAGGCGGCGGTCTCCGCGCGGAAGGGCGCGGTCCAACCTGCCGACGTGCGGCGCATCGCCGGCATTGCCGAGCCGGGTGCCGTGCCGCTCAGGCGCATCGAGATTTCGCAAGAGACGCGCGGCGGCGTGCGAATCGTCCGCGAGGCGTATGTGCGGCCGGACGGGCTGAAACTTCCCGCCGTTGTGTTCATCCCGGCCAAGATATCGGGTTCGCCGGTCATTGCCTTGAATGCCGCCTCCCGCAAAAGCAGCGCGGCTGCCGTGGCGAAGTATGTGGCGTCCTGTCGCCCCGTGATATCTATCGACCTGACGGGGACGGGGGAAATTGGACAGTACGGAAGGAAAAAAGGAGGGACATATTACGGGCGCAAGGGACGGGACGAAGAGCTTTCCGTGTTGCTGTATGCGCTCGGGCAGTCGCTTGTGGGGCGTCAGGCCGCTGAGCTTCAGGAAGTGGCGCTGGATCTGAAACGGCGATTCGGGGCGTCGCCGGATATCTTCACGCGGGGGCGTATGGCCGTTGCCGCAGCTCACGCATTCGCCGTGAACAGGGAACTGTTTGGGAAGGTTGAATTTGTCATCCCGCCGCCGTCATGGTCGGAATCGGTCAGAAAAGCCCTCGACACGCCAATGTCCATCTGCGTCAACGGCGCGCTTCTGTCGTACGACTGGACGGAACTTGCTTTGAGCAAACAAGGAGAATAGAAATGAAACGAGTAGCAATTGGCTTGATGGCGGTTGTGGCGGTGATGACCGTGGCCGAGCGCGGAAAACTCTCAGCTGATGGCACGTGCAACCTCGTTCCTAGTCGATTTTCCCTCGGTCTGTGACTTGACAAGGGCAAGCGCACTCCGATATACTGTTGAACCATGAATTCCCGCATATTGTCCATTTTCGGCGTTGCCGCGCTTTTCGCTTCCGCGCATCTCTATGCCGTACCCGCCAAAAAGGCGTCAAGAGGTACGAAGGAGGCGGAACATTCGCATGTCGCGCCGCATGAACGAGGCCTGCCGTCGGTCCGGCGCACGAGCGCGAAGGATTTCTCACCAGTGCGCACGACGCCTGTCAAGCGAGGCGAGTTCCAGGTAGACCTGGTGGTTATTGCCTTTCCCGATTGCCATGCGCCAGAGTCTGCGGAGAAGGTCTGCGCGGCCCTTACGTCGTACAAGGGCTCGTACACGATCGCCGACTATTACAAAGAATACTCGCAGGGCATTACATGGCCTGTCCTTGCGGCGTACCCCGCAGTTTACATGGCGCCGCATCCTTACGGCTATTATTGTCGACACGATACCTTTACGAACCTCATCGGCTTCAAGGGTGATGGCTATGGCCGCGCCGCGAAGCTCCGCGAGGACGCACTGCGTTTCGCCCAGTCCAAGGGTGGCCTGAAGAAGAAGGGCGATTTCACATGCTATGTCTACTGTAACAGTTTGAACGGCGATCCCGAGGTGCTGGAGAAAGTTGTGCGTCCGTTTTATCCGCCCAAGCCGTCGCCCGAGCGCCTTGCGGAAGGCGCAGAGGACAAGTTGAGGAAATACAAGCCGAAAGTCCCGTGGCGCGATCCGCTGTGGCCCAATTCCATCCCGCAGGTCATGTATCCCGGCGGCGCACTGGTGCATGAAATCGGGCATCTTCTCGGCGCGCCGGACTTCTACCATGCGTCGGAGGAGCATGACGGAGTAGGGGGGACGCCGTGTCTTCCATGGTCCTACGGCCCCACCGGACCTGCCTACTGCCGCTACATCTACAACGCCTACGTGCCAGCCGCCGCATACCCGAAGATCACCGCTCCAGGCGAATACACGCTTGCGCCGCGTTCGGCGAAGTTCCCGTTCAAGGACAACGAGGGACTTCCGCCGCTGGGGCTGCTCGTGCCGTCGTCCCATCCCAACTACGTGTTCTGCATCGAATACTGCCACAACGACAGTGAACTCGTGGGCAATCCCTCCGCAGAGGGACTTCTCATACACGCGATCAACGTCACCATGTCCTCGCCGATGATGGGTCCGCCCGACCTCTGCTATACGTATCGCACTGGCGATCGCGACCACAAGGGAGTGGGCGGCAGCGCGTACTTCATGCGTCCGGGTGACACGTTCGACGCCAAGAGCGACCCTGCGGCAATCCTGCCCAACCTCCTGCCCGCCGGCATTGCCATATCCAACGTACGAACCGATTCCGCAGCCGGCACCTGCACGTTCAAGCTAGACGTTCAGCCAGTCAAGCTGACGCGCGCCGAGCTTGACTTCTCGCTTCTGCCCCAGACGGAACTGGTCGAACTCTGCGAGTGGTTTCCCACGTCTTTCAGGGCCAGGTTGAATGTGCGCTATCGTGGCGAGCCGCTCCTTACCGAATACGGTATATGCTACGGCCTTAAGAAGGATCCAACGGAGAAGACGGGGCAACTCTTCCCGCTCCACCACCGCGACCGGTACGACGCGCGCATACTCGACCTCAAGCCAGGAATTCTGTACTACGTCCGCGCGTACGCTCGCAATGCGAACGGCATACGCTACAGCCGCAACCAAAAGGGAATCACTCTGCCCAAGGAAGATTCCGGACTCCCGTTCACCTCAACGCTGTTTGGCCCGTCGGACCATCTGCTCTCGAATTGGTACTACCAGAAGTGGTACTTCGGCACGCATGGCGAGAACATCATCAAGTCGGCCAATCCGGTCTTCGCGTTCATGGCCCTTGCCAACTACTACCGCGTCATGCCGGGACCTGCTCAAAAGTATGGCTCACGGGGTGGTGACGCATTGGACCTGACGCTCGTCCACTCCCATCCGACCGAATCGCGTCCGAAGTTCCGCATGGCCGAGACGGAAAAGCTGTACCGGGCCGTGAGGCGCGTCGTTGCCGATGCGGGGTTGACGCAGAGCGACTTCATCATGGAGGATGAGGACAATGGCAAGGGGAAGGGCAAGAAGAAGAGAACGAGCCCCCGGCGGACGACTTCCGGCAAGCAAGACAAATTCGGCGAGTTGTCGCCATGGGTGAAGAAGTGCTCGGCCGCGCTCGGGATAAAGTCGCCGGAGACGACGTTCTTCCCTTGCAGCGATGCAGAGGACATCAACAAGCTCGCGCCGGAAATCCGCCGCTGGATATTCATGTCCCAGCCCGTTCTCGTCGTGCGCGAGAACAAGACGATGAAGGACGACATCTCCGAACGCTGGCCGCTCGACATCGCGATCATCGACGGACTCGGCGGCGATCCGCTGTCGTTCCACGTCGTGTTCCCCGGCGGGAGGGACCGCGGCACGCGTCACAGCGGCGAAATGAAGCTCGAAGACGTTCTCCACCGGACTACGCAGGCCATAGTGATGTTCTATCGCCCCGCTGCGCCCGTAAAATCCCGCTGAAGCAAGAAACAAGGAAACAAAACTATGCGTAAAGATCTTGAGAAACTGAAGGCGCTCGGACGGAGCGTGCAGGCTGTCGGGGACTACGATCCGTCCGTGCTGGACGCATTTTCAAACCAGCATCCAGAGCGCGACTACTGGGTGACGTTCACGTGCCCGGAGTTCACGACGCTATGTCCGAAGACGGGCCAGCCCGACTTCGCGACGCTCACCATCCGCTACATCCCCGCGAAGAAGCTTGTAGAGTCGAAGTCGCTCAAGCTGTACCTCTTCGGCTTCCGCAACCACGGGGACTTCCACGAGGACGTGGTGAACGTGGTCTACAATGACATCTGGAAGCTCCTGCGTCCGAAATACCTTGAGGTGTACGGCAAATTCGCAGCGCGCGGCGGCATCACGATTGACCCGTTCGTGAACGGCGGCGCAGGTGCCGCATACCGCGCACTCGCCCGCCGCCGCTTCGAAACATGGCAGGGGGTGCGTCCATGACGATGAAAAGTTTTATGCAGGCGATGTTGTCGGCTGCGGTTGCCTTGGCCGGCTGTGCGGCTTATGCCAAGGATCTCGTCGTGACCCACCGCGCCGCGCCCGAGGGATTCCCTGGGGCGGTGCTGGTAACGGCGGATGCGGACGGTGCGCCGCATTTCGACTGCGTGGGCGAGGCTGCGCCGGGGAGGCGGATGGAGCCGGACACCGTGTTCTGGATGGCGTCCAACACGAAAGGCGTGCTGGCCGCGCTGGTGTTGAACCTTATCTCGGAGGGCAACCTCTCCCTCGACGACCCTGTGGAGAAATACTTCCCCTCATGGAAAAAGCTTCCCGTCAAAACCCGGCCCACGCTGCGCATGCTTCTCTGCCACACCTCCGGGCTCGACGTGTTCCCCAAGAAGGCCCTTGTGCGCCCCGGCATGGAGGCACTTGCCGAGCATGTGCACGTGGAGCCGCTGAAGTTCGAGCCGGACACGAAATACCTCTACAGCAACTGGGACATCGACGTGGCCGCAGCCATCGTGGAGAAGGTCACGGGGCGTCCCTTCGATGTCGAGATGGCCGAACGCATCTTCAAGCCGTTGGGCATGACCGACTCCACGTTCATCCCCAACGCCTCGCAAAACGCGCGCCGTGCCACGTTCTACAAGTTGTCGGACAAGAAGCCGCCGATCCCCACGAAGATCGTGCGCGGCAAACTCGCGCCCCCGTACATGGAGGTGGGCGTCCATCCCGAGGCCGGCGGCGGACTCCTCTCCACGCCGCGGGACATGATCAAGTTCTTCCAGATGATCGCGCGCGGGGGGCTGACGCCCGACGGCCGCAGGCTGATCTCCGCTCCGCTCATGGAGAAGTGGACGTCCAAGCAGACGCCCAAGTGCGTGAAGGTCGGCTACAGTTTCGGCATGAAGGTGGACGGCAAGGGCTCACTCTCCCATGGCGGCGCCGCTGGTACGTGGGCCGAGGCCAACGTCAAGACGCGCAAGGCCCGTCTCTACATGGTAAACGTGCAGGGTTCGAGCAAGGTTGCAAAGTCATTCCGCGATGACTGGATGAAGAAAACGGAACTTGCCCCGGTACGGACGGTTTCGATGAAACCGCCGCCAGCCGACGAAGCGAGGCGGAATCAATTGCAAAACGGTTCTGATTTTAAAAAGCACAAGCCTGACGGCAAGGGCGGCTATATTCAACCAAATGGCTTTAAACTAAATGGTTGAATTTCTTATTGCGGATGTCGGAGTCGATATGGTATAATGCCGGCATGAAACCATTCAAATACGGTTGTGTCGTGACGGGAGAGACATTCTGCCCTCGTCCTGATTTGCAGAAACGGCTGGCCACATGCGTGAAGGACGGCCAGAACGTCGTTCTCGTCGGTGAGCGCCGTATGGGCAAGACATCGCTTGTCTATTCGGTATGCAATGGGTTGAAGCGATATCGCATGATGTATGTTGATCTTCTGAACATCCGCACGGTTGCCGATTTCTGCAACCGCGTCGCAACGGCGGCGGCACAGTTGGGGAAGAAAGAATCTTTTGTCTCACGTGCATTGAGTTTCATGGCTCGGCTTCGCCCGACGCTTTCGGTCGATCCTGGAAACGGCATGCCGGTCGTGTCAGTGGATTCGCGCATGGCCGAAGACCCAAGTTCAATGTCCGACGTCATGGCACTTATTGAGAAGTTCTCCTGTGAAGAACGCATGTTCGTTGTGTTCGATGAATTCCAGGAGGTGAAAAAGTTGGATGCCGGAGACCAGGTGCTGGCCATGCTGCGCGGGAAGATACAGTTTCTGCAGGATACGTGCTTTGTCTTCTCTGGAAGCGTGCGGAGCGACATGGTGGACATCTTCACGAATCCAAAGAATCCATTTTTCAAGTCGGCCATGACCATTAGCGTGGCGAACATTCCCGATGACGAGTTCGCCCCGTTCCTAATCGAACGATTCAAGACCGGAAACAGAATCGCTGACAGGGCTTTCATAGATGCTGTGTTTGATTTTACGGGACGAACGACAGGCGATGTCCAACAATTATGTGCTGCAGTGTGGAACACTACGGAAAAAGGGTCTCGTCTCTCAACTGCGGACATAAAGCCCGCTTTGGAAGAGATCTTCGAGCAGGAGAGCGGGCCCTTCGAGTTGCAGACAACGCGCCTCACGAGGTACCAGTTTAAAGTGCTCGTCGCCTTGGCGAAACTCGGCGGACGCAACGTGTACTCGTCGGAGTTCATGTCGGCTGCGGAGGTGCCGTCATCTGGCACGGCTACAAAGGCGCTTCAGCGCCTTGTCGCCGACGGACTCGTATTTGTCCACGACAAAGAGTATCGTTTCTTCAATCCTTTTCTTCGCGCTTGGCTGATCAACAAGGGATATTGATTCTGAATGCATCAATGTGCCGTATGCTGCCGGCGAGGGGGCTTTTCATGGAGATCGTGAGCGATTTGCTGCCAATGTTAGACATGGAAGATTCCCTCATAAAAGTGTTTGTTGAACTTGCTCCATTCCGAAATATATGATATATTGCTCGCGTGAAACGCAAAAAACCAGAGATTTTCCTTGAACGTAAGTTTGAGAAGCAACTGTGAAGGCTGGTGCCGTGTTTGTGTATTACAGGAAGGAGAATTCGACGCTTGAGATGGATTTCTTCCTGCGTAAAAGCAATGAGGTTTCATGATGTTCAAATCAACCGATCAAACTAAGTTTGCCAAGGCTTGTACGGCAGTTATGGTGTTTGCGGCAAGCGCGATGCTTCCGGTGGCGGCGAGTGTGGCGCGGGCGGTCGTGACCGAGGCGGGGGCGGACCCGACGGGGAAAACCGACTCCACGGCTGCAATCCAGAAGGCCGCCCGGCGTGTACCGCATCCTGTACCTCTCGCTGCGTCCGCATGTGCGCCTGGAGCTGGCGGGGGGCGTGGAGCGCGCGACGGACGGCTGGACGCCTGAGGTCGCCGCACGCGCGATGGATCCCGCCCGCTCGGCCATCATCCGCTCGGCGGCGAATCGCAAGGGGCATTGGTCGATCTTCCTCTACAACCTCGTTCCGCGTACCGATGCGACGAACGGCGTCAGCGACGTTGCGGTGTCCGGCGGCGTTTTCGACTGCCAGGGACGGCACCTTCCCGCCGCATTTGCCTGCGGGCGCAATATCCGCTTCGAGAACGCGGTGGTGAAGGACATCTCGAACAACCATGCGCTGCAGATCGACGGGTGCGAGAACGTAGTGGTGACGAACTGCCTGTTTGCCGGATACGTGTTCAAGGGGGCTTACACGTGCATGACGCGCGAGACGATCCAGGTGGAGCAGACGAGCCCCGGGGCGCTCGGCAATCCGGAGACCTCGCCCATTTCATGCGCGAAGGAAATTTCCATCCCGAACCGCAATGTATCGGTGACCGGCTGCTGGTTCGGTCCGAGCGAGCGTCTGGGGCCGCACCTCATCGCGCTCGGACACCACGGCCGGGCGCGTTCCTGCAACGGGCTTGTGTTCGCGGGGAACGTGGTGGTGAACCCGCTCTACTGCGGCGTGCGCCTCGCGAACGTGTCGGATGCGCGCGTGGAAGACAACACGTTCATCTCCACCAACTCGTCGAGGCGCCTTGCAAGCGATTCGGCGGTAGTGTGCGTTTGGGGAGACGCGGGGCTCAAGCCTGGCGAGAAGGGCGTGGTGTTTCGTGGCAACAAAGTGGTTCTTTCGGCGCGGTCGCCCCTGCGGAAGATGTGGGTTTCCACGCCGCGCCATAAGGAGGTGTCCTCGGCGGACGGGGTATCCGAGCGTTTCGCGTCGGCGTGGAAGTGTCGTCGAGGCGAGCCGTACAGGGAGAGTCCCGTCGCGCCGCCGGTGTTCAACGGACACCCTCGCTTCGCGCGTACCTACTCGCATTCCATCATTACTTTCGCTCTGCGCGTGTTCCACAACGGCGAGGCGGACAAGTATGCGCTCGCGAACGCGAAGATTGTTGAGAACTGCCGCTTCTACATCGAGAACACCGACGTACGCGACGACCGCGACTCGTTCTACTGGAACATCGGCGAACTCTGTCGCGCCGTGCTGCACTATGGCGCGAATGGCGACATCGCGCCGGGGCGTCTCTCGCCCGAGGCAGAGTCCGCATTCCGCGAAATGGCGTTCGGCTATTGCCACGACATTTCGAAACTTGACGACGCGGACAGCGACGGCGTAAAGACGTGGCGCGTGTATGAGAGCGAGAACCACCACGTACAGCGCGCCTCGGCGCTCTGGCAGCTCATGCACGTGCTGTTGAAGGCCGATCCCGCGTACGGCGAGCGGAAACTTGCCGACGACGGCACGTTGCGCGCACACTACGAGGCGTGGGAGGACTTTTTCTGCACGTGGATGCGCGAGCGGGCGAAGAGGTCCATGTTCATCGAGGTGCAGAGCCGGGGCTACGGCATCCACACCATCAAGAACATCTATCCGCTGTACGATTTCTCCGGACGTCCCGCCACCCGCCGCCTCGCCAAGAACTTCCTCGACCTCTTCTGGGCGCTTTGGGCCGAGGAACAGATCGACGGTGCGTCTGGCGGAGGCATGTCGCGCGTTTACACGACCGGCGCCAGGGGCACGTTCAGCGAGGCGGCCGTGTGGGCGTACTGGTACTTCGGGCTGAACGCATTTATGGATCGCGTCCCCAACGGTCTGGACTACGTCTGCCTCGACAGCGCGTACCGTCCGCACCCGATCATCGGCAAGATCGCGTCCGACGCGGCGGCACGCGGCGTTTACGAGATCGTGATGCGTCCGCTCGGCTGGACGCTTCCCACAAACAAGTATCCTGACTACCGTCCCGACCCCGAATGGGGCCACATCTACCGCTACACCTACGCGACGCCCGACTTCATCGTCGGCACGCAGATGTTCCCGCAGGCGCCGTGCGACAAGTGGTGCATGATCAGCTCGCAGAACCGGTTCCACGGCGTCGTGTACGGTCCGTACGACGCGCAGCTTCTGCCGATTCCCGAGGCGACCGGCAAGCACACGAAGACCGCGACCATTCCCTCCGTGGCCTTCAACAGCTTCTGGTCGATGCAGTCGTGCGGCACGCTCCTCACGCGCAAGAACAAGTACGCGTCGCGCACGGGCGGCATGCGCGTGTGGTTCTCCGCCGCCGGAGGCGTGGACAAGGTGGTGAAGGACGGCGACTGGTGGTTCACGAAATGCGGCGGCGCGTACAGCGCGGTGCGCGTGGCGAAGGGCGGTGCGCGCCTCGCGGTGGCGGGGCCAAAGGCCGAGATCCCCTGCGAGCGTGTAGGAAAGTTCCTCGTGTGCGACGATCAATGGACGCCGGTGATCGTGGAGACCGCGCGCGCGTGCGACTTCAAGGACGAAGCGGCATTCCGCGCCAAGGTCAAGGCGACCGTGTTTGCGCTCACGCCGTCCGCGCTCGACTACACCGGCATCTACGGACAACGCTTCCACATGCTGCTCAACGCCGACGACGGCAGCACGATCAACGGCGAGCCGTACGTGAAGAAGATCGACTGGAGCGTGAAGAGCCCGTTCGTCAAGATCCCGTGGCTCGGCGACGCGGCGGAACTGACGTTCGGCGGCGAGACTGTGCGGCTGGACTTCGGCTTGACGATGTGACGGGGGTTTTGATACCATTTCCCCCATGAACAAAACAGCATTCCTTTTAGGTGCGGCGTTTTGCGCCGCAGTGCCCTCCGTGCTTGACGGAGAAGTCGTGTCGTTCAAGGACGCCGCGAAGATCAAGAGCTGGGACGCCTGGGGCGACAATGCGCCGCCCAGCGCGTCGAACGCCGTCGCGAAGGTGCGCAAGGAGAAGCCGTGCGTCACGTGGAAGCGGCTCAATGAGCTCAGCCCCGGCCTCAAGGAGATCGGACGCCTCGCCGTGCGCGACGCGAAGGACGTGAAGTCCTCGAAGTGGTCCGTCGGCTGCGAGACGATGGACCGCGACTATGCGGACTGGAACGCCTACAAGCACCTCATCGGTCCGCTCGGCGTGAAGCACGGCCGTCTCTTCTCCGGCTGGGCCAAGACCGAGCAGGAGAAGGGCAAGTACGACTTCTCGTGGTTCGACCCGCAGGTGCGCGAGATGGCGGCGATGGGCGTGAAGCCCTGGATCTGCCTCGCCTACGGCAACCCGGTCTACGGCAGCGACTTCCGCCTCGGCATGAAAGTGAGGCAGGTCACGGACAAACCTGAGGCGTTCGATGCGTGGATCAAGTACTGCGTGGCATGCGTCGAGCGCTACAAGGACGTCGTCGACGAGTGGGAGATCTGGAACGAACCATTCGGGCAGGGACCAGAGTACGCCGAAATGTTCTACCGCACGGGCAAGGCCATTCGCGCCGTGCAGCCCAACGCGAAGCTGTACTGCACGGCCGTCACGTTCCCGAAGGACTACAAGTGCGTCCTGGAGAAACTGAAGCAGGAGAGCGCGCTCGACCTTGGATCGTACTTCATTTATCATCCCTATCACCCGAATCCCGACAAGACATACGAAAAGACAGTGCCGAACCTGCGCAAGCTCGTGAAGTCGTACAGCGACACGTTCGACATCATGCAGGGCGAGGTGGGGTGCCCCGCGCAGCTAGAGTTCGGCCACGCGCTGAACAAGATCGAGTGGAGCGAGTACGCGCAGGCGAAGTGGCTGTTGCGGCGCACGATTGGCGACGCGGCGCGCAACATCCCGTCGAGCGTGTTCACGATGATCGACCTCCAGTACACCTTCATGCTCCAGAGCTTCGGGCTCGTGCGCTCCAACACGCTCAAGGAGTTCGTGTACCGCCGTCCGTCGTACTTCGCGATGCAGAACATCTTCGGCCTCCTCGACGACGAGGCGCGTCCGACGAAGATCTCGATACAGCCGAACTTCAAGGTGACGAAGAGGGCCGACCCGCGCGACAACCGCAAGCGTACGCTCACGTCCATCAGGTTCATACGCGACGGCAAGACGCTGCGCTTCCTCTGGTTCTCGGACGCGCGACCGTCGTCCCTCCTTGAATTCGACCGCGTGACGGTGAGCTTCCCGGGGAAGAAGGTGGTGGACCCCGTGTGGGTTGACATGATCACGGGCCGCGTGTTCGAGATTCCTGCGGAGAGCGTGAAGTACGAGAACGATTCCACTGTTCTTAGCAATATCCCGATGTGGGATTCGCCCGTGATGATCACGGACAGGCTTTCCGTCCCGCTGCGCTAGGAGTAGCCGCAGGTGGCAGATAGATCGGTATAATAAGGAAGAGTGGCGAATGAAAAACAAGATACTGGCAGGCGTGTGTTTGCTCGGCCTGTTCGCTGCGGCGGGCGCGACCGGGGTTTGGCCGGACGGGTCTGCGATGGATGCGTGGTTTGCGGACAAGTCACCGGTCGATGAAGCGAAGCTCGGACGGCAGTATTTCGCCTCGCAGATGCTGGGGGCGAAGGTCAACGCCCCCGAGCTTCAAACCAAGCCGCTTCAAATGACAATCGATTGGATCGCGTCACAGGGCGGCGGCGTGCTCGTTCTCGGGCCGGGTGTGTGGAACACGTCCGCGCTCTTCTTCAAGCCGGGCGTACATCTCAAGCTTGAGAAGGGTGCCGTGTTGCGCGGACCAGAAGACGGCTCTGTGGTACCCTGCGGCATGACGCACTTCGTCGGGCATTCCTTCGTCTATACGCTTGCGCTAATCAACGCCGACACCTGCAACGGCTTCACCATCTATGGCGAGGGCACGATCGACGGCAACGGGAAGAAGTCATGGATCGATTTCTGGAAAAAGCGCAAGACAGTCAAGGGGTTCAAGGACTGGGACATCCCCCGTCCGCGGAACATCTATGTGTCCAATTCCCGCGACGTCAGGATATCCGGCGTGACCATCAAGGACTCCCATTTCTGGACGGTGCAGTTCTACAAGTGCGAGCGTGTGAAGGTGGACCACGTGCGCATCACGGCGCCGGGGCACAAGACCCCGCCGGCCGCACCCAGTTCGGACGCAATCGACCTCGACGCCGTGAAGGACGCCCACGTGTGGGGCTCGTACATGGACGTGAACGACGACGCGGTGGTGATGAAGGGCGGCTGGGGCTACAAGTGCGAGACGCTGCCGGACAACGGCGCCAACTTCAATATTCTCGTGGAGGACTGCGTGTTCGGGCCTGTCTGCCACCATGCGTTCACCTGCGGTTCCGATGCGTTCCACTGCCGTAACCTGATTCTGCGGAACAGCGAGGTGAAGGGATGCGGGGCGCTTCTCAACCTCAAGTCGCGTCCCGACACGAAACAGCTCTACGAACACATCCTCGTGGAGAACGTCAGGGGATGGTGTCGCGACACGATGCGGATGCGTCCGTGGACGCAGTGGTACAACCTGCCGAAGGGCGTCGGCAAGCAGGAGACGCGCGCGGTGGATGTCGTGTTCCGGAACTGCAACGTGAAGGGGAGGGAGAACGTCAAGCTCGACCCGTCGTTCATGAAGCTGGAAGGCTATGTGCCGCCGTCCGCTGGCGGTGCCGCGGCAACGAACAATCTTCCGTCCGTGTGTGCGGAAAGAGGGTGGAAACTGCTGTGGTCTGATGAGTTCGACTACGCAGATTCAAAACTCGATGAAAAGTGGGTTTCAGAGAACGCATCTCTACCCCACATACTCTGCAGCAGATGGCGGGAGAACGCCGTCGTCACAAACGGCATGCTGCGACTTTGCAACAGGAAGGAAAAGCGCGGCGGCAAGGAGTGGACGTCGGCGTCGGTCTGGACGAAGGCCCGTTTCAAGTACGGGTATTTCGAATGCCGGTATCGCTATGCCGCCGCCACGGGCACGAACAATTCCTTCTGGTTCGTGACGCTTCCGCATGGGGTGGACGAGGGATTCGAGATCGACGTCAATGAAGGACATTATCCGTCTGAGATCAACACCAACATTCACGACTACAAGAAAGTCTTCTTCAAGGACGGCAAAAAGAGCCACAAGGTCAACGCGAAGGCATTCAATCTTGGACGTTCGGTCGATTTGTCCAAGGAGTTCCATGTCTATGGTTTTCTGTGGACGGCGGACGAGCTTGTGTTCTATTTTGACGGAAAGGAAATCCGGCGCGTCAAGAACGAAGTGTGCCATTCGGAGTGCGCGCTTCTCCTTTCTGAGGCGATTTTAAAGTGGGCGGGGCCTGTGGGCGACGCCATCGACGGCACGTTCATGGAAGTTGACTACGTGCGCGCATACGGAGTTTCTGGTCAGGAAAGGAGAAAATAAAGATGAAAAAAAGAGTTCTACTTGGAGGGTGTCTGATTGGGGTGTTCGCCGCGGCGAGCGCGCTGGCGGCGCGTCCCGACTATTGGAAGCCCAACTACGACAAATCAAAGATCGCGCCGTACACGCTTGAGGATCCGCTCACGTTCGTGGACGGCACGAAGGTGGCGTCGCCTGCGGACTGGGCGCGCCGTCGGCGCGAGATACTCGGCATCTTCGCGCGGGAGATGTTCGGACAGGAACCGCCCGCGCCGGAAGCGGTTGTGGTCGAGAAGGTTGAGGAGGGCGTGACGCTCGCCGGCTTCGGGATCCGCCGCCAGTACCGTATGTGGTTCAAGGCGGACAAGAGCGGCCCCGCTATCGACTGGCTGGTGCTGCTGCCGCGCTGGGCGAAGAAGCCCGCCCTGCCCATCATCTTCCTCAACTACGGCGGCAACTACGAGCTTATCCGCGACAAGCAGGTTGTCACGCCGGACATGTGGATCGCGCTCCGTCCCGCGCACAAGTGCGTGGAGGAGCTGCGCGGCCGATACGAGAACATGAACAGCGTGGAGTTCGTGTTCCCCGCGCACATGATCCTCGCGCGCGGTTACGCGCTCGTCACGGCGTGCTACGCGCAGGTTTCGCCCGACGTGAGCCCAAACGCCGATGGCTCGGTGCCCGGTGGAAAGCCTTCGCCATGGTCGGGCGTGTTCGACCTCTGGCCGAAGCGCGATCCGGCGCGCGATGACAACACCACCTCCATCGGCGCGTGGGCGTGGGCGCTTTCGCGCGGACTCGACCTCGCCTACAAGATTCCCGAGCTTGACGCGAAGAAGGCGATCGCCGCCGGCTACTCCCGTCTCGGCAAGACGGCTCTTCTCGCCGCCGCGCGCGACGAGCGCTTCGCGGCGTGCGTGCCCAACCAGACGGGCGGCGGGGGGTGTCCGCTCGCCAAGCGCGACTGGGGCGAGAACGTGGCCACCGAGATGCGCAGCTTCCGCCACTGGTACTGTCCTGCGTACAAGAAGTACGAGAAGGACCCGGCGAAGCTGCTCACGTTCGACCAGCATCTCCTCCTTGCCTCGATCGCACCGCGCAAACTCTTCGTGCAGGGGTTCGACGTGCAGTGGTTCGACCCGGAAGGCGAGTATCTTGCGTGCAAGGCGGCATCGCCGGCGTGGACGTTCCTTGGCAAGAAGGGACTTCCCGACGTGCCGTATCCGGCCGACTACTCTACCGACTGCATGGGCGAAGACCTCGCCTTCGTGCGCCGCACGGAGGGGCACGGCTACTCCGCGCACGACTGGATGTGGCTGATGGACTTCTGCGACTCGCTCAAGGACTGATAGCCACGCAGTGTGGATGTGAAATTTCAAACTTCAAACTTTAAGCCAGTTCCTCACGGCGTATTCGTTTTGTGGTATAATACACGCGATGACGAAAAAAGATGAAAAAACGCAAACCGTGATCGCCTGCACCTGTAGGGTCGAGAACTACGGCTGGATCAGGGAGAAGCACCTTTACAATCTACCATTGCCGAAGGACGGCAAAGGCGATAGCTATGCGCCCGTTACGCACCTTGTCGTGTATGCCCTTGACATGCCAGCACACGCCTACCGCGCGAAGTACGTCCGCGAAGTGGACGGCCAATGGCTTGCCGCCAACGGCTATAAGGTCTCGCCGAAGCCGCACGGTGAGAAGTACGCGCTTTTCGAGCTGGGCCGAGCGGTCGCCGAGGCGTCGCTCTATGGGATGCCAGGTGCGGATGTGTTCGTCTGCTCCACGCGCTGGACTGGCAAGATTGACGCGGACTTCTTCACGCGCCCCCTGCCGCAGTGCGGCGGCAAGTCCGTGCCCAACATCTTCGAGCGCATACGGCCATTCTTCGGCAAGTGCCGCGCGGCGCGTGCGTTCAACCCCGTGCAGATGGATTTCTTCGAGGCGCTTGGTGTTGGTGATGGTCGCACATCTAGTTCCGTGAAAAGTATTGGCGATGGAGTGAAATATTCTTTGATCGACCTCTTTGCGGGTGCGGGAGGTTTGTCAGAAGGGTTGGAAGAGGCGGGATTTCACGGTGTGTTCGCGTCAGAGATCGTTCCGCAATATGCCGAAACATATCGGCGCAATCATTTGGGGACAGTTGTGGCGACGGCAGATATTCGTACGCTTGATGCCGAGAAGTTACGCCGGGATCTTGGCATGAAAAAGGGACAACTTGCATTGATTGCAGGCGGTCCCCCTTGCCAGGGGTTCTCAATCAACGCCCCCGTCCGTAGCATTCTTGACCAGCGGAACCATTTGTTCAAGGAGTATCTCCGTTTTGTGGATGCATTCCAGCCAAGGGCTGTTCTTATTGAAAATGTGCCTGGATTGGTGTCTTTTGAAGATGGCGACACCCTTCATGCAATACTAAAGGCGCTTGGCGAATTGGGATATGGGGCAGATGTTCGGATTCTCGGTGCCGCCTATTATGGTGTTCCGCAGATGCGGTGGCGAACAATAATCCTTGGACTACGTGGGAAGGAACTGCCGAGGTATGCGTTTCCCGAACCCGTATGCCACGCGCCAATAAGGCCGAATTTCACTGCCACCTTCGACGGACATTCTCTTATTAAGACCCCTGCAGCGGATATCCCAGGAAACTTTGTCTCCGTCGAGGAGGCAATCGGCGACCTTCCCCCATTGAAGGCCGGAGAGAGGGGAGAGGATTGCAAGCAGTATCTGTTCAAGCCGTCATGTCCATTTCAGCGCTCCGTACGGCGAGGAAGTCCGGGAATATACAACCATGAAGCGCCGAAACTGTCGCCAATTAACCTGCAACGCCTCAAACACATCAAACCCGGCGGAAACTGGACGGACATACCATATGACCTTCTGCCAAGAGGCATGAAGTTGGCGAGGAAGTCCGACCACACGAAACGCTATGGGCGTTTGACGCCAGATGGACTCGCCTCTACAATTCTCACAAAGTGCGATCCGCATTGGGGAGCCTATTTCCATTACGCTCAAGATCGTTCGCTTACGGTGCGAGAGGCGGCAAGATGCCAGTCGTTCCCCGACCATTACATCTTCTACGGATCGCAGCAGGAACAGTTCGCGCAAGTCGGAAACGCTGTGCCTCCAATGTTGGCAAAAGCGGTGGGCGTGGCAATCAAAGCGGTTTTAGACGAGGAGGAAAAATAATGGCCGGAACAATTTCAGAATTCTTCGGTTATCGTGCCGCGGACGAGTCATTGGCGGCGCGTAAGATGGCGGCAGACAAGCGCTGTCCGTTTCTTGGATCGGCCTGCACGAAACTCCTTGGGCGAACAAGGACGATATCCGGTGTTTGCTCAATACGGCAGAAAAAGCCGGGTTCGCCTTCCGTGATCTGTTGCCCCAACAGAATGTATGCGGAAGACTACAAGATGCTGCGCATAGTCGCACGTAGGGCTTTTCACGAGGAGCTGCCTTTGTTCGCAGGACGAACGGCAGTGGAAAAGGCCAAGGCATTGGGAGGTGCTATTGCCGTGTTTGGACATGGATGGGGCGGCGAGTTGCGACTTCCCAAACGAGACGGGGTTGGCTCCTATTTTGTCGATTGGGTCCTTGCCAGGTTAGACGGAGACGGCAGTCTCGTTGATTTTACTGCCGTTGAAGTGCAAACAATCGACACTACCGGCAAATACAGCGATGCTCAAAAGGCCTTGGCGAATGGCCGTTCAATCGTTCCCGATACGGTAGGATTGAACTGGGAGAACGTTTCAAAAAGGATAATACCCCAGATAATCTACAAAGGGCAGGTCTTGCAACGCGAAGAACTTTGCAAGACTGGACTGTATTTCGTATGCCCAATGCCAATATATTCTCGAGTGATAGCAAGACTTGGAGGAAAGGAGAAGATTCCGGCGTTTCCGACGCAGCCGGCGGCGATTCATTTCATTGCATACGATTATGCCGAGAATCTTGATGCGGTGGAACAAGGTGAGATCGCGTCGCTTGATGTGGTTGAAGAGCATTGTACGACCGTGTACAAGATACAAGAGGCATTTTCCGCCGTCAGTCTTCCAGAAGGTAATGTGTACGGCGACGCCATCAGGAGAAGTCTCTATGGCGCATAGGAAATCATTGAGTCGCCGTGGCGTGCCGAAAGGTACATATCTGCTCATCGACAACTTTGAGGGCGCGTTGTCCGACTTTGCCGACGAGACGGTTGTCGATTTCTATCCGACAGAGGAAGATGCAATCAGTGAGGTGTTGGATCGCGTGTCCGTTCTCGCACACTGGCACAGAGGGGAGTTTGCCACAGATGATGTGCTAGATGCCTTCTTGCAAAGAGATTTACGTGCGGAGCTGGCAATGAACGGGCGGGTGAAATATATTTCAAATGATGGATGCAGATTCACTTGGCAGATCATGCCCGCCCCGATAGCACAACTAGAGGAAATGGCGGAATTATCATATCGACCGGCTGCGGCCGTGGCAAAAATGACAAATGAAAGACGTAAAAACCAGGAAGCCTGATCTGACGAGGCCGACACGCGAACAACTGCGCGAGGCGTACGGGCTCGCGCGCGAGGTTGCGGACCGCGCGCCGTGGAAGTGCCTGCACGACAGTCAGGTGCTGGCCGTCAGGTTCGCTGACGGACGTGAGCGCTTTGTCTCGGTAATGGGCCGAGGCGGCGGCACCTGCGGCATCTCCGTCTACATGACATACGCCGACTTCCACCGGATGAAGGCGGTCGACGGAAAAGACCACGAAGATGCAACGGACGGTTTCTTCTCGACCAATCAGCTGATGTTGGCGTTCGACTCGGCGGACTTCCTCCTCGAAGGGGAAGTGGAGCAGGTGCTCGAAAGCGGCGTCAGGTTCGACCGCAGGAGAATGCCGTCCTTCATGTCGTATTTCGCGGGGCTTGCACGTGACCGCATGGGAGCGGCGGAGCTTGAGGACGCCCTCGCGTCGATCCGCGCGCTGCTGGCGTTCCTCGATGCGCACGGACCCGACGCCATCGCGCTCAAGGACGCTCCGATGCAACTGCTCACGACCTGGACGGAACTCCCCGACGGGTCGTGGGTTCGAGGCGAAAACGAGTTCTCCTGGCTCATGCCGATCGCCTTCAACCTTGACGGCAGACAGATGCGGAGGGTCGCTGCGCTGCCGATCAAGAAGAAGCTTGGCATTGAAGTCGCCTCGTTTGTCGTTCCCATGGGACGCACGCCACAGGGACGGGGCAAGATGTCGCGCTTCGTACTGATCGTGGACAGGGACCGCGGCGCGCCGCTGGGGATGGACATCTTCGAGTCGCCGGACGAAGGCGGGTTCGACTGGTCGCCCGTCCTGAAATTCGTGCTCGACACGCTCCTGAAACTCGGATGCGTGCCAGGACGCCTTGCTGTGTTCGGAATGGCGATGAACGGAATTCTGAAGAGGATCGTCGAGACCGAGCTGAAGGGCGTCGAGTTTCTGTCCGACGACCGCTGCGAACTCTCGCATCAGGTTTTCAAGTTCCTCCAGCGTCCTTGAAGGGTAGGAATGCCCGGGCATTGTTGCCGTGACGAACGGTACCGTGTTCGACGTGTGGTCGAATTATTTTTGGCTTGCGGCTATATCAATATATTGATATAATGTCTCGCGCAAGGAAAAACCAGAATGAAAATCTACCATGGATCGACGTTTGAGATTCCACGGCCATTGTTGAGCAGAGGAAAGCCTCACAATGACTATGGTAGAGGTTTTTATTGCACCGAAGACATCGAGATGGCGCGCGAGTGGGCCTGCAAGGGCAAGGAGCCGCCAGGATTCGCCAACGCATACAACCTTTCGATGGAAGGTTTGTCGGTACTTGATCTTTCATCGCCGAAGTACACGATTCTGAACTGGATGGCCGTACTTCTTGCCAACCGTACGTTCGACCTTGACACCGATATCGCAATCGAGGTGCGGGACTACCTTGTTGAAAACTTTATGCCGCCGATTGCGGAAGCCGACGTGGTGAAAGGTTACCGTGCGGACGATTCCTATTTCAATTACGCTGATTCGTTCGTGAACAACGCGCTGTCACTGCGCCGGCTTGACGAGGCCCTGCATCTCGGGCAACTTGGAATGCAGGTGGCTTTGCGGACGGAACGCGCGTTCGACAACCTTTCATACCTTGGAGCGGACACGGTCGCTTGGGACGTGTATCATCCGCGCTATGCGTCACGCGACGCCGACGCGCGTAGCCAATGGCGCACTTCGGTAAAGAATGCCGCCCACGCCGCAGATGACGTGTTTGCCGTGGACATCATCAGAAGGGGGCTTCGTCATGGCGATCAGATCCTACAGTGACGTATACCTGAACGAGGCCAAGCGGCATCTTGGCGTCGCAACGGACTATCTCATCAACGCCTGCGGAATTCCGTCGGACAAGGTTGGGTACATCTATTCGACGAGTCCGACCATGATTCTCTTCGGTCGCGGCGATCCCGGCGTGGTTGCCGGTTTGTCGGGCACAGAACTCGGCCAACGTCTGTTTCTTGAACTTCGTCCAGACACTGAGGTGCCAGAGTCCGCGCGGACTGGTGCGGGACGCTCCCCTGAATACTGGGGCGGATGGGCGCTTGCGCATTTCCAGTGGCACTGGTGCAAGACCTTCCGCTGGATATTCGCGCGCACGGCGATGTCGGAAATCCTGTCGAAGTACAGTGTGTACCATGAAATGGACATCTCGCGTTTTCTCGAGGATTTCATGCGGGAACTTGAGTCCGTGGAGATTGAGAAGAACCTGCGCAGGATTCGTCGCGCTGCAGGTTACTCACAGTCGGAACTTTCGCGCCTCTCCGGCGTGAACATCCGCAACATTCAGCTCTACGAACAGGGTGTTCAGGACATCAACCGCGCATCCGCCGCGACACTTGCATCCCTCGCCCGCCCGCTTTCGTGCACAATTGAAGACTTGATGGAGTGAGCAACGGGTTTTCGGCCATTATCCTGCGGTGAAGGCATTCCCAGTCTTTCACGGCGAGGAGGATTGTGGTAAAATACGTGCCCAAGGAGAATTGTAAAAAATGAAAAAGATGTATCTGATGGTTGTCGCGGCGGTTGCCGCGTGTGGAGTGCGGGCCGACGTGAAGCTCGCGGCGCCGTTCAACGACGGCATGGTGCTGCAGCGTGAAAAGCCGGTCGCGGTGTGGGGCACGGCGGCGGCGGGCGAGAAGGTGACCGTGTTGTTCGCCGGGCAGTCGGTCTCCACGACGGCCGGAGCGGACGGGCGCTGGATCGTGCGTCTCGCGCCGATGAAGGCGTCGGGCGAGGGGCGCGTGCTCATGGCGAACGGCGCGTCGGTGAAGGACGTCCTCGTGGGCGAGGTGTGGCTCTGTTCCGGACAGAGCAACATGACGATGGTGATGTGGTCGGATCCATACGTGCGGCAGCACGGAAACCGCGAGAACAACGGCTACCTGGACGCAATGATCGTCGATGAGCCGCTCGTGCGCGCCTGCACCGTGCCGAGCGTGTGGAGCGCGCAGCCGAAGGAGTTGTCCGCGCCGCTCAAATGGGATCGTTTGGCGCCGGGGCGGCAGAAGTCGTTCTCCGCCCTCGCGTTCCACTATGGGCTGATCCTCCACCGTACGCTGAAGGTGCCGGTGGGCGTCGTCGTCTCGGCTTGGGGCGGCACGTACATCGAGCCGTGGATCTCGCCGGACGGCTACCGGTCCGTGCCGAGGTTCGCGGCCGCGGCAGACCGTCCGATCAACACGAAGGAAAGGCGTCCGCACCAGCAGCCGCGCGCGCTCTGGAATGGGATGATCCATCCGCTCGTGCCGTACACGTTCCGCGGCGCGCTGTGGTACCAGGGCGAGAGCAACCGCACGCAGGGCCTGGGCTACAAGGATCGTCTGCATGCGCTCTGGAACGGCTGGTCGAAGGCGTTTGAAAACCCCGAGATGCCGTTCTACCTGGTGCAGATCGCGCCGTTCAGCTACGGGCTGAAACCGGAAAATCCCGAAGCCTCCTCATGCGACATCTGGGAGGCGGAGGAGAAGTTCGCGAAGGAAAATCCGTACGCCGGCATGGCCACGATCGTGGACGTGGGCGAACGCGACAACATCCACCCCGGCGACAAGCGCACGGTGGCGCTGCGTCTCGCAGCGCTCGCGCTCAACCGCACGTACGGACGCAAGGACGTGCCGTGCGACAATCCTACGGTCAAGTCCTGGGCCGTGAAGGGCGACGTGGTGACGCTTGCGTTCGACCATGTGCAGAAATGGGTGATGCACGGCCTTGACCCCGCGCCGTTCGAGATCGCCGGCCCGGACGGCGTCTTCAAGCCCGCCACCGCCAAATACCTCAAAGGCGCGGTTGAGCTTCGCGCCGCCGGCATCACCGAGCCGAAGCAGGTGCGCTATCTGTGGAACTGGTGCGGGAATGGCCGCTTGAAAAACGACTTCGGTCTCCCGCTTCCGCCGTTCTTCCTCCGCTCGCTCGTCCACGCGGAATGAAGTTGTGCAAGCGCCGCTTGCACAGCAACTCTTCCCGCCCATTGCGGCGAAGCGGCTGCTTCTTGCGCGGTACCGCACCGTAATCGCATGCGGGGTTGGGGGCGGCATTTGCGTTTTTCCCAACAGGCAAGATGCACGTTGTCCCAGTGGAGCGGGCGGCTTAGTGAGTGCCGAAATTATTTCGCCATGGTGAAAAGAAAGACAGTTTCAGTTTTTTGGACATTTGCGGAACGCGGCTCGTTTTGCTATACTTTACGCCGCAGGGAGGCTTTGTCGCTTCCATGATATTGCCGAAACAGAAACGGAGAAAAGAACATGGCTAGAAAAGTGACGATTTGTTCGCTGCAGTGGGGCGACCTGCCGCTGGCGAAAGTGTGCGAGACGATGTCGGAGCTCGGCTACGACGGCCTGGAGCTCGGGCTCATCGGCGACCACTTCGACGTGGAAGCCGCCGCGAAATCGAAAGGCTGGTGCGACGACCTCAAGGGCCGTCTCGCGGAGAAGGGCCTTGGCTGCTGGGCGATCTCCGCCCACCTGCAGGGCCAGCTCGTGTGCGACGTGTACGACGCGCGCCACGCAGGATTCGCGCCGAAGGCGCTGCGCAAGGACCCGAAGGCGATGCGCGCGTGGGCGGTGAAGACGATGAAGCTCGCCGCGAAGGCCGCGCGCAACATGGGCATCAACGTGGTGAACGGATTCACCGGCTCGCCCATCTGGCAGTACCTCTACTCGTTCCCGCCGGTGACGAAGGAGATGATCGACGACGGCTACCGCACGTTCGCAAAGGCGTGGAAACCGATCCTCGACGTGTTCAAGGACAACGGCGTCAAGTTCGCGCTCGAGGTCCATCCCACGGAGATCGCGTTCGACATCGCGTCCGCCCAGCGCGCCCTCGAGGAGATTGGCGGACACCCCGCGTTTGGCTTCAACTACGACCCCTCGCACCTTGGCTACCAGGGCGTGGACTACGTGAAGTTCATCCGCCTGTTCGGCGACCGCATCTTCCACGTTCACATGAAGGATGCCTGGTGGGGCCACGGCGATGGCACGGTGGGCGTGTTCGGCGGACACGTGGACTTCGGCGACGCGCGCCGCTACTGGGACTTCCGCTCCCTCGGCCGTGGCGACGTGAAGTTCGAGCCCATCATCGTGGCGCTCAACGACGTCGGCTACAAGGGCCCGCTCTCGGTGGAGTGGGAGGACTCCCGCATGGACCGCCTGCATGGCGCGAAGGAGGCGCTTGCGTTCGTGCGCAAGGTCGACTTTGCGCAGTCCGCGATCGCGTTCGACGACGCGTTCGGCAAGTGAGTGGTTAGTGGTTAGTGGCTAGTTGATAGTTGATAGTTTTAAAAAGAATAAAAGGAGAATCAAATGAAGAAACTGAAGATGGGCATGGTCGGAGGCGGCATTGGCGCCTTCATCGGTGAAGTACACCGCAAGGCGGCGCGCATGGACGGCGGCGCGGACATCGTCGCGGGCGCGTTCGACGTGGATCCCGAGAAGTCCCTTGAGCAGGGACGCAACCTCGGTCTCGACCCGAAGCGCGTGTACCGCACGTACAAGGACATGATCGCGGGCGAGCTCGCGCTCCAGAAGGACGAGCGCATCGACTTCGTCTCGATCTGCACGCCCAACCACACGCACTTCCCCATCGCGAAGGCGTTCCTCGAGGCCGGGTTCAACGTGATGTGCGAGAAGCCGATGACGCTCACTGTCGCCGAGGCGGAGGAGCTCGAGGCGCTCGTGAAGAAGACGAAGCTCACGTTCGGCCTCATGCACACGTACACGGGCTACCCGATGGTGAAGCTCGCGCGCGACATGGTGAAGGCGGGCGACCTCGGGAAGATTCGCAAGGTCGTGGTACAGTATCCGCAGGGCTGGCTCTTCAAGCTCACGGGCAAGGAGAACATGCAGGCCTCGTGGCGCACGGACCCGAAGCGCTCCGGCCGCGCGGGATGCATGGGCGACATCGGCACGCACGCGGCGAACCTCGCCGAGTTCGTGACGGGCCTCAAGATCACGGAAGTGCTCGCTGACCTCACGATCTTCGTGAAGGGGCGCAAGCTCGACGACGACGGCAACGTGCTTTTCCACATGGAGAAGGGCGCGAAGGGCGTCCTCACCGCCTCGCAGATCGCGCCGGGAGAAGAGAACGACCTCCACATCTGGGTGTACGGCGAGAAGAAGGCGCTCGCGTGGTACCAGGAGAACCCGAACTACCTGCGCGTGTTCGACCAGGAGGCACCGGAGCAGGTGTGGAAGCGCGGCAACGGATACGTGGGCACGAAGTCCGCCTCTGCCGTGCGTTGCACGCGCACGCCGAGCGGACACCCCGAGGCGTTCCTGGAGGCGTTCGCGAACAACTACTGCAACTTCTGCGACACGATCCGCGCGAAGGCGGCGAAGCGGAAGCCCACGGCGCTGGAGCTCGACTTCCCGGGCGTCCTCGACGGCGTGCGCGGCATGAAGTTCATCAACGCCGTGTGCGATTCCTCCGAGCAGGGCAACGTCTGGAAGAAGCTCTAATCCCTTCTGTGTCCAGCAACTACTAGAGTGCAAAGATGAAAGACCTAAAAGAAGCCTACAAGACCATCGAAGCCGACCACTTCGCGCCGAAGATGGAGATTTCGTTCATCGACGGCGACAAGCGCGAGACGCTCAGCTACGAGAAGGTGACGTGGAACATCGGCGGCGAGGAGAAGGGGCTCCGCTACGGCGAGAATCCCGGACAGGAAGCCGCCCTCTACAAGCTCGTGAATGGCAACATCCTGCTTGGTGACGTAGAGACGATCCAGCCCGGACGCTACCTCGCGTCCGTGCCGGAGCTCCTCCAGAGCGGAAAGCACCCCGGCAAGACGAACGTCACGGACACCGACAACGCGCTCAACATCCTCCGCTACCTCACTGCGAAGCCGTGCGCCGTGATCGTGAAGCACAACAACCCGTGCGGCGTGGCGCAGGCCGATACGCTCGCCGAGGCGTACTTCCGCGCGAACAAGGCCGACCGCCTCGCTGCGTTCGGCGGCGCGATCGCCCTCAACCGCGAATGTGACATGGAGACGGCGAAGCTCATCGTCGAGAACTATGCCGAGGTGGTTGTCGCTCCCGAGTTCGCGCCCGGCGTGATGGACCTCTTCGCCACGAAGAAGAACCTGCGCGTGTTCCGCATCCGCAACATGGAACGCCTTACCGACTTCGTCGCGAAGACGGTGGTGGACTTCAAGAGCCTCGTCGACGGCGGCATCGTGGCGCAGATGTCGTTCGTGTGCAAGGCCCGCAAGCCCGAGGACTTCATGCCGGCCTACTGCAATCGCAAGATCACGGACAAGGCGACCGGCGCCGTCTCCTTCGAGGAGCACAAGATCGCGCGCCTGCCCACCGCGAAGGAGTACGAAGACCTAGTGTTCGGCTGGCTCGTCGAGGCCGGCGTCACGTCCAACAGCGTTCTCTACGTGAAGGACGGCGCGACGGTGGGCATCGGCACGGGCGAGCAGGACCGCGTGGGCGTGGCCGAGATCGCGCGTGACAAGGCGTACACCAAGCACGCGGACTGGATTAGCTGGGAGAAGTACCAGAAGCCATACAACGACCTGCGGCTCGTCTTCGGCGAAGAGGACGGCGCGAAGAAGCAGGCCGCGATCATGGAGCAGACGCGCGCAGAGAAGGGCGGTCTTCCCGGCTGCGCGATGGTGAGCGACGCGTTCTTCCCGTTCCGCGACGGCGCGGAGGTGGGCATCCGCGAGGGCATCACCTCAATCGTCCAGCCCGGCGGCGCAATCCGCGACTGGGACGTGATCGACTGCTGCAACGACGCGGGCGTGGCGATGGTCTTCACCGGCCAGCGCAGTTTCCGACACTGATTCGGCGCACTGGGACAACGGGCGTCTCGCCCGTTGCATAAATGAAACGGAAAGGGCGGCCGTGCGGCCGCCCTTTCCGTTTCGCATGCAAGCTTGCACGCAACCGTCTTACTCTCCGTAGACGATCGTCGTGGCCTTGCTGAACAGGTTGAGGATGTTGAACACCTCGTAGTCGACGTGGTGCACCTTGGTGATGCCGCCGTTGTCCATGGCGGCCTTGATCGAGCTGTCGCCTGAGGTGTAGAACACGATGCCCTTGCTCGTGGCCATACCGCACTTGTCGGGCTTCACGCTGTTGTCGATATTGAACGGGGCCGGCGAGCGGTTTTCGTCGATGATGCCGCCAAAACCGAGTGCCGATGTCGTGCAGGGGCCGCCAGCGCCCACGCAGCCGGTCATGCCGATTCCGAGAGCCGCCACCGCGGCGATGAACATCAGTTTCTTCATGTTATCTCCTTTTGATTTTTGGTTGCCAGTTGGTCGAACGTTCTGTCCCCACCGGCGGAATTATTCTATCATTTTCGTATTTCTGCGTCAATCGGGTATTGACGGCGGGGGGGGCGTATGGTAGGATATGCGCCGCAAGGAAGAGAGATGTACATGAAGATACTGATGATCGGCGACGTGGTGGGCAGTCCCGGACGGCGCATTCTGAAGGAGCAGCTGCCCCGGATTCGGCGTGAGCTCGGCGTGGCGGCCGTGGTCGTCAACGCGGAGAATGCGGCCGCCGGCAGCGGAATCACCGTGGCGCTCGCGCAGGAAATCACCGCAGCGGGCGCGGACGCGATTACGCTCGGCGACCACACGTGGAGCCAGAAGGAGTTCGCCCCAACAATCGGCCAGCTAACGAACACCGTGCGTCCCGCCAACTATCCGCCCGGCGCGCCCGGAAAGGGCTGGGCGTTGATCACCACGCCGATCTGCCGCTTCGTCGTACTGAACCTCGTCGGACGCACGTTCATGAATCCGGCGGACTGTCCGTTCCGCGCGGCCGACGCCGCGCTGAACGAGATGCCGAAGGACGTACCCGTGTTCGTGGACTTCCACGCAGAGGCGACGAGCGAGAAGATCACGCTCGCCCACTACCTTGACGGACGCGTCACAGCCGTCGTGGGCACGCATACGCACGTGCAGACCTCCGACGCCATCGTGCTGCCCGGCGGCACCGCCTTCCAGACCGACCTCGGCATGACGGGGCCGTGGTACTCTTCCATCGGACGCGAATTCGCGCCCGTCCAGCAGAAGTTCCTCACGGGTGTCCCCGCCCGCTTCTCCGTGGCCGAGGGGCCCGCCACGCTCGAGGGAGCTGTCATAACGTTTGACCCAGCCACGAAAAAAGCCTCCGCCATCGAGGCATACCGTTATAGGGAGCCGCTCGCATGATCGCCTACGTAAAGGGAACATTGGCCGAAAAAACGCCGTCGCGCGTGATCGTGGACGTCGGGGGCGTGGGCTACGAGGCGTTCATCCCGCTCTCCACCTTCGACCGCCTGCCGGCCGCCGGCGACGCCGTGAAGCTCTACACCTACCACTGCGTGCGCGAAGACGCCCAGCTGCTATACGGTTTCGCGACAGAACGCGAGCGCGAGATGTTCGAGCTCGTCACGACCGTCTCCGGCGTGGGTCCGAAGCTCGCCCTCGCCGTCCTCTCCGGTCTCACGATCGGCGACCTCCAGCTCGCCATCGCCGAGGGCAACGCGAAGCGCCTCGCCTCAGTGAAGGGCATCGGTAAGAAGACGGCCGAGCGCATAGTGATCGACTTGAAGGACAAGGTGAACCCGATTGAGGCCGTTGCGAACGCAACGGCAGCTTCCGCCGACGACGCGAAGGCGGGCGTGGTGCGCGACGCGCTCCTCGCCCTCACCGCACTCGGTTTCAACGAGGATACCGCGCGCAAGCAGGTGCAGCAGGTGTTGGCGGTCGATCCGTCCGTCGCCGATACCGAGACGATCATTCGCCGAGCCCTCAGCGGGAAATGAGCGAGCGACTCGACATCGTTCTGATGGCGCGCCACCACGACTTCTCGCGGTCGCGCATCAAGGGCCTCATCGAGGCCGGATTCGTGAAGGTCAACGGCGAGGTCGTGACGAAGGCCGGCGCGAAGGTGGACGAGGATGACGAGCTTGACGTGTTCATCCCGCCGCCCGTCCCCGCCGTGCCGGAGCCTGAGGATATTCCAATTGACGTTTTGTACGAGGATGAAAACATCCTCGCGCTCAACAAGCCGCCGGGGCTCGTGGTGCATCCCGCGCCGGGACACCTCACCGGCACGCTCGTGAATGCGCTTCTCGCGCACTGCCCCAATCTGAGCGGCATTGGCGGCGTGTCGCGTCCGGGCATCGTACACCGCCTGGACCAGGATACGAGCGGCGTGATGGTGGTGGCGAAGACGCAGCGTGCGATGGACGTGCTCTCGAAGGAGTTCTCGTCGCATGCGAACATCGTGAAGACCTACCTCGCCATCGTACATGGAACGCCCGTACCAGCCGAAGGGCGGATCGAGAACCTGATCGGACGCAGTCCCTTCGACCGCAAGAAGATGGCGATCGTGGACCGCAACGGGAAGGTGGCCGTGACGCACTACCGAGTGGTGGCGTCTTCGCGCACGGTAAGTCGCGTGGAGTGCGTGATAGAGACGGGGCGCACGCATCAGATTCGCGTACACATGGCATCCCTCGGCACGCCTGTGGTAGGAGACGCCGTCTATGGTCGCTCGCGCCTCGACCGACAGCTCAACCCACAACCTGCGCGTCAATTGCTTCACGCCTGGCGTCTGGCGCTCAAGCATCCAATCACGCGCGAACCGATGACCTTCGAGGCACCGGTTCCAAGCGATTTCATGTTGTGACGCTTCAACGAAGTTGGGAGATGGCGTCCTGAAGGGCGGCGTTGTAGGCCGTGCGCTGGGCGTTCTCCATGTCCGTCATCTCGACGGCGGGCTGGTTGACCATGCGCGGGGCCGGATTGAACGACGGTGCGCGCTTGGCATTGAAACCAAACTGGTAGATGATCACGAGTTCGCCGTGCGGACCGGTGGCCTTGCCCGTGCCGACGGCGACGTAGCCAGTCGTCTTGCCGGCTGCGTCCTTGCCCTCGAAGACGGGGAAGCGTCCCTTGCCGGGAAGGGCGGTGGCCGTGGCCGTGCCCTTGGGCAGTGCCTTGATCGCCTCTTCGGGCTTGGCGGGGTCGAAAAGCAATTTCCCTTCGGGATTGACTTTGGGCGCGGCTGGTGCGGCGGAAGCCTTGCCTTCGATGCGGTCGATGCGCTGGGCGGCATCAGCAACGGCGTCGCAGACGGCGCGTGATGTGATCGTGGCGGATGTGAGTGCTTCGATCTTGCCGCCGTCCTTCGTGACCTTGACGCTGGCGGCGGGCTGGTCCTTGAAGCGCGCGATGAACGCGGGCGTGGTGAGGTTAGAGCCGAGGCCGGGCGTTTCGGCTGCGGCGAGCACCTGGTAGGAGATCACCGTGCGGTCGGGGTTGAGTCCCACCATGAGGCGGATGTTGCCGCCGTAGCCCTTGGCCGTGAGGCCCGGCACCGCGTAGCCGGCGATCTGCGTCTTGGCGTCGTCCGCATAGCCGATGAACGCCGTGAGCGAGGCGTCTGCGGGATCCTTGACGGGGGCGATGGCCTTGACGCTCGCGGGTAGGACGGCGCGGGCGGCGTTGTTCGCCTTCAGCGTGGCGAGGTTCGCGATGCGCTCCTTCGTGGCGTTGTTCACGATGGCCAGCACGGCCGCGCAGACGGCCGAGATGAGCGTAAGCGACAGGATGAGTTGGAGTATCTTTTTCACTTTTTGACCTTCCCGAAGGTTTTGGGCTGGGTGAAGCGGTTGATGAGCGGCGTGAGTGCGTTCATGATGAGGATCGAGAACGAGACGCCCTCAGGGTAGGCGCCCGTGGGCGCGGTGCGGATGAGCATCGTGATGAGTCCACAGCCGCAGCCGAAGATCAGCTTGCCCTTGGCGGTGATGGGCGAGGTCACGTAGTCCGTGGCCATGAAGCACGCACCGATCACGCAGCCGCCGGAGAGGACGTGTACGAGCGGCGGCACGCCGCCCTTGAACATCGCGTAGAGGAACACCGTGCCGATGAAGGCGACGGGGATGTGCCAGGTGATGACCTTGCGGTAGAGCAGGTAGGCGGCGCCGATCAGCAGGGCGAGCGCGGAGACTTCGCCGATGCAGCCGTTCACGTTGCCGATGAAGAGGTCCTTGATGAGCGCAGCCTGTGACCAGTCGAAGCCCTCCGCGCCTTTCTTGATGAGCGCGAGGGGCGTGGCGGTGGTGGTGGCCTCGACGTTCCCGGCACTGAGCGTCCACGCGGATTTCGTCCAGGTGGTCATCGGTCCCGTGAAGGAGATGAGCAGGAACGCGCGCGCGGCGAGGGCGGGGTTGAAGGGGTTGTAGCCGAGCCCTCCGAACAGCTGCTTGCAGACGCCCATCGCGAACACGCCGCCGAGTGCGGCCATCCACACGGGGAGGTCGGGCGGCAGGTTGAGCGCGAGCAGCAGTCCCGTCACGACGGCGGAGAAGTCGCCGATCGTGTTGTTGCGCTTCATCGCAAGGCGGCACAGCCCCTCCGTGACGAGGCAGGCCGCAATGCACGAGCCAGTGAGAATGAGTGCGCGCAGGCCGAAGAAATACACCCCGCAGCAGAGCGCCGGCAGAAGGGCGATGATCACGTCCAGCATGATCCGGCTCGTGGAAGCGTCCGCATGCGCATGCGGCGAGCTTGATAGAAGGTAATGCTTGGCTTCTTTTGGTTTCATCACTTTTCCTATTCTATAACGTTTTACCTGTCTTGATCATTTTTACCTTGGGCTTTTCCTGCCTGTCTTTCTTGTTCTGCCAGCTTTTCTTCAAGGGCAAGGAGATAGCGGTCGTAGTCGCTCATGAAAAGCTGGTCCTGGACAATACGGTATTTCTCAAACTCGGCCTCGGCATGAGCTTTGGCAAGTGCGGCGGTCACCTCTTCTACACATTTCTCAGGCACTCCTCGACTCCAAAAGACGATAAAGCGATCCAACTCGCGTACCCAATCCTCCATTGTCAGAGGAATGTGTTTTTCCGCCATTTCCTCCGCATAGTCAATGTAAGCGTTGACCATGCGGTTTAGGCGCGTTACTTCCGCTTCACTGAGATAGTTCTTCGCGACCACGACATCGGTTTTTTGTATTTTCCCGTCCGGTGCGTTCTCCCATGTCGTCAGCCCCATGTGCTCTTTTTCGGCATCCGCACGCGTATAGATCAACTGCGCGGCCGTATGCCCGTGAACAGCTACGTGCATGCGGTTCTGTACAGTGGCGAAGAAATACCGCGTGGTCTGCGAGGTTTTGTCGTAGTCAACTGCTGTTGCGTACAAATCGGTTATCTTCTGGTAGAACTTGCGCTCGCTTATCCTTATCTCGCGAATCCTCGCAAGCAAGTGCTCGAAATACTTGTCGCCAAGCGGTGTGCCGTCTTTCAGCCGCTGGTCGTCAAGCACCCATCCTTTTATGGTGTATTCCGATACGATTTGATTCGCCCATTTGCGGAACGCCACGGCGCGCTCGTTGTTGATCTTGAAGCCGATGGCGATTATTACTTGGAGATTATAATGGTCTTTGAGGTATTTCTTTTCGTCCGTGCCAGTAGTCCAATATTTTTGGACTACTGAATTCCTGTCAAGTTCTGAATCGTTGAATACCTTTGATATGTGATAGCTGATCGTGCGCTTGTCCACCCCATACACCGCCGCGAGCATCTTCTGGCTCATCCAGATGTTTTCGTCCTCGTAACGGATCTCGTACTTCTCGCCGCCCGCGCCCGTGGAGGCGATGTATGTGAGGAACTGCGCCGCAGACGACTTCTGCGGTTCGACCTCCAACATGCCTTTGTGCTTCTTTTCTGCCATGGCTTACGCGCGGATTGACGAGTTTAAGCCCCCTGTTATTTCGTAGCCGCGGCGGCCTTGGCCTTGGCGGCGGCTGCTGCGGCGCGGATGGACGCCTTGGCGCGGCGGCAGTTCTGGGTGATGTCGCGGTAGGCGGGGCAGCCGAACGAGCAGGCACCGCACTCGATGCAGTCCATCACGTCCATCTTCTGCGCGGCGGCGATGTCGTTCGACTCCACGGCGGAGCAGATGAACGCGGGGTTCAGCTGCATCGGACACGCCCGCACGCAGCGTCCGCAGTTGATGCAGGCGTTCGAGGTGTACTGGAACACCTTCGCCGACGTGAAGAAGAGAAGCCCTGAGGTGGTCTTCGTGGTGGCGATCTCGAGGTGGGGCACGTTGAAGCCCATCATCGGCCCGCCGCTGATCACCTTGCGCACGCCGTCCTTCTCGCCGCCGCAGAAGGCGACGAGGTCCGCGTAGCGCGTGCCGATGGGCGCCAGCACGTTCTTCGGCTCGACGACGCCGTCGCCGGAGACGGTCGTGACGCGCTCCGTGAGCGGGATGCCTTTCTCCACGGCGTCCGCGATCGCGGCGACGGTGCCGACGTTCTCCACGACGCACCCGACGGCGATTGGGAGCGCGCCTTCGGGGACGATGCGCTTGACGGTGGCGTAGATCTGGTGCTTCTCGCTGCCCTGCGGGTAGAGGACCGGCAGGACGACGATTTCGACGTTGCCTTCAATGTCGGCAAACGCCTTTTCAAGGGCCTTGATGGCGTCCGGCTTGTTCGCCTCCACGGCGATGCGCACGGCGGGTCCGTTGAGGATCTTGCGCATGATCTCCACGCCCGCGCGGATGCGGTCCGCGCGCTCGAGCATCGTGCGGTAGTCGCTCGTGAGGTAGGGTTCGCACTCGGCGCCGTTCAAGATAAGATATTCACAGTGCTTGTCGGGCGGCGGGTTGAGCTTGACCGCCGAGGGGAACCCGGCGCCGCCCATGCCGCAGATGCCGGCGTCGTTCACGCGGGCGAGCAGGTCCTCGCGGGAGGCGGATTTCCAGTCGAGCGGCGGCAGGAACGCCGGCGCGGCCGACTGGTCCTCGGCTACGTCGAGGATCACCGCGTCGGCCCAGCCGCCGGCGGGACCCATCCGCTGTTCGACGGCCGCGACCGTGCCGGCGACGGGGGCGTGTACGGGCACGGAGATGAAGCCGTTACGCTCGCCGATGAGCTGGCCCTTGACGACGGCGTCGCCTTTCTTGACGAGGCATTTCGCGGGCGCGCCGAGGTGCTGGCTCATGGAGACGACGAGCTGCTTGGGAAGGGGCATCGCCTCGATCGGCTTGGAGGCCGCGAGGTCCTTGTTGTACTGCGGGTGGACGCCGCCGTGGAACTTGAACGCTGAGTTGACCGTCTTCATGGCTTAGTTCCCCGTTTCGAAGTGGGCGTCTTCGCGGATGCACTTGCGCGGACACTTGTCCGCGAGCGTCGCGTCCGTCGGCGGGTTCTCGTAGTTGACCTTCGCGAGGAACCCGTTGAACGTGAAGTGGTTGGCCTCCTTGCCGCCCGCGTTCTTCTCGCAGAGGTGGCAGCCGATGCAGCCGACGCCGCAGACCTTCGTGACCTCGGGTCCGCGCACGGGGTTGTTGCAGAGGACGTGGATGGTGGCGGACGCGGGGACGAGCTCGATGAGCTTGCGCGGGCACACGCTCACGCACTTGCCGCAGCCGATGCAGAGGCGCTTGTCCACGACCGCGAGGCCGTCGGTGATCGAGATCGCGTGCTTCGGGCACACGTTCGCGCACGCGCCGTAGCCGAGGCAGCCGAAGCGGCAGCCCTTGTCGCCGCCCGCCGTGGCGGCCGCGGCGGAACAGTCGCAGATGCCGTTGTAGTCGCCCACGCGGATCGCCTCCGAGCGCGTGCCGCAGCACTTGACGAGCGCGACGCGCTTTTCGGTGGCGGTTGCCGCGACGCCGAGGATCTTGGCGAGTTCCGCGTTCACGGCGTCGCCGCCGGGCGCGCACGCGCCGGGTGCGGCGGTTCCCTCGACGAGGGCGCGCGCGTAGTCGGCGCAGCCGGCGAAGCCGCAGCCGCCGCAGTTCGCGCCGGGAAGGGCGGCCGTGGCGAGGCCGATGCGGGGATCTTCCTGCACGGCGAGGTATTTGTCCGCAATCGCCAGCGCGAGCGCCGCGAGGGCGCCGATGCCGGCGATGACGAGGATGGCTGTGATGATTGCTGTCATGGCGTTTTGTTGGTTAGAGGGCTGAGGACAAAAGACAAAGGACAGAGGACAAAGGCTGCGGCAGCAAACCTTTGTCTTTCGTCTTCTGTCCTTTGTCCTTCTTCGTTTGCATTAGTAGGGGAGTTTGACGAGGCCGTTGAAGCCCATGAAGGCGAGGGAGAGGAGACCGGCCGTGACGAGCGCCACGGCGATGCCGCGGAAGCAACGGGGCGGGTCTGCCCACGCGAGCTTCTCGCGGAGGCCGGAGAAGATGACGAGCGCGAAGCCGAAGCCGAGTGCGGCCGCGAAGGAGAAGAGGACGGATTCGAGGAAGGGCGTCCCGTTCTTGCAGTTCAGCTCCGCGACGCCCAGCACCGCGCAGTTCGTGGTGATGAGCGGCAGGAAGATGCCGAGTGCGGCGTGGAGCGGCGGCACGAAGCGCTTCATCGCGATGTCGATGAACTGCACGAGCGACGCGATCACGAGGATGAACGCGAGCGTGTGGATGTAGCCGAGGCCGAGCGGGTCGAGCAGCCAGTGGTCGAGGCACCACGTGACGGCCGAGGCGACCGTCATGACGAACACGACCGCCCCAGACATGCCGAGGGCCGTCTCCGTCTTCTTCGACACGCCCAGGAACGGGCAGCATCCCAAAAAGCGGTTGAGAACGAAGTTGTTCACCAGAACCGCGCCGACGATGATGATAAGGTATCGCATGACGCCGCACATTATACCACGCCTGTTCCGCCCCCGCAAGCCGATAAAAGCGGTTCCGGCGGTTGCGCCGCGAACGGTAGTTTGGTACAATGTCGGGGCGTTCCGGTGAGGGAACGAGAAAGGTTTAAGAAAAATGGAAGAATCTGATATCGAGTTTTTGAGAAAACTGGTGGATACGCCGACTCCGACGGGATCCGAGGCTGCGGGCGCGCTGATGCTCGGACGCTGGATCAAGGAGAAGACCGGCATACAGCCTACGATCGACGTGCATGGAAACCTCCATGCCGTGTACGACGTCGGGGCGAAGCGGACGGTCATGCTCGAAGGCCACGGGGACGAAATCGGCTACATGGTAGAGTACATCGACTCAAAGGGATTCGTCTATTTTCAGGCGATCGGCGGACTGGTGGTGCCGCTTTCGGCGGCGGAGCGCATCCGCATCCTCACGAAGAACGGCGTGGTAAACGGCGTGATCGGCACGCGCCCCCCGCATCTGATGAAGCCAGAGGAGAAGAAGAACGTCGCGGCGAACGAGCTGAAGGCCATGCCGTGCGACATCGGCGCCTCGTCGCGCGAGGAGGCTCTTTCGCTCGTCGCGATCGGCGACTCCGGCGTGGTCGACACCGGCTGGCGCAAGCTCGCTGGCTCGCGCGTCTCGTGCCGCGGCTTCGACAACCGCGTGGGCACGTTTGCGATGTGCGAGGCGTTCATCCGCATGGCCAACAGCCAGTGCGGCACGGGATGCAACGTGCACTACGTGGCGAGCGTGCAGGAGGAGGTGGGCCTCGTGGGCGGCAAGACGGCCGCGTACGACGTGGCGCCTGCGATCGGCGTCTGCTGCGACGTGGGCTTCGCGACCGACGTGCAGAAGGACGACCGCAAGAAGATCGGCGACGTGCGCCTCGGGGCGGGTCCCATCCTCGGAATTGGCCCCACGTACCACCGCGGCCTCACCGACCATTTCACCAAGATCGCCGAGTCGCAGAGTCTCCCCATCCAGCGCAAGGCGGCCCCGCGCGGCACCGGCACGTGCGCGTGGGCGATGCGCCTCGAGCGCGGCGGCGCTGCGGTGGCGCAGATATCGATTCCGCTCAGGTA
>CADCOC010000043.1 GCA_902802945.1 uncultured bacterium | reverse complement strand
AGGCATTGTTCACCGCGCCGACGGAGTTGGTGCTGCCAGAGACGACAGGACTGCCCGAAACCGTGAACGTGCCATCCATGTAAACGCCTCCGCCGGAATAAGCCGTGTTGCCGGAGATTGCGCCGCCGGTCATCTCGAACGTGCCACCGCGCACGTACACGCCGCCGCCGTCGTACTTAGCCGCATTGCCGGAGATTTCGCCGCCGGTCATCGTGAATGTGCCACCGTACACATACACGCCGCCGCCAGCTCTTTCTCCAGCCCGAACCGCATTGTTCGTGATCGTGCCGCCGGTCATCTCAAACGTGCCGAACCGGTCCACAAACACGCCGCCGCCGGCGTAGTTGGACGCGTTCCCGGCGATCGCGCCTCCCTGGAGGCGGAACACGGCATTGCTCCCCACGTACACGCCGTGGTCGCCGCCACCTGTCACAGCGCCTGCGGCGAGGCTGTTGGTGAGCGTGAGGTCGCCGCCGAAGCCGACGCTGAGGACCTGGCCGTTGCCGTTGTGCGTGAGCGTGTGTCCGTTCAGGTCGAGCGTGACGGCATTCGTGACCGCCAGCGTCGCGTCGCCGTCCGTCGCGGTCACGTCGTTCGTGAGCGTGACGGTGCCGCCCGCATCGAGCTGCGCCTGCAGCAAATCCCACGGCGTGGGCGGACGAAGGCGAAGCGCATCATTCACGCGATTCACGACAAAGCCGGAAACATCGCTGAAGAAATACCTTTCGTCGCGCGCCGACGCGCCGGTGGCGAACGTGACGGGCGCGGACGCGGTCGGCGTGGTCTTGGTCGTCACGCCGATGCGCGCGCCGTCCGAAAGGCCGTTCACGGTAATCGTGCGCCCTGAGTACAGATAGACGTTGTTCGCCGCGCCGACGGAGTTGGTGCTGCCGGAGACGACAGGACTGCCCGAAACCGTGAACCGCCGCCGGTCAGCGTGAACGTGCTGTTGTTGAATACGTACACGCCGCCGCCGTAATCAGCCGTGTTGCCGGAGATTTCGCCGCCGGTCAGCGTGAACATGCTGTTGTTGTATATGTACACGCCGCCGCCATAATCAGCCGTGTTGCCGGAGATTTCGCCGCCGGTCATCTCGAACGTGCCGCCGTCGTCCACGTACACGCCGCCGCCGTACCAAGCCGTGTTGACGGAGATTGCGCCGCCGGCCATCTCGAACGTGCCGCCCTCGCGCACGTACACGCCGCCACCGTAAGAACCCTTGCCGCCAGTGATGGCGCCCGCGCCCTCGATGCTGTTCGTAAGCGTGAGGTTACCGCCATTGCTGACATTGATGACTCGGAACTTTCCTTGGACGTCGATCGTGTGGCCGTTCAGGTCGAGCGTGACGGCGTTCGTGACTTTCAGGGACGCATCGCCGTCCGTCGCGGTCACGTCGTTCGTGAGCGTGACGGTGCCGCCAAGGTCCAGCCGCACCTGCAGCGCCTTCCACGGGGAGACGGCGACAGATTGCGTATCGGTGAAGGTTTCGCCATGGTGGGTCACCGTGGCGGTGGCGACGATGTTCGTGCCGTCGACAATGCGCGTGACGGTGGCGGGAACCTCTTCGGAAGCGTCGCAACGCGAGCAGGTGAACGAGACCGAGGCGGCGGCGAGATACGGATCCGCTGTCCAGCCCCACACGGGCGCGCCCCAGGCGTGGCCGAGGGCGGGGGGGACGCCGTCCAGGACGACGTTCGTCGTCGTCACGCCGCAGTCGTTCGCGGGCGGGACGTAGGTCCAGGTGGTCTGGCCCGGTTCGGTGCAGGTGGGCTCGCGCCTCACTTCGGCGGTGCCGGCGGCGTTCAGGACATTGGTTTCGTGGCCGACGGAGCAGACGGCGGTCCAGACGATATTGGAGTAGTCGGGAGATGTCGTGTGGGTCTCATGCCAGTTATGGACGACCTCGTTGCAGTAGATGGTTCCGTGGGGATAGACCGTCGCGTCCGGGACCGGCGTGGCGGAGAGCTGCGGGAGCGCGTCCGTGCCGAGCGCCTGGTACCAGGGCTGGGAGCCGTCCGTGACGCCGCCGTTGAGCGCGTAGCAGACTTCGCCGCCGGTGAAGGCGGTGGCGTCGGGGAAGAGCGTGTCCTCCACGGTGCCGACGTCGGAGCCGACGGCGCCGTTGAAGTAGTTGCTGTTGTCGTGGAGGCCTGAGCAGCGGCGGATGGCGCCGGCGTTGGAGCCGCAGACGGCGCCGCGGGTGATGTTCTGTCCGGTGACATCGTTGAACAAGGCGTGGAAGTAGCTGGATTCGAGGACGCCGGAGGCGGCGTTCGTGCCGGCGATGCCGCCGACGACGTCGTTCTTGGCGCGGTTGTCGAGAAGGATTAAGCCGTTGGCGAGCGGGGCGACGACGCGGCAGGCGCGGACGACGCCGGCGTTCTCGCCGCAGACGCCGCCGAGCGCCGTGCCCGTGCCGTCGGCGTAGCGGGGGCCGACGGAGACCTTGCCGCCGGAGACGGAGCAGAGGGCGATCGTGCCGAGGTTGCGTCCGCACACGGCGCCGACGAGGGCGGGGTTGAGGGAGGCTGAGACGGTGGCGCCGGAGAGGACGAGGTTGGAGACGACGCCCTGCGCGGCGATCTGCCCGAAGAGGCCGTAGCGGGCGGGGTTCGCGGCGGTGGGGGAGGCGGGTGAGGCGGAGTCGGGGGAGGAGACGGAGAGACCGGAGAGGACGTGGCCGCGTCCGTCGAAGGTGCCCATGAAGCCGTTCGCGCCGCCCATCGGGATGAAGCCGGAGACGGTGGAGAGGTCGATGTCGGCGGCGAGGGCGGCGGAGGTGTTGGGGTCGATGGCGAGGCGGTCCGCAAACCAGAGCAGGTGCGCGGGGATGGAGAGCTGGTAGACGAGGCCCTCGTGGGGCGGGGCGGAGAGGGTATCGACGGTGCGTCCGCTGACGTCGATACGCCCTGACCAAACGAAGGACGTGCCGGTGAGGCCCTTGACCGTGCCGGAGAGGCCGGTGATCCGGAGCGCGGTGCCGGCGGCGGCGGTGACGAGGCCGGCGAACGTGAGGACGTTCGCGCCCGAGCCGGCGACGTAGGCGAGGTTGCCCCACGTCGTGGAGAGGGTCGGCGTGCCGGAGACGGTCACGATCTCGTTGAACGGCAGGGAGACGGAGACGACGGAGCCCTTGCAGACGGGCGCCGGGGTGACGGCGGGGTTGACGTTCAGGAGCGAGGGGCCGGCGGGGACGGCCTGGAGGCGCACGACGACGGACTTGGCCTTCCATTCGTCGTTGTCGCTCCCGGAGGCGGTGAAGCGGAGGCCGAGCGTGGTGATGTCGGCGGGGACGGCGAGGCGTCCGTCAGCGGCGCGGCAGTTCGTGTTGAAGCGCTGCATGACGAGGTTGCCGATGCCGTTGCCCTGGTCGCTCCACGGCAAGGTTGCGCCGCAGTTGTCGTTGGTGGAGACGACGGGGAAGGTGTAGTTCCTGAAGTTCGCGTCCTTGCCGCCGTGCTTGTGCTCGAAGCCGGCCATGTAGCGGGAGTACCGGGGCGTGCCGGGGTCGCCGTTGCTGGAGCCGCTCGTGGGCGCGTCGCAGCTGGAGGTCTGGTTGATGAGAATCTGGACGTACTGGTAGCCGTCGTCCACCTCCGCCGCCTGGAGGTCGACGAGCATGCGCAGGTTCGCGCCGCTGGCCGCGAGGTAGTCCTGCGGGACGGCGGACGAGAAGTAGCTTTCGAGCGGCACGGCGTGGTAGGCCTGCGCGAAGCCGGCGTCGGTCACGGTGATCTCGCCGGAGGAGACCGTGAGGGCGTTCGCGTCGAACGCCGAGGAGGAGACGGACTTGGACGCGTCGTAGGAGATCGTGCGGTCGGCGGAGGCGAGGGGGAAGCCGCCGGCGTCCGTGACCTCGAAGAGGTAGGTGCGCGAATTGCCGGTCGCGCGGTTGGACTGGTAGTAGAGGAACGTCGCGGCGGGGAGCTGCGCGGCGGGCATCTCCGTGACCGTGAAGGTCTTCGACGTCTCGCCGGCGGCGAACGTGAGGCGTACGGGCTCGGCGGCAAAGTGCGCGCCCGCGAACGCGGAGCGCGACACGGCGCGCGCGTACACGGTCTCGGCGGCGTTCGTGCCCGCGCCGGAGCGCGTGACGGTGAAGGTGGTGGTCGAGCCGCTCGTCGATTGTGCGACGCCGAACGTGGAGGCCCGCGCGGGAAGAGTCGCGCCGATCGCGACCGCTGCGAGCAGCGCGGCAAGAGATTTGCGGATGGTGGAATTTTTCATGGTGCCTCCCATTGCTGTTTTTGGACTGCAATAGTCTACCAAGATTTAGTTGGGGTTGGCAAGGGGAAATGGCAATGTTCATGGCATTGTCGCACGGACGGGATTTTGGTATACTTTCGCCCAACGGAGAAAAAGAAAGGATCTACATGGATCGCAAACTTACAATCATGCCTTGTCTCGACATGATCAACGGACGCGTCGTCAAGGGCGTCAATTTCGTAAACATCAAGGACGCCGGCGACCCGGTTGAATGCTGCCGCGCGTACTGCGCCGCAGGCGCCGACGAGCTCGCAATGCTCGACATCACGGCCACCGTAGAGGGACGCAAGACCCTTCTGGAGGTCGTCCGCAAGGTCGCCGACGCGGTCACGGTGCCGTTCACCATGGGCGGCGGCATCTCTTCCACTTCGGCCGCCGAAGAGGTCCTCAAGGCCGGCGCGAACAAAGTTTCCACGTCGTCCGCCGTGTTCCGTCGTCCGGAGATGATCGGGGAGATGGTGCGCGCGTTCGGTCCGGAGCGCGTGACTGTGGCTATCGACGTCGCTCAGAACGCGGCAATGCCGTCAGGTTACGAGGTGTTCATCGACGGCGGACGCACCGCGACAGGAAAGGACGCGATAGAGTGGGCAAAGCAGGTCAACGACTTCGGCGTCGCCTGCATTCTGCCTACATCCAAGTCGACGGACGGCGTGCGCACGGGCTACGACCTCCCGCTCATCCGCAAGATCCGCGCAATCACGGACGCATCCGTCGTCGCATCTGGCGGCGCAGGGACGATGGAGCACTTTGCCGAGGCCGCCGAGGCGGGCGCCGACGTGCTTCTCGCCGCATCGGTGTTCCACTTCCATGTCATCGGGATTCCGGAACTGAAGAAGTTCCTCGCCGACCGCAATCTGCCCGTCCGTTAAGTCGTTGCCCAAAAATAGTCTCACGCAGAGGCGCAGAGAAGCAGAGAGCGCAGAGAAAGCCCTCTTATTTGCTTTCGCCATTGGGAGTTTTGGAGTTTAGGAGGCTTGGAGAGAGAATTTATAATATTCTCCTTAACTCCAAGACTCCTAATCTCCCAGCAGCGAAAGCAAGAAAGGCGCGGGCGGCGGGCTAACGGGCGACGACAGGAAAGAGGTAGCCGCCCGTCCAGGCTGGTACTGGTGGTAAGGTCACGAGGGTATCGGCACCCTCGTGTGTGACGTCAAGCACAACGTCTTCCGCGTCGAGCATCGACCACACCGCCTTCGTCGCATCTGCCGGAACGCCGCGCAGGCGCATCCGCACAGGTTGCGTGCGGCCAATCGACGTGTTCACGAACACCACAGACGCGAGCGAACCGCCCTTGCGGACGCGCGGTTGGACGAACGAGCGCGTGGGCGTCTCCAGAAGAACCGGCGACTTGCCGTGCGACGCCCAGTCCGCTAGACGGTGAAGTTGCACCACCCGGTCGCCGGATGCCTTTGAGAGCCCCGCCGTGAACGCATGTGTCCCAAACACCACGCGACGGCGGCCCTCCTTCGTCTCGAACATCACCGCCGCATATCCCGGCAGGTTCAACGGCGCATTGTTCGCGTCGCTGTAATATTCGGAAAGGGCCACGGCACCCGGCGCGGGCTTCAGGAAGAGCGTCTGACCCGACACCGGCGTTTCGCGCGCCTTGAAACCTTTGTTCACGGGTACGGACAAGAACCGCTCGCGCAGATTTCCTTTGGCGGATGCAAATCCCGCAAGCCCGATTTCCGCGCCGTATCCGGCCTTGACAAGCGTTTCCGCCGCCGCTCCGTCAATCAGCAAGTCTTCAGCGAGAAGCTGCGCCACGGCCTCCTTGCCCGCTTCAACGGCCTCCTTCGCTGCAGTCGTGGTGACGATGCGTGCGAGGTCCGAACGCGCACCGGGAATAAGCGGCTTGAGGGGCAGGGAGCCGGTCAGAAGCTGGACGGGGGGATCGTCCGTAAAACCATAACCGCACCGCACCGCGCCCTCGTTCAGCGCCACGTAGCGCTTCATCATCGCCGCGTTGCGCGCGAGCGGCGCAAGAATCTCGTCGCCGTACCATTCCGGCGTCTCGAATCCGGCGTCCATCACGAGCGCGGAGATGGCGTTCATGCCCTGCGCAAGCGCCTCCAGCGCCTCAAGGAGCACGCCCTGTCCCGTGCGGCAGGCGAAGGAGCGCGGACACGACTCGATCTCCGGACAGATTCTGTCGATGAACGGCAAGGGGCCGATCGTGTCGATCTGGAGCGCAAGCGTATACGCCTTCTCGATCTGCGCACGCGCGTCGTTGTCGAAGTACGCGCCCGCGCCGGGACGCATCCCCACGGGCAACCCCGTCGCCGCATGGTGCGCCTCGTAGAGCAGGCGGTGTTCGGGGAAGCAGCGTCCCGGCTGTTGCTGGCACATCCGCGTTTCAGGGGACGCCGCGTGGACCGCCTCGGCGATCACGCGCACCAGCTCGGCCTCGCCCTCAAACGCGAACGCGCGCCAGCGGGCGGCGAGCGCGGCGTCGGTCTTCATTTCCTCGACAAGCTGCTTGCGCGTGCGCTTCTTGCCCTCCTTCTCGGCGAACTTCCCCAAGCAATATTCGCAGTGGCAGCCCCAGCCAGGGCCTCCGTGGTTGACGATGCGGATGTCGTCGTCGATCCACGCAGAATAAGGACGCGTCGCGGCGGCATAGAGCGTGGACATCTCCTTCATGTACGCAAGGAATCCCGGCGCGCGGAAGCAGTTGCACCCCTTCGCCACGGACCCGTTCGCCGACGTGAATCCCTGCCACGTCATGCCCGAGTTGTCCGCATAACGAAGGAAAGCATCGCCGTGTCCAATCGTCGCCTGTATCTGAAGCGACGGCCGAATGCCGATCTTGCGCAGGTCGTCCGCCGCCTTCGCGAGCCGTTGGGCGGCGGCGCGGTGTTCCTCCATTTTGGGGAAACTGATGCCCGTCGAGAACCACACCTCGTCGACGCCGGCACGGTGCTTCGCGAACTGCTCGCGCAGTCCGTTCCACACCTCTTCTCTGTCGGTATGGGGCTTGCGCAGGCGGATCGCGGAAAACGGGATCGCGTCGCCATACGCGACCCCGACCAACGCGATTGCAAGACTTGCCAGTTTCGCGAAGTGCTGCATTTTCCGGTCTCCTTACTTGTCCGAAATCATCGGCTGGAGTTCGGCCATGGAGGCCCACGGCTGCGACTTGTCCCACGGCGAAAGCGCGTTGAAGCGGATGTACCGTGCGGACTCCTTCTTTCCGAACGTGATCTCCGTGAGGTCGTCCGTGTTTGCAAGCTCCCCTTCCGCGACCGTGCGCCAGATCTTCGCGTCGTCGCTCAGCTCGAGGCGGTAGCGGCGGACGCGTCCGTGGTCCATGTCCTGACGCGGAACGGCGATGACGCCTTTGAGCGCGAGCGTCTTGCCGTAGTCGCCGATGACGAAGTGCGGATAGCCGGGGTTGCGCTTCTTCCACTGCGTGTGCCAGATGGTCGAGATGTCGCCGTCGAACGCGTTGTTCGCGCCCTCGCGCTCGCTGGCCTCGTCTGACGACGCGCCCGCCGCCTTGTAGCGCTTGAACTGCGTGACGCTGTTCGCGGGCGCGGGCGGGAACGTGAACGGCACGTCCGAGAGCGCGGTCGTCACGCGATACGGCACGATCGCGAAGTCGAGGCGGTAGTTCTTCGACGTGTCGATGATGTCGCGCCTCATCGGTCCCGGACCGCAGCTCGCGCCGCCGAGTCCGCGCGTCTCCGCGAAGATGCCGAACTCGACCTTGGTGATCGGCGGCAGCTCCGGCGGGTGCGAGGCCGCGATGATCTCCGTCGGCGAATACGGAATCGCCGTGAACGCGAACGGGAGCCCAAGCGTCGCGAAGCCGATTGCGCCCTTCGCGCCCGAGAGCGTAACGGCGTCGGTTTCCTCGAAGTTGTTGGCGTCCTCGGGACGCGCGTACGGCATCACGAACTTCGTGAGGTCGGTCGTCCAGAGGCCCCTGAACGCGCCGGACTTGCGGTCGCGGTAGTTCTCGAACGGACCGCGTCCGAACCACTCCACCTGCGCAAAATCGAGCGGGAGGACGAAACGCCAGCCGATGCGCGGCAGCTCGCGGTTGAAGCCGACGGGACGGATCTCGCTGCGGCACGACACCTTGCCGTCGCCATTGACGCGCCAGCGCAGGACGGCGCGGAAGTACGGCGCCGAAACACGCGACGGCGCGCCCTTCGCCTCGATGTGTCCACCTGGCCGCCCGTAGTTGACCAGCGATTCCTTGGCCTCGCCGCGGCACTCCACCTCCACCGTGAACGCGAGCGCGTGCGCGTCGTCGTCGTCTCTCCTGACCTCGCCGAAGGAAATCGCCTTTTGTCGGAAGTTGCGCCAGCCGCACTGGCTCCACTGCGCCGCCGGACGGAGCTCGTTCGAGCTCGGCGCACGGTAGGCGTCCAGCACCATCGGCGCGAGCAGACGCTCCACGCCCTTGACCTTGTACGAGACGAGCGCGCCCGTCGCGCGGTCGAACGCGACCGACGTATCGCCGCCGGACGGCACCAGGAACTCGACCCGTCCGTTCTCGTCGCGGACCATCTGGTCCATGAGCTTCATCCCAAGCGCCTGCGCGCGCTTGTCGTTCGGCAGGTCGATCTGGTCGTTGGCGACGACATACCCCTTCTCGATGAAGCCCTCGCTCTCCTTCGCGATGAACTCGTACCGCACGGAAACCGAGTTGCCCGGCTTGTTCGCTTCATGCGCGGCGGCGGGGAACTCCACGGTCTTCTCGCCGCGCGGACCGATATCGGAGACATCAATCATTCGCGAGGAAACGGCCTTGCCGTTCACGAGGACAGTCTCTTTCACATCGAAGCGATTCATGCACCTGAAGAACTGCTTGTTCTTGATGGTGACGGCCTGGTAGGGCCCGCTCGCCGAGCGGGCCGACGGCGGCCTCGGCGAGGCCGCCCTACCATCGTCTAGCGTAACGCTGACAGGCTGATAGACGTGCTTGATCTCCCAGTACGCGGGCTCGAGGGCACGGTCGGAGAGGATGCAGCCGTTCATCACGAACTGCCCGTCCGTCGGCGCGTCGCCGAAGTCGCCGCCATAGGCAATTATGCGCCGCTCCTCCCATTTTCCATTTTCCATTTTACACTTTACACTCTTATAGAGGCCCTGGTCCACCCAGTCCCAGATGCAGCCGCCGATGGTCACGTCGGAGCTCTCGAAGGCGTCCTGGTAGTCCTTCAGGTTGCCCATCGCGTTCATCATGTTGTGCGCGTACTCGCAGAGGAAGTACGGCCGCTTCGAATTCGTGTTGGCGGAACGACGGCGGACATGATCGACGGACGGATACATGTTGGAGTCGATGTCGGAGGCCGACCAGTCGCGCTCGTAGTGCGTGGGACGCGACCAGTCGCGCTCGTGCACCGCCTTGTCGGCCGCCTTGAAGTTCTTGCCGGGACCCGATTCGTTGCCGTGGCTCCAGAAGAGGACGGACGGATGGTTCTTGTTGCGCTCGACCATGTTCATGTTGCGCCATACCGTCGCGAGCGTGAAGCGCGGGTCGTGGCTCGACGAGCCCTTCCCGTATCCCATGCCGTGCGTCTCCACGTTCGCCTCATCCATGAGCGCAATGCCGTTCAGGTCGCAGAGGTAGTACCAGTAGTCGTCCTGCGGATAGTGCGAGTTGCGCACGAGCGTGCAGTTCGCGCGCTTCAGGAGCTTCACGTCCTCCTCCTGGCGCGCGTGCGGACAGTAGTGCCCGAACATCGGATCCGTCTCGTGGCGGTTCGCACCGCAGAGCTTCACCTTCTTGCCGTTGAGGCAGTAGCGTCCGTTGATGATCTTGCTCTCGCGGAACCCGAAAAGAGTCGAGACGCATTCAAGCGTCTTGCCGTCCTGGACGAGCGAAAGGACGAGTTTGTAGCAGTTCGGAGTCTCATGGCTCCAAAGCTTCGGCGAACGAACGAGATATTCGTCCTGCTTCCCAGTCGCGACAAGCGCGACCCTCCCGCCGGCCATGTCATAGAGCGCGACCTTCACCATCGGGGTGGCGGGCATCTTGCCCGCAGCTGGGACAACGGGCATCTTGCCCGTTGCACAGGACACTTCGCTCTCCACCGTCAGCGTCCAGTCTCCGTCGTACTTGCCCTCCTGCGCCGGCTTCGCCCGCGCGAAAAAGTCGCGGATGTAGGTCTGCGGACGCCGCACGAGCCACACCGAGCGGAAGATGCCGGAGAGGCGGAACATGTCCTGGTCTTCGAGGTAGGAGCCGTCGCTGTAGCGGTACACCTCCAGCGCCACCGTGTTCTTGCCGGGCTTCACGATGTCCGTCACGTCGTACTCGGCGGCGCAGCGGCTGTCCTTGGTGAAGCCGACGTACTTCCCGTTCACCCACAGGTAGTAGAAGGAATCGACGCCGTCGAACTTGAGGAACACGCGGTCGCCCTTCCACGACGCGGGCAGCTCGAAGTCGCGACGATACGAGCCCACGGGATTGCGCGCATCGTAGTTGGTGAAGTTCTTCGGCGGCTCGTCCATCACGTACGGCGGGTTCATCTTGAACGGATAGCGGGCGTTCGTGTAGAGCGCCGTGCCCCAGCCGCCCTTGCCGTTCGCGCCGTACGCTTGCCACGAGCACGGCACCTTGATCGTCTCCCAGCCGGAGACGTCATAACTCAGTTTCTCGAAGCCGACCGGCCGCAGCGATGGCTCCTTCACCCACTTGAACTTCCACGCCGTGTCGGAGTCGAGGCAGATCTGCCGATCCGTCTTCCACGGGAGGATTTCAAGCGCGGCGCGTTCGTCCGCGAACGGCGCGAACGCCGCGCGCGTCTTCTCGCGCCCGAGGCTCATGCGCGAAAGATCTTGCCATTCATTGCCGTCAATGCGGCGTTCTTCCGCGAAAACGGCGCCCAGCGCCGCAGCGGCCAACACAAGTGCTGAGGTTTTCATGCGCCCAGTTTATCAAAAAACCGCGCATTGTGCAAAGCCGTGCAACGGTAATCGGTCACTCAACTGCATCTACCCAAAAACTGATACTAGAAGGCCCATGTCGGGGAAGCGGCGCTCTCGCCGCTTCAAATCAGGAAGCGACATGAGTGTCGCTTCCCCGAAGGGGAACGCATTTTTCATGCGCTTTTGGATGGATGCAGATGAGTGACCGGTTACGTGCAGCGTTCTTGCGAGCAGATTAGAAGCGGTAGCTGATGGAGACGCCGGCGGACTGGGAGAGGCCGTTGTGCGTGTCGAACTTCCAGTCGTTGCCGAGCGAATCGGTGAACCATGCGTCGTGCGACATCATGAACACGAGGCCGTAGCAGACCGTCACGTCCAGATTGCCGTAGTGCCACTGGAGACCGATCGTGCCGATGTGGCGGTCGCCGGGAGGAAGCATCGTGGAGCCGTTGTTGCGGCGGTGGCTGCACGGATCCATGTCGTACACGTATGAGCCCAACAGCGTGAAGTTCTCGTGGAAATCCCACGCGCCGCCAAAGCCGATGCGGTAGACGTCGTGCCAGTTAAGCTTCGTGGTCTTGACGCCGGAAGGAAGATGGAAGTTGATCCTCGGCATGGAGGACCATTCCGTCCAAGTCAGCGCCGAGCCGAGGTGGACGGTATCGGTCACGTCCCAGTTGCCGCCGATGGTGACAGACTGCGGGAGACGGATTTCTGCACTTGCATGGCCAGTGTTTTCCGCAGCGGCGGAGGACAGCGACGTATCGACCGCCTGGTGTGCCTGCGCATTTGCCTGAGCGCTGACCTGCTGCATGGCCTGGGCATAGTAGGCATCCCAGTAGGGCGTACCGGCAAGCCCCATCGCCGTAAGGCGCTCGCGCACGGCCGCGTCGGCCTGCGCCTGAGCCTGAGCCTCCGCGGCAGAGTAGTTGCGGGACTTCACGCGCGTGTGGTTGTAGCCCTTCACCTTCGTGTCGATGTACGACTTGTAGAGGACGCCCGCGGAGATCGTGTCCGTGAACCGATAGCGCGTGGAAAGTTCCCAGCCCCAGTCGGTGAAGCCGTTGTCACCCTTCAGGTGGTTGCGCATGGAGCCGTAGTAGTTGCCATCGCTCACGGCCTGCGGGCTTGAGTACTGGTCGAACTCGAAGTAAAGGAGGCGAATGCCCGCCGCGACGCTCCACTTGTCCGTGATGCGGTAGGAGATGTTCGGGTTCAAGGTCAGTCCCTCGACAAAGGTCGAGCGCGTGTTCCAGGCCATTTCCCAGCCCGGGTTGTAGTGCGTGCCAAGGCCGAACTCCGGCGCGAAGCCGAGACCGAATGAGAAGTCGTAGGGGAGCGGCACAACGGCGTATACGTGCGGCAGCACGAAAGCGCCCGGATCCATCTTGCGGCCGTGGTGTCCGTTGATGGCCGTGTCCGCCGTGGGGTGCTCCGTCACGAAACCGGCCGTTGCCACCACGTTCGTGAAGTCCGACATGGTCGCCGGGTTGTAGAACAGGGCCGACGCATCCTGCGCCTTACCCATTACCGCGCCGCCCAGCGCCGTACCCGAGGCTGAACCCTCGTAAAGGGCGAAGCCCGCGCCGAACGCGGAAATTCCCGTCAAAGCCACACCAGCGGCCGTAAAACACAGCTTGTTCATTCAATTGTCCTTCTTTGGTGAAAGAAACATTGTGACAGTATAGCATTTTGTGTCGCAAATGTCAACGGCAAAACGCACAAAAGCAGGGTCACGCATCCCGCGTGACCGCAAGGTGGGGCGAGCCGCCCGCCCCACGGGCATCTTGCCCGTTATCGGGGTGGCGGGCGTCTCGCCCGCAACTGGGACAACGGGCATCTTGCCCGTTGCCGTGGGTCACTTGACGAAGATAATCAACCCGTTCATGGCGTACAGGCCGTCGTCCTTGGCGACGAAGGCGTACCTGCGCTCGCCCGGCGCGCTCCTGAACTTGACCGTTCCGATGTTCTCCGGCTTCTCATTCCACGAAATCACCTTGCCGCCGGCAAACCTCTTGCCGCCCAGCGCCATGTACACCGCCGCGCCGTCCGCGAACTTGAGCGTCCTGTCGCTGTCCGTGTTGGTGAACGCCGAGACGAGCGGAAGCGCCGCCGTGCGCTCCGAGAGGTCGATGGTCGATCCTTCCTGCATCCGGCACCCGTGGAAGTAGTCGTGCGCGGACGGCTTGAACGTGCCGTACACGTTGATCGCCTCGTTGCCTGAGTTGCCATTGACGTTGTTCAACGCCACGTAGTCACGCACACTGAACGGTGCAAGCACATTCAGGCAGCAGTTGACGCGGAAATCGACGTTTGATGCATTGACGGCATTCAAAGCGCCCGCATTGGTGAAGTTCAGCCCGACCTGGAGATAGCCGCCGCCGGCGATGTCCACGACGCCGCCGGACGCCCCGAACGTCGTGTTGCAGAGGTACAGACGCGCTCCGGTGTGGCCGACATCAACCGAAAGCGTGTGCCCGCCGAGGTCAACCGAAGTTGCCGAATAGTCGGTGCCGACGATGCCGTAGGCCCCGAACAGATCGAACGCCGAATCATCCGTAAGCGAAACGGTCTTCAGGAATCCCTGGGCGTAGGATGAACTTCCCGCCGAACTGCTGATTGTGCCGCCGTTCTGTACGAAGGTGTAGTTCGCGAATCCCGTCTGCCCGTTCGCGTCGAATGTGCAACCGGCGGGAACGGTAATCGTCTGCGGCGTTGCGCCGAACGGATTGGACGTACCGGCGACGCCGGCCTTGAGCGTTCCCGCCACGATCTGCGTTCCGCCCTTGCTGGGCTGTCCGATGGCGCCGACGAACGTGCCGTTCCCTTCCTTGACGAACTTGATGTTGTTGTTGAGGAACGCATTGCTCGTGCCGAAATGCACCGAATTGTTGGAGAACGACAAGCCGCCCGAGACCTTGAAATGGACTTCCGACATGACGCTGTTGTTGGAGTTGAATATCTGGGAATAGGGATACAGTAATGAGGCATTGCCCGAAACGCCCTGTAGCATCAGGTTGTGTCCGTTCAGATCTACCACGGCGTCTCCAAGCGCAATGGCGCCGTCGGTCGCGCTCCAGTCCGTGTCGCGGTCAAGCGTGATCATCGGCGTGGCGAAGAGGTCGTAGATGCCGTAGCCGTCAGTAAACGAATTGGTCACCACAGTGTATTCCGAACCGGCGAACGTGCCGTTCTCATTGACGAAATGCGCCCCTAATTTTCCCGTATTCTGGCCCGTATAACGTGCCGTCGTGGCATATCCATAGACGCCATCGACGCCGTTCGTGAAATTTACGATTAGGCATTTGTTGTAGTAACTACCACCGGAGCCGTCGTACACCTGATACTCCACGCGCATCAACGAAACGGAATTGTTCGCATCGTACTCAAATGCCCTGTACAACCCAACGCCTTCACCGTCATTCGCGCTGATGGAACTTCCCGCAAAACTGCATCCGAAGTAGTAGTCCTTGATGTCGTCAAGCGTGAGGACAGACTCTCCGGCGGGGTTCGCGAAGACGAGTCGGCTTTCATTCAGCTTCATGAATCTCGACGCCTTGAGACCGGCGATTCCGTAGCCGCCCGCAGTCCACGACGCCGGCACGCCGCCGAAGGCAAATGCGGTATGGCTCGTCTGATCGCAGTCGTACACGGGATTACCGTCCTCGTCAAGCCACGCGAATCTGAAGTTTAAGTTGTTCGTCCTGTTGAGGTACTGCGCCTTGCCGTACTTCGCATACACGCCGTCCGCGCGCGACTCCAACTCGATTGTCGCGGACTTGGTGTGCTTGTCGTCATAAATGACAAACCAGCAAATCGCATTTGAGATCGCCGTCTCGCCCGAAGGCGTGTACGACTGGAAACCCTTCGCGTAAACCTTCTGCTTGGTGTTGACGCTACCGCCGCAGAAGTACGCGGAAATCTCATACCCGTCATTGACCATTTCCTGCAGGGATATGCCGTCAAGGACCTTCACCCATGTCTGCGTAAGAACCGGCAGCGTGGAGACGTCCGGAATTTTGTGCGTTTTGGCAAACATGTTCTCCGCCTTGTTCCAGAGCATCTTCTGCTGGGCGGACGCAGGCGGCGTGGCGCAGAGCGTCATCGCGCCGTAGCCCGACGAATCATTAAGGACCCCGCATTGGCCATAGAATCCCGGAATACTACTACCGGTGACTGTGTTCAGCGTCCCGTCGTCCTTTATGAAATGGTAGCCAACCGTTCCGCCGGTCAGGTACACCGAATGCGTCTGCTGTGCATAGACGCCGCCTTCGCCATTGGTGAACTCAACGACGGCGCACTTCAGGTGGGAGCCCTCCTTGTACTGGAACTCGATGCGGATCGACGTTGCAATGCCCGCCGCGTTCGTTTCGACGTTCTTGTTGCAGGTGGTCATTGCATTCCCTATGTATGCCACTGCCACGCTTACTCCGCAGAGGGCAGCTGTGATGTCGTAGTCCCGGATGTCCTCGACGGTCAGGACCGGTTCACCCTGCGCGTTCGCGAAGAAGAGCGCTGGCGATCTGGGGACAAGCTTGACGAGGCTCAGCGAACACGCGCCGTAGCCTGCGGTTTCCCATCCGACGGCCAGGTTACCCGGATTCGCCTTGCCGGATTTGCCTGAATCGCGGCTGTAGATCACATCGCCGTTGCCGTCCAGCTCGGCAAACACGAAATTAGGATTGCTGCCGCTGACATACTGCGCCCCTGCGGCGCGCGCATACACGCCGCCTGCACCGTCTATCAACTCCGCAGACACGGACTTTGTGTAGCCACCGTCCACAAACACGAACACGCCGACAATCTTCACGACTGCGTCCGTCTCGGGATCGCGGCAGAGCAACACGTCTTTTGCCTGTATCTGGCGCCTGGCCATGGATGTTCCGCACTGGTACGCACCGAGGACATAACCCTCCGCCAGGCGTTTGGCCACATCCGAAAGCGTCATCCCCGAAAACGCGAGCTTCGGCGTGGTCGTGAGCACGGTCGAGCTGTCGTTGGCCGACGAGCCCATGCGGAACATGGGCGAGCTGTACGAGAACTTGGGCAACGCCGCCAGCGACGGCATCGCCGCCGCCATGCAGATCGCAACAATCGCCATTGGTACAACGCGCTGCCAGCGCGTTACCGCCTTAACGGGAATCAGTTTTCCTATGCTCATTTTTTAATCCTTTCACTTTATAAAATCGTGAATGGCCTCTATTTTACCCTCCACCGTGCGGTTTTGTCAAGGGTGGCGGCGGAAGCCCACGTAACGGCCGGCGATCAGCATGTCGTATGCGGTCAGGACGTCCGAGCCAATGCGGTTCATCGGCGTGGAAACAACAAATGGCGAAATCTCGATGCCATCGCCCACGGGAAGCACGCCTTTCTTGCCGACAAGCGGCGCAAGTTTCGCCTTTCCGTTGATGTCCACCGCCGGAACGTTCGCAGCCTCACCCGTCGTCGGCCACCCCGTATCGCGCGAAAGGAATGTGAAGGACGCACCCGAATCCACCAGCACCTCGAATGTGCGTTCCCCGAACTTCACGGGCAGGAGGATGCTCATTGGATCTGAAAGCGACCTCTGCACGGAGCGTCCGAATCCAGCGAGCGACTCCTTGCCGGGCGCGAACACGATCTCGCCCGCCCCAAACGCCACGATGCACGGCACACGCCCAAGCGTGCTCATGCCCAGAATGCCGTCCACCTTCGCCCCGACGGAGGCGTGCAGATGGGAGATGTCCAGCGCCATCGCGCCGAAGTCGCCGAACTCGGCCGCGCCGAGCTTCATGCTTTTCACGCGCATGTAGCGCGGCGCACCCTCGACGTTCGTCTCCGCCATCATCGCCACGGGCGTAAGCGTCGCGTTCGGCAGGTTCTTCTTGACGAAGGCAAGGTCAAACGTCGTGTGCGTCGCGCCCGTGTCTAGAAGAAACGTGCCCTTTGCTCCTTCCACCTCCGCCTCCACGAGCGGCATATTGTTGCGCGGCAGCAGCTTCAGGGGGACGCGGCACTCCTTTTTGGGGGCAGTTACTGAGCGAAACGGATCACCGCCCTTCTGCGCGCCAGCATCTGCGGCTGAATCCGACGGCATCCGATAGTCGCCGGGGCCACGTTCCACCGTCGGGCCACCGTCTGGCGGAACGATCGTCGCCGTCGTACCCGGCGGCACGGTGTACGACCATTCGAGCTTCCCGCCGTCCACATACCGCCACTCGCTTTTCACCGTCCCGTACTTCGTGCGGTAGCTCGCCTTGCAGCTGCCAACCCGCTTGTCGGGCTTCGGCGCGAGCGTGAAATGACGGTATCCCGCCTCCTTGCCGGGACGAATCCCCGCCATCGTCCGGTACATCCAGCCGAGCACTGCGCCGTTCGCGTAGTGGTTGAAGCTGTTCATCTCGGGCGGACCGAACCCGCGCTCCTTCGTGTAGCCGTCCCAGCGCTCCCAGATCGTCGTCGCGCCGTTGTCCACGGAATACAGCCACCCAGGGCAGTCGCGCTGGAGCAGCACGGAGTAGGCGAGCGCCGGATCGCCGACGATGTCGGCGATCACGTCAAGCAGGAGCGGCGTGCCGAGGAAGCCGGTTCCGACCTTGCAATTCCCCGCCTTGACGCTCGCGACGAGATCAGCCTTCGCCGCGTCCGTCGCCGCCTGCGTCGGAAAGAGGCCGAGCTTGAGCGCGAACAGGTTCGGCGTCTGCATGTTCCGATAGCGCTCGGCGAAGCGTCCGTGGTGGTCGAGGAACAGGTTGCGGTAGCGCGCCACGGCCTTCGCCTCGCGCTGCGAGTACGCCGCCGCCTCCTTGTCGCGTCCGGTGGCCTTCGCCATCTCGACCATCATCTTGAGGTCCCAGATGTGGTAGCACGCGCCGAGCATGTCCCAGTACTGGCGCTCGTCGGCGTTCGTCTCGCCGTCCCAGAACGGGTTCTTGCAGAACCTCGAGCCCCAGCCGCGCCGGTGCCCCTCGTACATGGCGGGCGAGAGCCAGTCGACGCACTGCCGCTCGTTCTCGGGCGTCGTCCAGTTCGACTTGTCGAGGTTCGCCAGGAACCGCGCAATGGCGTCCCAGTTCACGTTCACGGCCGCCACGTCGCCGAACTGACGCCACATGGTATAGGGCACGATGACGCCCGCGTCCGCCCAGCCGATGAGCCGGCCGCCGGACCTGTCGGGCGCGATCTTCGGGAACATCCCGGGACACTTCGACTTCTCGTCCGCCTGCGAGTCGCGCATGTCCGTCATCCACTTGGAGAGGAACCCGTACACGTCCGCCGCGTACACCGCCGCGCCCGCGAACACCTGCGTGTCGCCCGTCCAGCCCCAGCGCTCGTTGCGCTGCGGACAGTCCGTCGGCACACTGAGGTAGTTGGAGCGCATTCCCCACAGGCAGTTGGAGATGAGCCGGTTCAGCGACGCGTCGCCCGTCATGATCGTCCCCGTCTCGTCCTCGGGCGCGATGGACATCACGGGCAGCAGACTGAGCCGCTTGAACTCCACGCGCCCGTTCGCCGTGAACGACCAGTACCGTCCGCCGAAGAACGTGCAGGACGGGTGCCACGTCTCGCCGTCCCCGCCAGCGAAGACATAGCGAAGACGCGACTCCGCCGTGCGGTAGTTGGCGAAGTAGGCGCTTCCCGCCGGACCGTCGTTGCCGCGCGACCTCTCGCCGTTCGCGTCGTTCAGCATTTCGGCGGGATGGCCCGAAAGTTCCGTACCCGCCGCCGCGCGCGCCGCGAACTCGGGAACGCCCGCGCAGTTCTGTCCGAAATCGACAACCAGCGTCTCGCCCGGCTCCAGTACGAGCGCCTCGCCGCCGGCGTACCGGCGCAGAATACGCGCGCGACCGTGTCGGTCCTTCGCCGCGCCGTCCGCGCCCTTCCACGCCCATGCGGTGTGCGGCGCGAACGCGAGGTCGCGGCGCACCCGCACGGAACGTCCTTCGAGCGGCGTCACCGCGCCCTTGAACTCGCCGTTGACGCGCGCCCGCTTCCAATCGACGTCGCCCGTCGTGCGCCACGGCGTCGGAACGCGCGCGTCGTACCGCTCGCCGCCCCAGATCGTCGCGTGGCGAAGCGGCCCCGCGTACGCGGCGCGCCAGGAGGTGTCGGAGACGATCTCCTCCGCCGAGCCGTCGGCATACGCGAGCTTCAGCACGCCCTGGAACGCGGAGATCTTCCCTGCGCGGCCGATGATCGCGTCGCGCCACCAGCCGGTCGAGACCTCGGCGCACAGCACGTTGCGCGCGCCGGGGTCGCGGCGGAAGGCGTCCGTGACGTCGTAGGAGAACGACGAACGGCGCTTGTACGGATGCGTGTAGCCCGGCTTGAGGAAATCCTCAGCTCCGACTTCCGCGCCGTTGAGGAACACGCGGAACACGCCAAGGCCCGTCACCGTCCACTTCGCGGACACGACAGCTGCGCGGTTGGTCACGGGGCGCACGAACACGGCCGTGCTGCACCCGCCCCTGTTTACCTCGGGCACAGGCCCTTCAACGGATATAAAATCCACCGCCGAGCCTGCCGCCGCCACTAATGCGACACCCAGACACCACCAGTATCCATTTTTCAGGTTCATTATCTTATTCCTCACTTTCTAAGAAAGCCATACTCATACACCTTTAGCGCTATCTGCGCAGCAAGAGTTTTGTGTGCGGCGCGGAGATTGGCGAGAAGCGCGTTGTAGGTCGCATCGGAGGACGTGGCGTTCATCTGCTCCTTGCCGGATGCGGTGCGCTTCACCCCTTGGAAATGAAGCCGAATGTCGTAGTAGGAGGCGTTCGGATTGGCGTTCGGCTGGGCATGGTAGTAGCGCCAGAGCTCGCGCCCGGCATCAAGGACTGCACGGGCGGCGGGAGAGAAATGTGAAAGTGTGGAATTGTGGAAATGTGAAAGTATGGAACTATGAAAATGAGTAGCGGCATCCAGCATTGGCTGTTTACATACTTCCATATTTTCACACTTACACAATTCCACATTCTCAAAATCTAGCTCCCCCTGGTAGGGCGCGATCACCGAGCGCGCCGCATCAGCAGACAGCGTGCTTCCTGCCCTGCCGTTTATGAAGTCGCTCATGAAGTGGCTCTTGAAACAGTCCTTCGCACCCACCTCTTCCTCCGTGAACGGAATCCAATGGTTCATGCCAACTGATGACTTTATCACATTGAAGTCAGAGAAAAGTGCGTAGATGATACAGTCCATTTGAAATGAGACATCGGCGCTCCATCCATCATTAGGATAAAGGAACGTATCTCTGTCATTTAGCCATGTAGCTTCCACGCTATGACGCACGGCAACGAAAATGCACATCGGGATCAGATTCGACGGCGTTATCCACCAACCGCGAGGAGTTGACAACTGATTTCTGTCATTGATGAAATAAACAAGGTTTGTATTCTGGAAATCATTACGCCCATTGCTCATGAAGCCAAGATGGAGACCGTTGTCATGACGGAATGAATTCACCCATTTCCCAATGTTTGGCATATCATCGTATGCGAGAATCATCTTGGATCCAATTAAAGCCCCCTCACGGTCGTACACATCGGCGATGGTCGATGTGAAATTTCTTTCAGAAACCCCATTGACGGCAAAAATCGAATATGCTACACTTTTGACGTCGCCGAGGTTTCGGGATAGTGCGGGCTTTTCGCCTGAAAACCCTGTTCGTATGACCTCGGCGCATTTCTTTATGTCATCGATGCAACCCACCTCGTGCAGGTAGAATCTGTTGATGTCTTTGCTGCAGTTGACAATGACTAGCGCAACGTATTGTATTCCCCCTATTGCGACAGGGGCTACAAGTATATAGGTGTCGTACCCGCGGTTCTTCCAATTCCGCCGATATGAAATGACGCGCCCCGCCGCCACAATTTCTGGAATGGCTTGCAAGGCTGAGATTTTGCAACGGCCTCTCCCATGCGACAACGTGTCATGCAATCCGCTCCTCGTCAACGACACAATCCCAATGCCGGGATTGAACACTTGGTGATTGACTCGTTTCCAATCATCATGCGCAGCGTTCAACACCTCCTTTACAGACATCCCCTCAAACTCGTGACCAGTCAACCGCGCCACTGGATCCCCCTCCAGAAACTCACGAATCTCCCTGCGCCTCTGCTCCTCTGCATTAAGATTGTCCCCAAGCCGCCACACGAAGAAACCGATGGGGAACTTTCCCTTCACGTTGTCGAAGGTATCGGCAGGGACAAGAAAGCACTTCTCCAACCGGCCTGTAAACGCCTCGCGGAACCCCTTGAAATTTGGAGACTGCAAATGTTTCAGCTTTGAGAACTGCCCCACTATGCAGTCTGGGATTTCCTCATGTATGCGCATGAGGAAGAGTGCAAACAATTCACGTCCGGCGAGCCCGATTTTATCGACATATCGCTCATATATGGAATGAGAAACGGACACATCTGTTTTGTTCTGCCCTGTGCCGGAACGTTGCCGAATATCCCCTGCCTCCGCATACGGCGGGTTGATGTAGATGACGAGCTTCCGGCGGCGGACGGGATCGGCTACAATCTCCTTGAGCCCCTGCGGCAGTTTGTCAAAGGAATCGTTGAGGAAGTCGAAGCGGAACACGTGGCTGTCGAGGAGGTTCGCGCCGTTCTTGATGCGTTCTCGAATCACATCGACATCTTGCTGATCAAGCGTGGAGACCCAGATGCGGTACTTGTTCATGAGACCGACTTCGAGGTTGCCCGTACCGCCCGCGCAATCCCACACGTAGTATTCGTCCTGCCAGTTCTCGCCTAGCACGTCGGCGAGATACTGCTGGCTCTTCTCCACCCAGATCGCGGGCGTGAAGAACGACCCCTTGCGTTCGCGCACGTCCTGAGGGACGAGCAGATCGAGGCGAGAGACGATGAAGTCCCAGTATTCGCGCTTCGGCGGACGCTTGTACCGACGCCAGAACGAGGCGTATGCGGCGAGGCCGTCGGGCTTGAACCCGAAGACAAGGTTGAAATTGAGTTCGTCCGCCGTCTTTCGCCGGATGGTGTACGGATCGCGGGCGTTTGAGTCGAAGGTGATGTAGAAGTCCTCTGCTGGGCGGTCGTCCACGACCTCTGGTGTGCCGTTGTCATCTACGTTCATCTCGGCGAGGAAGAAGTCGCGGTCGTAGAGGGCGTACTTCTTCTTGAGGACGTCCCACGGCGCGTCGATGTGCGGCATCACCTCGGCGCGCCATTTCTGGTAGATGAAGGTGAAGTTGTTGCGGTCGATGGGCGTAGCGAGCGCGGGAGATTCGCCGGAGGTGAAGTTGCGGGCGATGAACGCCTTGATTTCCGCGTCGTCCGCGCCGAAGCGGAACACGACGATCTTCTCGGCCGGCACTACGCCGCGCACGGTTTCAACGGTCTTGTCATCTACGGAGGATGGCGTCTGCGTCCAGTTGAAGTCGTTCAGGTTGAACACTGGCAGGATGTAGTGGTATTCGACGAACGCAATCTTCTCGCTGTCGAAGCAGCCTACGAAACGCGGCGGCTCGACGTCGCCCTTCAGCTCGCCCTTGATGGTGAGAATCAGCTGCGCGAGCATCCTGTGTACGTCCGTCGGATGGTTCTTGGCCTCCGCCCAGAGGATCGGTGCTTCGGGGACGAATGTCATCTGTCGTGGGTCGCGTCGTTTCGGAGACACGCAGAAGTCGATGTTACCGACAATGCGAGTGCAGTCGAACGCACCGAAGAAGTCAGCGGCGATCTTGTTCTTCAGTTCCTCTTCTCGGATGGACGATGGGTATTTCACATTCATCTCGCACCCTTTTCAGGAGTCTGCCGCATCAATTTATCACGAAGAGACGCATTGGACAAGGCTTGAACCTCCTTCAACAACTCATTTCTTCGTGCAGATGGCAACTCTCGGTAATTCTTTCCGAAGTGACCGTCGCTGAAGTACGTTTTGTAGTGGAGCGCCCCATCTTCCGCACTCCTTCCGTTTCTGGTTACTTGCACAGCGTGCCGCCGCGCAGGATCACCGGGCCGATCAGGCCGGACGGCAGGAGGTCGTCCTCCTTCGACCAGTGACGCCACGTGGTGAACGTGTGGCGGCCGGTGGGCGAGGGCTTGCCGTCCTTGACCCATTGCGGAATCTCCCGCACGCCGAACTCCTTCACGCCGCGGCGCGTCTTGCCCATCCATTCGCAGTCGTCCGCGTAGAGCGTGTCGTCGCCGATGAGGCGGTTCGGCCACAGGTTCGTGACCTTGATCTCGATGTCGATGGCTTGCGCTTCGCACCCGGAATTTCCGGATGTTCCGGATCTTCCGGATGTTCCGGATTTCCCGGATCCCGTGAGCGCATCGGTAATGTCCACCCTGAACGGCGGCTTCCAGAGGACGGGGAACTTCTTCCCGTTCACCGTCACCTCCGCGAAGTTCTTCACCACACCGAGGTCGAGCATCACGCGGTCGCTGTTCGCGACAAGCGCGCGGGCCTTTTCACAAGCAATACGCTTCGTGTATGTGGCCGTGCCGGAGAAGTACTTGATGCCGTTGTCCGTATGCTCGTTCCACGGAATGAGCGAATCGAACGTCGCGGATGCAGGGGCGTCCCATCCAGCCGGGAACGCAACATTCCACGGGCCGGGCACGAGCACGCCCGCCGGCGGAAGCGCATCGACCGACTTCTTCGTGCCGTCGCTCAAGGAAATCTCGGCGGAGAGCGGCTGCCACGCAAGGAACTTGCCGCACTTCAATTCCCAGTCCGGCGGTGGCGGAGGCGCAAGCTTGTTGCCGGGGAGCTTGAATCTTTCGTGCTCCTTGAATGTCACGGTGTATTCCCTGCCGTCGTACACATAAGTGACCACCATTTTCTTCACGGTCTTGAAGAGCGGGTCGCGTCCGGCGAGCTCGTTCTCGACGATCACGTCGATCTCGCCGTCCTTGACGAGCGAGGCGAGCTTCTCCGTGACGTCGATCACCGTCGGTCCGACGGGCGGATTCCATTCGGGATCAATCACGCCGTACCATGCGCCGATCAGCTTCGTGCCCTTGGGCAGCGTGTAGCGAGAACCTTCGTCCACGATGTCGCGCTTGAGCTTTCCATATCTGACGGTCGTGTAGCGCACTTCAAGCTGCTTGACGTTGCCGAACGAGGGGTCGCCGCCCATCGAGGCGTTGTTCGCGACGACGGTGACGCCGGGCTTGATGAGCTTCGTCACGTTCGCGCACTCGGGCCTGTCCGTACCGAACACGCCATACTCGGCCTTCTTGATGACGAGGGTGTGGGGCTTTTCCTTGATGACCGGGTCGGGACGCACGGAGACCGTGGCCTTCACACCGGTGACATGCGGGTAGGGACGGCACCCCGTGCCGTCCGCGGCGGTCGCGGGGCGACACGCCCTACCATTCCTGAACACGACAAACGCGGAGCCGCTGATCGGATAGTCGAGCGAGACGATTGTGCGACCGTTTTCCTCGCGCCAGGCGGAGGCGTCGCGGATGCAGCCTGTCTCGGCGTCCCAGATTTCGGGGACGCGTCCCGTCTGGCGGAAGGACGCCTCAAACTTCGTGGGCGCGGCGTTGTCGAGCGCGACGAAGTACCAGTCGGCGTCGGCGGAGCGCCTGTGGATCCACGAGGCGTCGGGCGTCTCGGTCTTGAAGTCGGGGGCAATGCCAAGCTCGGCGACGGCGTCGGCAGCGTTCTTCGCGATCACGCCCTTCGTCCACACGGAGTCGACGAGAGACTGGTAGGGACGGCACCCCGTGCCGTCCGCGGCGGTCGCGGGGCGACACGCCCTACCATTCCAACCCCTCAAACCCGGCGCGCGCACGGGACGCGAAACGCTGCTGATCTTCGCGCCGGCGGCGAGCAGCTCGCCGACCTTCTTCACGCAGGCCTCGCTCATCGTGTCGGTCTTGGGGAGGACGAGCAGCGCGTACGAGACGCCGCCAGGCGTGACGACGCGTCCGTTCACGACCTTCAGACCCATGAACGCCTTCGTGGCGCAGTAGTCGTAGTCATAGCCGGCGGGAAGCCTCGTGTCGGTTCCGCCGAGCGGAACGGCCTCGCCGCACCAAAAGAGAACGTCGGCCGCGAACTTGCCTTCCTGGAGCATCCACTGGCAGCGCGTCTGGTAGCGGAACCAGTCGCCCGCGAGCGGCCACCACGTCTGGGTGCGGTCGAGGTGCATGCCCCAGCGTCCCATCGTCATGCCGGGGACGTACTTGTTGCCGGGCCAGGGCTGGTGGGTGAAGCGGTGGTAGATGATGCGGTTGATGCCGGCGGCGAACACCTTGTCGCCCTGCGCCTTGATGTGGTAGGGCGTGGTGAGCCAGCGTCCGCCGGGACCGGGGCTCGCGGTGAAGGACTCCGTCGCGGCGTAGCGGCGTCCCCACACGTGGGCGAGCGTCGCGGCGAGGCGCGAGTTGCCGATGCCGCCGGAGTGGTGTGCACCGCGTGCGGCGGTGGACCAGTATTCGGCCATCGGGACGTCGATGTCCTGTCCGTACTGGAGATCGTCGGCGGGGCAGTTGCCGTAGGGCTCGATGGAGCAGAGGAGGCCGTGCTGGTGGCAGAGCTCGGTGAGGCGTCCGGCGTAGTTCTCCGCGAAGAGGTCCGCGACCACGCGGCGGAAGTCCTCGAGGAAGCGCTCGGTCTCCTCGACGCTGCCGACGATGCGTCCGGCGAACACGGGGAGGTAGCGCGTGAGCGAGTAGCCCATGCGCTTCTCGAACGTCTTGTCGAAGCCCTGGGTCCAGTTCTGCATGCCGACCTCGTAGCTGTCGACGAGGATGTTGTTGAAGCCGGTCGCGCCGATCTTGCCCGGCTCGATGCCGAGCGTCTTGCAGAGGCGCGTCACATACTGGTCGAAATGGTAGTCCATCGCCGAGGCGGAGAGCTTGTCGACCTCAAGGCCGCGTCCCTTTTCGGAGGCGGGGTGGTTGCAGCGTCCGTTGCAGATGTAGCCGATGCGGAGAATCGTCCAGTCGCCGGCGGGGACGTCCCATTCAAGCGAGCCGTCCTTCTTCATCTTCGACGTGAGGTCGATGACGGAGTCCTTCGCGACGAGGGCGTCCTTGGCGACGGGCTTGGTGTCGCGCTTCACGCTGCCGCGTGAGGCGAACATCTTTTCCGCGAGGTGGGAGATATTCGCATTGCCCTTCGGCGTGGGGTAGGCGAGGACGGCGATGTCGTCGTAGAAGCCGTTGTCCTTCTTGGTGCGGGGCAGCTTGCCGGAGAAGCGCGACGGGCCCTTCACGGCGGTCTCGGTGAAGCGGATCACCTTCATGCCGTTCGCGGGCGGGTTCCACGGGCCGCCGGAGCTGGACCATCCGGAGCAGTTGGGGATGCAGATTTCAAGGCCGAGACGCTTCGCCTCCTTGTGGGCGTGGGCGAACATGTCGAACCAGTCGTCGGAGTTGAACTTCAGCGGGCCGGGCGGGATGGCGCATCCGGCGTCGAACATCTGGACGCCGCCGATGCCGGCCTTTGCGAGCGCCTCGAAGTCGCAGGTGATGCCCTCCTTCGTGACGTTGCCGTTCATCATGTGGTACCACGTATGCGGCTTCGCCGATGCGGGCGGAGCCTTGAAGCCCTCTTCAAGCGTGAGGGCGCCAAGCGACAGGGCACTCGCAAGTGTGGTCGCCGCCGCGAGAGTCAGTGTTTTGCAGTTCATGGTTTCTTCCTTTGCTTATGTTCTTGGAAATTCACTTGCCGCTCGGAGCGGAATCGGTTTTTGAGGCGTTGTATTCGTCGAGGAGTTTCTTGGCACAGTTGGTGGTCACGGTCTGCGCGCCGCGCTTGAACGCCTCCACGGCGTCGTCGAGGTCGTCAACGGTCCAGACGTGCAGTTCCAGTCCGGCGTCCTTGATCGCCTGCATGTACTCCGGCGTGGTCACGTCCCGGATGAACCGGAGATCGACGCCGTCCGCGCCCATCGCCCGCGTCGTGGCGATGATGTTCTCGACCGGTTCGGGCGGCGCGTCTTTCGTCCATCCCTTGCAGCAGTTCAGGCAGGACAGAACCTTGTATTCCGGCATCAGCTTCTTGAACGCCTTGCCGCACTCCACCGAACCGCAGAGGAAGAGGGTGTTCTTCGGGTTGGCCCTCGTCTGCCTCGCAAAGATCGCCTTGACGTGCGGGACGATCTCGGATGTCTTCGACTTCACGTCGATGTACAGCCAGCGCCCGTCGCGGGTGAGCTCCAGCACCTCCTCCAGGAGCGCGGGACGCGTCCCGGCGAATTCCGAGCCCTTCCACTTGCCCCAGTTGCCGACGTCGAGCTTCGACACTTCGGCCCATGTGGCGTCGTTGCAGTTCTTCTTGTTGACGCCGCCCGATGTGCGGGTGAGCGTCCTGTCATGGAACGTGAACACGCGCTTGTCGGCGGAGAGGTAGATGTCGCACTCGAAACCAAAGTCGCGCTCAACGGCGGTCTTGTACGCAGGAAGCGTGTTCTCCGGCGCGTCGACGGACTCGCCGCGGTGCGAGATGAAGGTTTCGAGGGCGGGGCCGGGTTTTGAGACGGTCGAGCAGCCTGCGAGAAGCCCGCCGAGGGAAATCGCACAGAGTGCGTATTTGGTAGATGTCGTGTTCATATTAGACCTTTCTTGTAGATGCAACACGACAAGTATACCATATTATCCGCCGATGCGTAGAAACATTCTCGCAATCAGCGCATGGCGTCCCAGGTCACAGCCCGGGCGCTTCAAGCAGGATGAAACCGTGTATCGAGCCGAAGCGTTCGGGATCGTAGAGGGTCCACGCGATTTTTCCAGACTCGTCGAATTCAATCAGCTGCCAGCCGCGTTTTGAATCGGCGGCGCCGTGTCCGGTCCAGTTGGCAACCATGAGGTGTCCGTTGGAAAGTTCCCGCACTTCCGCGATGAAGTAGCCCTTCTTGCCGTCGGAAGGCGCAACAGGCCACACCTTCTGGACCTTGCCGTCTGAATCGTACCGCACGGCCTCCACCGCATATCCGGCACCGGTCCAGTAGCCTTTTCCGTCGCGCGCGGGGACGGCGTGGTACATGTTGCGGCTATGCGGCATCTTGAAGTGCTTCATCTCCGTAACTTCCATGTCGCGGTCCTCGCGGGGGATGCGGACGCGAGAGAAGCCCTTCTCGTGGGCGATCAGGGCCTCCTCTCCGCCGGGGAGAAGCGTCATGGTGCGGGCGTTGAAGATGCCCGCGCAGGTATAGGTGGCGACCAGACGGCGGTCCTTGGAGAACCTCCGCAACAGTACGGAACGGGTTTTGGGATTAGTCTTGGTGCCGCGCGGGTTGACGCTCGCTATGAACCCGCCGTCAGGGAGCGAGCTGACGGAGGATATGCCGGCTAGGGAGGGATGGCGGAACTCGTCCACATCGCGGCGTTCGTCCAGGTCAACGACCTTGAACCCATTACGACACACGTACCGGTACCGGCCGATCTTCCCCGGTTCCGCCGCGCCGACACGCTGCATGTCCCACGTGGTCTTCTCTGCTTTCACGAAGAAGCACTTGGATGGATCGGACGAATCGTAGTAGTGTATGCGCCCGCGCGACTCGTCGGATAGCACGATCCGGCGCACCGGTTCAGCGGCGACCGAGGCGACAACAGCCGCCAGCGCCGCATATGTCATGATCGTTTTCCTCATATTTCCTCCAGTATCCTTTAGATTGCATTCAAAGTGGCGTTAGTATATCATACGGAGCGGTTCGGCGCAATGGGGCAAAAACCACGAAACCAAGACAGCTGGCGACCGACGAGGAGCTCGACAGGGCGCGGAGACACATCGAACGCCAACAATAACCGCGCGGCATGATCAAAATCCGACAGGTCAAAATCTGACAGGCGGTTTTCCGCTTGCGCGGCATTAAAGAAAATGTTATCATATCCTCATGCCCAAGAAAAGGTCAGAACAGACGGAACCGACACAACCGAGGAAGCACGTCTTCTACACTTCGCAGGCGCGTGAATTCATCGATGCGCTTCCAGTTGACGTGCATGACGAGGTGATTGCGTATTTCAGGACGCTTGAAATGCAGGGTTTCCTCGAGTTTCCAGCAGGGCGCAAACTCGACCGGGGCTTGTTCGAGGTGCGCGTGGCGATGGACGGGAACGCATACCGCGTGTTCTACTGCTACGACACCGGGATCGCCGTCTGGGCATTGAGTGGTTTCGTAAAAAAAACGCAACAGACGCCATTGCGCGAGATCGCGAAGGCATTGAAGATCAAGAGGAGCATAGGACTATGAAAGAGAAAATCGACTGGGACAAAGTAGAGACCATGGCCGACGCCATGACCGACGAAGAGGCCGGCATTAAACCTGGTGAGAAGATCACGCCGGAAGAGGGCCGACGGCTGTATCTTGAGAGCCTAGAACGGGCGAAGAAGAGCCCAACCTTCCCCGCCGTACTTCGCCGCGTACAGGAAGAGCAGAGGGCCGCGCGTGCATTGCGCCTCATGCGGGAACGGGCGAACATCACGCAACGGGAGGTTGCACGGCGCATGGCCGTGAAGGCTCCGGCTGTTTCGCGCCTAGAACGTTTCGGGGCGAGTACCATACGCGCCCTGACTGACTACGCCCGCGCTTGCGGGTACAGGATCCGGATCGTGGCCGAAAGCCCGACTGACTCGTTCGCCATGGCGTGACCAGCAAGAGACCTCGCCGGAAGCGCGTGACTCTATCCCTAGAAACTTGAAAACCCCCGTTTTTCGGGGGTTTCCTCGCGTTTTCTGTTGGAGGTGGGAAGCGGAGTTGAACCGCTGTAGACGGATTTGCAGTCCGTAGCCTAACCGCTCGGCCATCCCACCGTTCAAAAGACCCGTTTTATTTGGCCTTCTTCGCCTCGAGCTGCCTCGCGTGGGCGCGTTTTGCTTGCGCCTTCCTGCGGGCTCTCTTGGCACGTGTTCTCAATTGTTGTCCCATGGCGGAGTAGTTTACCAAAACCCCTTTCGGAGCGCAAGGGGGGAATTTAAAAAAAATGAAAAATGTCACGGAGTTTTCATTTGACCGTCTGCTTCTATCCGATTCCAGCGCTGCACTTCGCTGAAAACTTCACCGCCCTGCCAGCCTGATGGCCCGGAAGCGGGG
>CADCOC010000042.1 GCA_902802945.1 uncultured bacterium | reverse complement strand
TTTGGGGCCTTATTCGGCGGTCAAGGGCTGTTTCCCTTTCGACAATGAAGCTTAGCCCCCACTGTCTCACTGCCGGGTATGCAATCGACGCGGTCTTCGGAGTTTGACGGACTTCGGTACCCCGGTAGGGGCCCTAGATCGATCAGTGCTCTACACCCGCGTGAAGTATTGCCCGACGCTGCCCCTAAAGGCATTTCGGAGAGAACCAGCTATTACCCAGCTTGATAAGCCTTTCACTCCCACCCACAGCTCATCCCAGACCTTTTCAACGGTCACGGGTTTGGGCCTCCACCTCCTGTTACGGGGGCTTCACCCGGTCCATGGGTAGCTCGCATGGGCTTCGGGTCCAATCCGGCAGACTCAAGGCGCCCTGTTCGGACTCGCTTTCGCTGCGCCTCCCCTTCCGGTTAGGCTCGCCTGTCGGATTGACTCGCGGACTCATTATGCAAAAGGCAAACGGTCGCGTCCCGAAGGACGCTTCCATAGCTTGTGGACGCACGATTTCAGGTCTGTTTCACTCCCCTAGCAGGGGTTCTTTTCGCCTTTCCCTCACGGTACTTGTTCGCTATCGGTCACCATGTAGTGTTTAGGCTTGGGGGGTGGTCCCCCCGGATTCGGACGGGGTTTCACGTGTCCCGTCCTACTTGGGATCCCGGTAGGCCCTGCGCAGGCTTTCGGCTATGGGGCTTTCACCCTCTATGGCTCCGCTTTCCAGCGGATCCGCCTAGCCTCGCAGGTGCCACGGCCCGGTCCCGCAACCCCGGAGTGCAAGCACTCCGGTTTGGCCTCTTGCGCTTTCGCTCGCCACTACTCACGCAATCGCGTTTGCTTTCCTTTCCTCGGGGTACTGAGATGTTTCACTTCCCCCGGTGTCGCCCGGAACGGACTATTTGATTCATCCGCCCGCGCCGCCCTATGGAAGGCGGCGGGTTTCCCCATTCGGACATCCGCGGATCAAAGCCTGCTGACGGCTCCCCGCGGCTTTTCGCAGTCTGCCGCGTCCTTCATCGCCTCACGGTGCCAAGGCATCCATCGTGCGCCCGTATACGCTTAGCAAGATACAACCTCGCTTCTCGTTACGTTGCAATTCTCTTTAAATCGTCGACTTCGGTTTTCAAAGAACAAGAAAAAAACGGCGCTGAAGGCCCCCCGCTGGTGGAGGCAGCCGGATTCGGACCGGCGACATCCTGCTTGCAAAGCAGACACTCTACCAACTGAGTTATGCCCCCTAGGGGGTATGGTGGGCCTGACAAGAGTCGAACTTGTGACCTCGTCCTTATCAGGGACGCGCTCTAACCAACTGAGCTACAAGCCCGGCGGATTCTTTTCGGAAGGGAGGCGGAACACTCGTGGAGATTCGTGTGGGTTTCAACTTGGCCTGTCCAGAAGGCCGGACTCGCCCGGCCGACTCTTCGGCCTTCTCCTTAGAAAGGAGGTGATCCAACCGCTGGTTCCCCAACGGTTACCTTGTTACGACTTCATCCCAATCACCACCCACACCTTAGGCCGACGGATGCCGGACTTCGGGTGCAGACGGCTTTCATGATGTGACGGGATTCACGGCGCCGTAGCTGATGCGCCGTTACTAGCAAATCCGACTTCACGGGGTCGGGTTGCAGACCCCGATCCGAACTGGGGCCGGCTCTGGGGGGTTGGCTCCGCCTCGCGGCTTCGCTTCCCTCTGTACCGGCCATTGTAGCACGTGTGCAGCCCTGGGCGTAAGGGCCATACTGACTTGACGTCATCCCCACCTTCCTCCCGCGTAAACGGGCAGTCTGAGCAGAGTTCCCGGCATCGCCCGCTGGCAACTGCTCAAAGGGGTTGCGTTCGTTGGTGGACTTAACCAAACACCTCACGGCACGAACTGACGACAGCCATGCAGCACCTTTCGCGTTGCATCGAATTAAGCCACATGCTCCTCTGCTTGTGCGGGCCCCCGTCAATTTCTTTGAGTTTTAGCCTTGCGGCCGTACTCCCCAGGCGGCATACTTAACGCGTTAGCTGAGGGACGGGGGGGTTGAAATCCCCCCACCCCGAGTATGCACCGTTTAAGGTCGGGACTACCAGGGTATCTAATCCTGTTTGCTCCCCCGACTTTCGCGCCTGAGCGTCAGTTTCGTTCCAGGAATCCGCCTTCGCCTCCGGTGTTCTGCAGGATATCAACGCATTTCACCGCTACACCCTGCATTCCGATTCCCTCTCCCGAACTCGAGCCATGCAGTTTCGGACGCACTTTCCGGGTTGAGCCCGGAGATTTCACATCCGACACGCACGGCCGCCTACGCGCCCTTTACGCCCAGTAAATCCGAACAACGCTTGCGACCTCTGTATTACCGCGGCTGCTGGCACAGAGTTAGCCGTCGCTTCCTCTTGGGGTACATCCTCCACGCAGCGTCGCATTGTCAGGCTTTCGCCCATTGCAAATGATCCTCGACTGCAGCCTCCCGTAGGAGTCTGGGCAGTATCTCAGTCCCAGTGCGGCTGGCCATCCTCTCAGACCAGCTAACCGTGAGCCTTGGTGGGCCGTTACCCCGCCAACAAGCTGATGGTGCGCGGGCCCCTCGGAGAGGGGGAGCTTTCGCCCCCTTTGGCGCTCCGCTCATGCGAGCGGGCGCTACATTCGGTATTAGCCGCCGTTTCCAGCGGTTTTCCCCACCTCAGAGACAGGTTGCCCACGTGTTCCTCGCCCTTCCGCCACTCTCACCGGCCGACATTGCTGCCTACCGGATCCCGTTCGACTTGCATGCCTAATCCACGCTGCCAGCGTTCGTTCTGAGCCAGAATCAAACTCTCAGAAAAAAACTGTTGAGTCATGTTACTTTCGCGCCCCTCGCGGGGCGCGGGCACCACACAAACTTCCATTTGTGTTCCGCCTCCCTTCCGACGGCTCCCAGGGGAGCCATCCAAGTTCGGCGTTCTTCAGCACCGTCTATTCTCAAAGACCAACTCGCGTCCACCGGGTTGCGCCCTGGTGGGTGGCGAACGAGGGAATAGTGTATCAAATCCCCCGACGCCGCGCAAGGGGGTTTTTTAAAAAAAGTGAAAAAAGTTTTTGGAGGCCCTCCAAGAGGGGTTTGAAGTGGTAGAATACACCCGTTTACCCGTGTCTGGGCAACTGAAAGGAACATGAAATGAAGAAGCTGATGATCACAATCGCAGCGGGCCTGGTGTCCGCAATGACGTTCGCCGCGCAGTGCGCAGGCACGACGCAAGAAGGCGCGCGCTGCAAGCGCGAGGCCGCGGAAGGCAGCAAGTACTGCATCGGACACGCCCACCAGGCTAAGCCGTCCGCGCAGTCGAAGGAAAAAGATGACGGACATTGCTGGTCCGTCACTGCCGCAGGCAAGCGCTGCAAGCTCAAGAAGGTTGGCGAGACCGACTACTGCGCGCTGCACGCAGTCGACAAGAAGCCTGCCAAGCCCGTGGACCAGTGCTGCGCCATGACGTGGGAAGGCACTCGCTGCACGCGCAAGCCGGACGAAGGATTCCGCTACTGCTCGCAGCACCGCAAACAGCCGGTCGCCGCCGCAAAGAAGGCCGAGCCCCAGCAGCCCAAGCAGAAGAAATAACGTCTGCGGCTAATACTGGCGAGCACGGCCGTTTCGCTGCGCAAGATGGGACGACGATCGCCCACGCGAGCCGCAGCGGAGCGGCCGTGCTTGTTGCCGCCCGTGCCTTTGCCCCGCTGTCAAGCGTGGCCAAAAATCCGCGTGCAATTCCACGGAGGATAATGTATACTAGCCCGCCGAGGTAAGATATGAAAAGAAAATTAGTCTTGAGTGCAGTGGCCGTCGCCCTTGCGTGCGGCACGTCCTATTCCGCAGAGAACATTGTCTTCGTTGCGCCGAACAGCGCAACCGTACGCGATGGCTCCGCAGCGCATCCGTTCGCGACGCCCAGTGAGGCACAAACCGCGCTGCGCGCACTGAGGAAGAAGGCGCCGAATGGCGGGCCGTGGACGATCTCGCTCGCCGCAGGCGAATATCCCATCGACAAGCCGCTGACCTTTCTCCCCGAGGACTCCGGCGCACCGGGCGCGCCCGTCACGTGGCGCGGCCCCGCCGACGGCGCGGCCCGCATCGTCGGCGCGCACGAGCTCAAAGGCTGGCGCGTCCGTCCCGACGGACGCTGGGAGACGGACGTTCCAATCGAGCAGAGGCACCGTTTCCAGATCGCCGTCTGGTTCGAGCAGCTGTACGTGAACGGACGCCGCGCGAAGCGAGCCCGTTATCCCAACGAGGGTTTCCTGCAGGCGAAGGGCGCGAAGCCCACGCTCCTCGCGGGCGACACCGAGCTGATGGAACTGTTCGTGAACGGCGGCGACCTTGCGCCGCTCGCGAATTGCAGCTTCGCCCACCTGCGTCTTGCGCATCTCGTCGTCCACCACAAGTGGTCGTCCACGCGTCGTCCGATCCGCGGCTACGACGCCGCGCGGGGCGTGGTGTTCACGGAGGGGAAGTCAGTGACGAAGTGGAACACCTGGGACGCGAATTCGACGTACTACGTCGAGAACGCGCCGTTTGCGCTCGACGAGCCGGGCGAGTGGCTGTACGACGGTGTCGCGAAGAAGATCGTGTACATTCCGCGTCCGGGCGAGACGCTGGAGACGACGCGCTTCCAGTATCCGGTGCCGGGACTCGTCACGCTCCTGCGCATCGCGGGCGATCCCGAGAAGGAAGCGTTTGTACATGACATCGTTTTCGAGAACATCGGCTTCGCTTTTTCCGACTCCCCACGCCGCCTTGGGTTCAAGGGCCGCAAGGGACTTCCCAGCGGCGAGATCGGAGACGACTCGTCGTTCGGTCCGAGCGAGTGGCCGGGCGGACAGGCGGCGGCGCACACGAGCGCGGCGGTGTTGGCGGACGGCGCGCACAGGATCGCGATGCGTGGCTGCTCCGTCGCGTACACGGGCGAATACGGCGTGTGGCTGCGCGAGGGGTGCGTCTCGAACCGCATCGAGCGCTGCTCCATCGTCCATCCCGGCGCGGGCGGAGTGCGCATCGGGATGAACGTCGCTTCGCAGAAGATCGGCAAGGGTGAGCGCATGATGGGCTTCGTCAACGGACGCGGCACGGGCTGCAACGTCATCGACAACTGCGTGATCGCGCACGGCGGACGCATCTTCGCCGAAGGCGTGGGCGTGTGGATCGGACACTCCCCGTTCAACTCCGTCACGCACTGCGAGATCGCGGACTTCTTCTACACCGGCGTCTCGATCGGCTGGGTGTGGGGCTACGCGGGCAGTCTCGCGCAGGGCAATACGCTCGCCTTCTGCCGCGTCCACGACATCGGACAGCGCGCGCTCAGCGACATGGGCGGCGTCTATACGCTCGGAACCTCGTACGGCACGTGCGTCACGAACAACGTGTTCTTCAACATCGATTCGCGCACCTACGGTGGATGGGGACTTTACCCCGACGAGGGCAGCGAGGGAATCTTGTTCGAGAACAACCTCGTCTACGACACGAAGGATGCCTCATTCCACCAGCACTACGGCAAGGACAATATCCTGCGCAACAACATCCTCGCGTTCAGCCGCCAGTGCCAGGTGGCGCTCACGCGCGCGGAACCGCACCTTTCGTTCACGGCCGAGCGCAACATCATCTACTGGAACGCCGGTCCCGTGTTCGCGAGATACGGCGGCACGGCACACGAGACGGGAAAGATCGCGTGGAAGGATAATATCTGGTGGATGGAGTCCGGCGCACCGTCGTTCAACGGCAAGACGTTTGCACAGTGGCAGGCGAAGGGCAACGACGTTCACGGTGTCGTGATGGATCCGCTCTTCGTGGACCCCGCACGACGCGACTTCCGTCTGAAGCCCGGCTCGCCCGTGGTGAAGGCCGGGTTCCGTCCATTCGACATCTCCGCCGCCGGAGTATACAGCGAGTAATTACTTCCGCTCAACCTCATAAAGGAACGTAGCGTCGGACGTATCGCGCGCCGTGCTGGCCGTGAACGTGAGCGTCTTTCCGTCCCATGACGACGGAACTTCGCAGCGGCGCGAACCGTCCGCGCGGAGCGCATAAACGCGCGGCACGACGTTCCCCTCAAGCCTGAACGAGACCTCCGCGCGCCCGGCGCGCATCAGGTGCGGAAGCTTCCCCCACTTGAGCAGCACCTTTCGTTCTTCGTCAGCGTACGTCACGCCTTCATCCTGGACGTCCGTCACGTGCGTGAGGAGCAACCTCCCCGACCGCGACACGGACGCGTCGTCGAGCGCGCTCACCCACACCGCCGCCGGCGCGCCGATGATGCGCGCGGAAAGCGCTCCCGCCTTGTAGTGTCCCGACTCCGCGAAGAACCCCTGCGTGCGCGGCGTATTGACGGCGAACGTCCCGCCTTCGCGCGAGATGGCGACCTGTCCGTCGCCCATCCGGTGGCCAGACGCAAGTCCCTTGAAGAAATCAGTCTTGAGCGAACACGCCTCGGGAAACTCTGCGCCGTCGTTGGCGAACGTGGGTTTTCCGTTTCCGACCCATGTCCCAAACCTCTCGTACCACCCGAACCACATTTCATTGATGTCGGCGTGGGGGCCAACGCCGAAAGTCGTGCGCACCTTCGATTCGGGGATCGTCACGGCAAACGTCCTCTTCAGCGGCGTCATGTCGCGCCGCATGTAGAGCGTGAGCGCGGCGCGTTCCGTCGCGCGCTGGAGCGGGTCGCGTGCGACGTCGAAATACGTCATCGGCTTCGATTCGAGGACGCCGTCGTGCGAATGGCTCCACGCAAAACGCCAGATCGCGTCGTATTCCTGCAGCGCGGCCTGTGCGCCGAGCATCATCCCGCCGACGCCGCGGAACTGTCCCGGACCGGAGTAGTTGAACTCCGAAATCGTGAACGGACGGTCCAGCAGGCGGTGCCGCGCCACGCCTTCGAAACCCATGCTCGCGCGGCGGACGGGATTCGCGTTCGGACACTTCGACGGAAGGTTCCAGGGCTTCTCGAGGAACTGCGGGTGGTCAATGTAGAAATGATCATCAACGTAGTCGTAGCGCGTTCGCACGAGCTGGTACGCGATGGGGTTTCGCCAGCACGACATGTCCGTGAGAAGCACCTTCGATCCGATTTCGTCGCGGACGAACTTCGTCATCCTCTCCGCAAAAGACGATTCAAGGTCTGCGAGGAAGAGCGTGAACGCGCAATTCTGCCGCGAGTGCTCCCAGGCGTTGCCGGGGATCTTCTCGGTGATGTCGCGGTAGAGGTCCGGGGACTCGGCGCGTCGAGCCGACAGCCAAGCGCGCCACTTCTTTTTGAAGGTTTCCTGACTTGCAAGGAACGCATAGCCGTGGTTGCCGAGGTTGCCCTCGTTGATCAGGGCGAGGAACGCGAACGCCGGTTCGTCCGCCCAGCGACGACCGGTCTTCGGGTTAACGTGGCAGAGGAGGTTCCGGGAGAACTCCAGATAGTTGCGGAACACCCGTTCGTCAAACAGCGCGAGCGACTTGAACTCGTCCATCCCGATCGTCCCGTCGCGGTCGATACCGCACGTGCGCCACTTGACGCGGCGCGACACGAAGAGGTCCGTCGTCAAGTAGATTCCGTGCTTGATGCAGGCGTTGAGGAGTCCGTCCAGCTGCGCCATCTTCTCGGGGAGAAGCGTCGTCCCGTCCTTCGGGTCGCACAACGTGCTCTCGTAGTGGTGGATTCGGAGCGCGTTGTACCCCATGCGCGCGAGACGTGCGCAGAGCGCGTCGGCCTCGTCGTCGGAGAGGTAGTTTGCCGTGAAGCAGAGATTGCATCCGTAGAAGCGCTGGGGTACGCCCGGCTTCCCCTCGAACTCGAAATGCGCCCCCTTCGCAACGACGCGTCCGTACTTGCCGGCCGGCGCGTCCACCCAACCGAGCTTCGAGAAGTCGAGCGCGGAGCCGGACGCGATGTCAGTCGTATCGTGTAGCGGCACCCACTCCGCCGAACGCGAGATGACGAATGGCCTGCCGACGACGCGGTCGATTCCGCCGGGTGTGCCGAGGGTCATCTCGATGCGGCGGTGTTCCCCGGCTTTGAGCTGCGATCCGCCGATCCCGACGCGGAGCGCGAAGTGCTGTCCGCCCCACTTGCGGTCATCCTGAACCATCACCGACGCGTCTTCCGCGAGCGTAAACGAAAACACCTCGCCCTTCGCGTCGCTCACCCGCACCTCACGGCACTTTGAGTTCCCGATCCAAGGCTCGCCGCCGAACGTCGCCGGAAGTGCGAACTTTCTTTTCCCGAAACGCACCTCACCGCCGCCGAAGCGGGACGTCGGAAGCGACAACGCGATACACAATCCCGAAGACGAGTAGTCGCGGCGGACGGAGAAATCCCATGCAAGAACGGCCCGCCGGCCCTGTCCCTCGACCGTCGCGCGCACGTCTGCGATTTTACCGTCACCATCGATTATGGAGAACTTGTACGCGCCGTCCTTATCCGGCTTCCATCCGCCCTTGAGCTGACAGCGGTTCCAGTCTTTCTTGAAGAGCGTCGGCGCAAACGTGACGCCGGCCTCCTTCAACGCGACATTGCGTCCGAACCCCGCAGACACCGTTTCGCCCGCCCATGCGCCGAACGCGCACGCTGCAGAAGCCACAAGAGTCAAAGACCTCTTCAAGGAAAAGCTCCAGACCGAACGCGCAGTCTGTTTCATGGATTCATTCTTTATCATTACGCTGCGCTCCTTTTTGAGACCTCAATCCTCTGTCTGGCGGCGTTTCACAATCCATGAACTCATTCGAACGGTGGCGGGACCACCTTGCCGTCGCGCTGATCCTCGACCTTGTGGTCGTGCCCCACGTACTGCGCGTTCGAGCCCATGAACACTAGCAGACGCTCCCACTCCTCCGGCGTGAGCTTCACGTCGTGGTGTCCCTTCTTCAGCATCGCATAGAGCGGCGAGGCGCACGCGCCCGTCGTGCGAGGCGCCGTGTAGGCCGGCTCGAAGAACGCCTGGTAACCACGGCGCTTGTGCGTGATCTCGTAGTCATACGCGAAGAAATGGACGTATGGCATCAACGACTTGAACGACGTCGAGAAGCCGTTCTTGTCCTTGCGCCAGTCGCCCGCACGGAGGTCGGGTGCCTTCTGCGCGCGCTTCTCGCCATGGCACGAGACGCACTTGGCGTCTAGGACGGGTTGCACGAGGCGCACGAAGCTGTACGGTTTCGTGCCCTCCGGCGCGGGCTTGATTTTGCTCGGCGCGCGACGCATCGCAACCGGCAGGTCGGTGCCGGGCTTACGGGCGGCCGAGGTGCGTTCCTCATGGCAGCCGTTGCACATCAGCTTCTCGCCAGGATGCACATATGTATCGCTGCGCATGTTCTGCACGGTGCGCCCTTCGGCGTCGAGCGCCTGGAAGTAGAGCGGCACGTCCACCGGCGCCTCGAAGAACGCGCTGCCGTCAGCCTCCACCGGTACGGTCCCCAGACACTGGCGTGCCACCTGCTGCGTTTCCGCGCCGAGGCGCGGACGGCTGTTGAGCGGACTGAACTTCGGCAACACCTGCCACACGCGCAGCGCCGTCACACGATCACCGGGCGGGAACGGGATTTTGCTGTCGTACACGTTCACGAGGCCGATCTGGGCCGTCTTGGGAAGCGATTCGGGTGGAATAGTCGCAGGACGCGTGCCGTCGGGATTCGCCGGACGCCCCACGAGCGTGCCGTGCGCGAGCACGGGCGGCTTGGGACGCGCCCGGAGCGGCATCGGGTCGAGACAGGAGATCGTGGGGTGCGTGTAGAGACGCGTCTTGTTGCCGAACACGTCCACCAGCGTGATCGCGTAGCGCCGGACGGAGCGCACGTCGTACTTGCCGTTGGCGTGTCCGTCGTACACGCAGATGAAGTACTTCTCGCTCAACGGCCACGGCGTCGCGTATGCACCGCTCGTCTGCCGCCCTCCACGCGTCTCGCTTTCGGGAAGCGGTTGCTCCGGCGTAACGCGGCGCACCTGCGACATTCTGTCGTCATCGCGCTTCGCTGGATCGACGAGGATAATCGAGCCGTATGCACAGCCGTGGTGCGGTGCGGCCACGGCGGAGTAGAGACGCGAACCCGGCACGGCGCGTCCGCTCATCTCCATCAGCGGACTGGAGCCGGAGTGTTTCTCGCGCGTGTTGCCGTTCACCGCGCGCGGGTCGCGTCCGTCAGGCGTCGTGCGCCAGAGGTGGTGCGCCTGGCTGAAGCCACGGTCCACGTAGTCCCAGCGCGTGTAGAGGATCATGCCGTCGTGGTCTACGCTGGGATGCCACTCGTTCGTCTCGTGCGGACTCAGCTGCACGATGTCCGTCCCGTCGGGAAACATGGTATGCAGCGTGAACGTGGGCACGGGGCGTCCGTGGCAGCGCCCGAACCCGCCGCGCCGCTCGGAGATGAACGCCAGGCGTCCGTTTGGAAGCCAGCAGGGGTCGAAGTCATTGAAGCAGCCGGTTGTCAGCTGACGGAGCGACGAGCCGTCGGCAGCGCAAGTGAAAACGTGGTATACCGTGTTGTCATTCCACTTGCGGATCTCGGGCTTGCCGCGCGTGTAGGCGAATGCGATGGACGAGCCGTCCCACGAGACGTCAGGCGAGAGGTAACCGCCCGGGCCGAGCGTCTGCCCCTTCCAGTCGCCCTTTTCGACGATGCGCCCGTCGAGGAGGTCGCGGGCCACGGGATGGTCGGAGAACGGATTCTCGAGCACGTAGAGTCCGTCGCCCACTGTCGCGCCGTGCATCGTGGCGTGGAAACCGAAGTACTGGTCGCACATGTGCCAGCCGCCGTTGAACTCGTCGAAGGGGAAAGCCTCGTGCCCGACGAACACGAGACGGTCGATTCCCTTGAGGAGCGGATTCTTAAGCGCGACGCGGCGGTTGAGGGCGTGTACGGCCGAGAACGCGGGGAAGCGCGTCTCGCGCCAGTCACGGCGTGACGCCCCCGCGCGCGACACGATACCGTCGAGTTCGCGCCGCTCGGCGGAGAGATCGACTCCGGCGGCCGCAAGGTCGTCCATCAACGCGCGCGTGCGACGCACGACCACGTCGAGGGGATCCTTGTCTCCGGGCAGGATGCAGGCGGCGGTGTTCACGCTCTGCGAGGCGGTGAGCGCCGGCAGCTTACCCCAGTTCTTGATGTCGCGTTCGATGAGTTCCCAGTCGAGGCGGGCGTACTCGTGCGCGCCTCCTGCGTCGGCGAACTCGCGCGCCTCAAGGGGCATGGCGCAAAACGAAAACACAAGCGCCGCAATCGCGGCGGAGACCGTTCTTCCTAAGCGTTCCATCATTCCTACCCTTTCTTTATTTGACTACCAGGGAGTTACCATATATCCACTTCGGCAACGGCGAGGCGATCATTGACGGGAAGCGCGTGGGTGGCCACAAAACGGAAGTAGCGCGCCTTGACGGTTTTCGCGAATTTCACCTCGCGCGTCTTGCGCGATTCCAGCACGTCGGGGAACGAACCTTCAGCGGCCTTCGTCCAGTCATTGCCGTCCAGCGAAACCCAGAATTCGCATGCGTCGACCACGCCCACGCTGCAGGACGCAGGACGCGGCGTGTACTTGAACCCGCGCATCTCGCGCACGGCCCCGCAATCGACCGTGAAGCTCTGCGGCGGGGGAAGCGGATCGTTCTTCGTCATCGGCTCGGGATGCGAGTGCCATAGCGAATCCTTGTTGCCGTCAATGGCGGCCTTCGCGTTGCCGGGGTTCTTGCACGTCTCGGCAATGACCTGCCACGCATTGTGCGCGCCCGGTTCGATGAACTGCGAAGGCGTCTTGCCGCCGAGCGGGAAGCGCACCACGACGTCGAATGCGTCGCCCTTGGCACGCGCGCATTTCACCGTCGTCTTCTTGCCGTCCAGGAGGAACGTGAACTCCTTTACCTCCGGGTCAATGAAGTGGATGTAGAGCGTGTCGTCCTTGCGCGTGGTGACAACCTTGATGCCGAGCGAGACGCCGCCGGCCTTCGTGCCGTAGATCGAGTCGCCGTTCTTCTCGAACCACTTGCCGATTCCCTCGAACACCTCCACGGCCTTTTCGGGAATCCGTCCCGAACCGTCGGGGCCGATGTTGAGGAGAAGGTTCGCGCCCTTCGACGCGGCACGCGCGATGAGCGCCACGCACTCCTCCGGCGGACGGAACTTGTTCTGTCCGATCTTGTACCCCCACACGCCGTACTGGATTACGTCGCACTGTTCGGACGGACGGTCGTCGAGAAGCGGCTGGTTTTTCGAGAACATCGTCCCGACGCCGGGGAGGTCGCGCTCGAAGAGCTGGATGTCCTCCTTCGGACGCGGCGCGCGGTGGTTGTTGTTCGCCACGAGCGCCTTGCGCGAGTGGATGAGGTCGAAGATGTCGTCGAACTCCCAGTCGAACGTGCCGCCGCGGTCCTTGTCGAGGTGGTCCCATTCGCCGTCGAACCAGATGTTGATGGGGTGGTAGTTGTCGAGCAGTTCCGTGATCTGTCCCATCATGTAGCGCTTGTACGAGGCGTAGTCGGGCTTCTGCTTCGCGCGCAATTCTTCGCTGCGCAGCCAGGACCTGCCGGGCGTGTAGTCGGCGCGGTGCCAGTCGAGGAGCGAATAGTAGAGCGAGAGCTCGACGCCCTCCGCCTTGCACGCCTCGGCGAGCTCGCCGAGGATGTCGCGTTTGAACGGCGTGGACTTGATGTTGTAGTCGTCCACCTTCGACGGCCAGAGCGCGAAACCGTCGTGATGGCGCGCGGTGATGGTGATGTACTTCGCGCCGGATTTCCTGACGATCCGCGCCCACTCGCGCGCGTCGTACTTAGAGGGATAGAAGCCGTGCAGCATGCGCTCGTAAGCGTCGCGGTCGAGGTTCCCGTGGTGCAGATACCACTCGCCCTGCGCGTAGTTGGCGTAGAGTCCCCAAACGATGAACACGCCGTAACGGTGCGCGGCGAACTTCTCGCGCGCCTCGAGGTTCCACGCTTCGGGCTTGTACTCCGCTGCGGCGCAGAACGGCGCAGACGCCGCGATCGCAGCTGCGGCGATGGATATTAAAGTACTCATGCTCACCTTGTTTTTCATTTGGAGACTCCTATGTATTTGCTATTTGCGCCAACCTAGCTTATCGGCAAAATCCATGTAGCGGGTCCAGTCGTGAAGGGTCAGGTTGTGAATGCCGGGACGGAAGTGGTACGACACCATGCCCTCCTGACGCGCCTCGCCGGGCTTCGGGAAGCCGCTGGAGACGAGTCCCTTCTTGCCGTACAGTTCCCATGCGGGCGAGGCGAAGACGGCGCTGTAGTATTCACCCCGCTGCCCGGCCCAGTTGTCCTTGCTCGCGGAGGCGATCGCCACGGCACGCGGTGCCACGAGCGCCACGAGCATGTGCTGGTCAAAGTCCATCTCGAACTCCTTGCCGGCGAATTTCCTGTAGTTCAAGCAGAACCAGTGTGGGAACGCTTTCGTGATGCGGGCGATCGACTCGGACTTCGGGAGGTCGATGTGGTTCAGCTTTGCGCCGCTGCAGCCGGAGTCGTTCACGCAGGCCATCGCGAAGCGCGTATCGAGCGCGCCCGCGAGCAGGGCAGTCTTGCCGCCGCGCGAATGTCCGACGACGCCGAAATGCTTCGCGTCCAGAAGCGGCTCCGTCTCCACCCAGTCGAGCACGCGACTCGCCCCCCAGGCCCACGCCGAGAGCGCACCCCAGCTGTTGGCAGTTCGTTCCTTCGCCCAGCAGGCGTGTACGCCCTTAGAACATTTGCCCTTCGAGTCGTCCGGCGCCACGTCGCCGTTCCAGAACGCGAGCGCCGCGTAGCCGCGCGCCACGATCTCCTCGGCCGGCCAGAACTCGCTCTTGTTCACGCGCTCAGGGTCGATGTTCGCGGCGGCGGGGCGGTTGCAGATGAGGATGAAGCCCGGCGCAGGACGCTCCTTCGCGGTTACGGGAATGAACGCGGTGAAGACGAAGCTCTGCGAGGCGAGCGGCCCCTTCCACGAAACGCGCACGCGCTTGCGGATCGACTTGCCGTCCATCATCACCTTGTCCGGCTCGGCCAGCTCGAACGCGAGCGTGTTGGGGCGCTCCACGGGACGCCGCCCGTACTCGTTCTCGCAGAAGATTTCCTTCAGCTCCGCGCGCCGCACCTTCTCCCACGTCGCGACGTCCTTCACGGGCGCACCCGCCTTCGTGACCATCAGCGGCGGCACGTCCTTCGGCTCCGGCGCGGCGGCAGCACCCTGTGCGAGCGCGAGGCAGGCAATGGCGCATCCGCGCGCGACCCATGTGTGAGACACTCTCTTCATCGTTGGGCTCCTGTTCTATTTCCAGTTGATGTAGCCGCTGACGGGCGTCAGGTAGGCGGCGTTGCTGGTAGCGGGGCGGTAGCGCGTGCCCTTGTACCAGTCGGTGAAGCCGTTCTCGGCGCGGTAGATCTCGCCGGTCTCGGTATCACGCACGCGCTCGTAGCCGAGCGTGGCGTCGCTGCGCTTCTGCGAGAGCACGTCGTACGTGGCGTTGCGGCGGCGGTAGGAGTCCATGATCATGCCGCGGATCGAATCCGCAGTCTGCATGATGTATTTGGACGTGCCCATCACGCGCGTCCAGGCAACACGCCGCTGCTGGTGGAACGCCGGCGTGAAGACGATGGAGGCGAAACAGCGGTCGAGGACAGGCAGCCAGTCGACGAACTCCTCCTTCGGCGCGGTTTCGGAGAGGATGGAGAACTCCAGCACCGGCCCAACGTCCACCATGCCGGCCCGCGCGTTGAACGGGTTCACCTGAACGGGCTGCTTCATCATGCCAGAGACGACCGCGTGGTAGAGTCCCTGCACGCGCCGTCCCGACGAGGACGTGCATTCGGCCACTATCACGTCTCCGCCAAGCGCGCTCTTGCCGAGTCGTTCCAGAACGGTGAACTTATGATAGCCGAACAGCGGTCCCATGGCGGCGAAGTAGCCGTCCGTCGAAAGTCTCGGCAACACGGGCATCCGCGCGGAAGGGTTTTTGGGGCCATACGACCGGATGTACCAGTTGCGCGCCTCCACCGACTTGAGTCCGTAGGAGTTGTTGAGGCAGAAGTAGAGCTCGCGCTCCGGATGCTTCGGGTCGTACACCGTGATGGCGTAGCTGATGATGTCAAACTTGCCGTCCGGCTTGAGTCCAGTCTTGACCCTCCATCCGAGCGGGATGTTCATCGTGAAGAATCCGCTCGGGTCGACGTACTTCACGAACTTGACGTGCGTGGCCTCCGCCGGACGAATCCGCAGTCCCTTCCGGGGCATCAGGTCCCGGGGCGACGGCAGTTTCTGATGCGGCGACGGCATGTAGCCGTATCCTGTAAGCCCCGCCACGAGCAAAGAGGCAAACAAAGTTTTGAGCAACGTTCTTTTCACAACATGTTCTCCATCACGATTATTTAAACGACTTGCCATCGGCGCACTGGCCACACGCCCGCACCCATTGGCTAATCCTTCAACGGCGCAATTATAACAAAATTCCCTGCGTAATGACAGACGGAAAAACTCGCCCCGGAATCATCGTTCCATAATCGAGCCAATGTCTATCAGTGCGTCGAAGTATCCACCGCGTTTCACCGATGGCGCCAACTCGCCGTCGTAGACAATCCCCTTTCGCACCGATATCCGCTTCGGACGGCGGATCTTTGAAATCTTGGACTTGACCTCCTCGATTATGGAAGCTGCGATCCGTTTCCTGCGCTTGATCTCGATCACGTACATGACCTCGTCCGTCTGAATCAACAAATCCACCTGCACGCCGTTTACGCCTTCGGTCCTGTAAGGGGCCGCGCTTCTGACTGTCGCCCCCTTCAGATGCAGCTGCTCCTTGAAATCCATAATGCGATTGAGAACAAGGTTCTCGAACTGAAGCCCCATGATCGACTGCCATCCGGGAAGTTCCGACAGGGATTCGAACTCGAAACGGCCACTCTTTATTTCGCCGATATGGGGTGCAATGTATTTCAGGTAGAACCGGGAGTAATTGTCGCAAAGTCGGTATCTTACCAGTTTGCTCGGTTTCCAGGTTCGCGGGTTCAATACCTCGTCTTTTGCGACGAAACCTGCCTCGCACAACTCATCCAGACTAGCTCCCAGACTGCCCCCTCGTTCTATTCCGAGCGAATCGGCGATCTCGCTGAGACCCAGAGGGCCGTCGGCAAGCGCCTGGAGGATATCGCCCTTGACCTTGACCGTGTCGCCAAATACTTCGCTGAACATGGAGGAGAAATCCTTGAACAGCGGTCCGTCCGGCGTAAAGCACATCAAGCGGATGTTCTCGGCGGCCGAAAGCGAAGGGTTTATCTCCTCCAAATACCGGGGCACGCCGCCAGTCACCGACAGGACGTCCAGCAATTCGCGGGAGGATAGGTCCTTGCGCTTCTCCCGCCAGAATTCCGCGCACTGGCGCAGCGGAAGTTCACGAAGCACGATGTCCCTTGAAAATCTTCCGCCGAAGGTCGCAGAGTCCAGCAGATTCCTCCTGACCCATGCCGAGACCGATCCGCAGATGACCAGGATGAGGTTGTCATGGTGCTTCAGGTCGTCGTCCCAGCCGTTCTTGAGATATCCAGGGAAGTCCGGTTCATGCTTCCCCATCCAGGATATCTCATCCAGCAGAACCAATTGGCGCCCGCGACGCGGAATCCTCCTGGACAGCAACCTAAACGCCTCTGGCCAGGATTTCGGCACGACAAGCTTCCCCTGGGTCTGTTCTGCAAGTCGCTCTCCGAAGTTACGGAGCTGGTCGGCGTTAGTCTGGCCTTTTCTCGGCCCCAGGCCCTCAATCGTTATGAATCCCAGTTTCTCCCGTCGGGCGAACTCGCCGAACAACGTTGACTTGCCGATGCGACGGCGGCCCCTGCAGGCGACCAACGACGCAGTCGGCTTGTCCAGAAGCAACTTGAGCGAAGCAAGCTCCTTTTCTCTTCCTATGAACATTGCACCTATCTCCTTGTGGCGCGTGTATCATATCAAACCCCTCCATTGCCCGTCAATACATCATTGGCACGAACTGCCAGAATTTGGCAGTTCGTGCCAATGGCGGGTTTGGCTGATTGACGGGCCTAAAGGCAAGATGTTGCGCGAAAGATAACTGAATCACAACAACCAATTGCGCTTTGTGCTGTCAATCAGCCCCCCAGTTTTTGGCAATGCCACAAAGTTGGCGATGATCTCAATGTCAGCGCTCTAACGTGACAAACCATTTTCCGTCTTTGAGGACAAGCTTTTCCAGTCCTCTTATCTGGTTACTTGCGGGATGGCAGCGGAATCTGACACGGAGTTGAATTCCTTCGTCATTTTCTCGACATCGTTCGTCGTCACACATATTCGTTCAACTCGGATTCCAAAAGCTTGAATCGCCACCCGACATTATACTTCTGCTTCAAAAGTTATCTTCACCTTCGGGCTGTCTTCGAAATTTGACGAGGCAAAGTCTGCCTTATCAAAATCATCGGGTTCTGTGGACTTGAATACGACCCGCTTGAGTTTCGGACAGTTGCCGAACATGTTAGACCACAGTTCGTAAGGATCGAACGAGGCTGGGAATACGACTTCTTCAAGGGATTCGCAATCCTTGAAAACATCCTGGCAGACCTTTGTCAGTCCTTCAGCAAACTCAACCCGGACGAGCGATGAACACCCCTCAAACAGGCTTGCTTTTATTGCTGAAAGCCCCGTCGGCATCTTTACGCTTTTCAGCGATTTGCAGCCCACGAATACAAAAGAGTCCATCTGCTCTATTGAATTCGGAAGTTCGACTGATTCAAGCGCGCTGCAGTCGGCAAACGTTCCGGAACCAAGCACTTTGAGGTTCTGCGATAATATGACCTTTTTCAACTGTGTACACCCAGAGAATGCCCCGTAGAACATCTGTCCGGGTATGGTTGTGATGGTGTCGGGCATCTTCACCGTAACAAGTTTTGGCGCGTTACGGAATAAACTCTTGCCCAGCGAGACAATCGTCCGACCTTCGATTTCTACAGGGATTGTAACAGTGCCGGAAGGCAATGGATCGATTCTATCCAAAGCCCATCCACCATCCGTCTTTGAGAGATGGACGCTATGGGTTTTCCGCCCTATCTTCAGTTCGGCCGTAAATGACGATGCGTCCTCAGCATGGTTGTTGTCAGAATCGCTAGAAAAAAAGCCCTCGCTCGTGTCATCCGTGTCTTCGCCCTCATCGGAATCAAAAAAGCCCTTATGATTTTCTTTGAATTCCACCATGTACACTTCGCCGTCATTTTTTGTATCATACGCTACGATATCACCATCGAAAAATAAGATGCTGACCATGTTTTCCTTTGGATCTGATTTCTTGCGCATCCCAGAGAAGCGTTTTTTCATCCAGGCGGCAACTATCTTTTTAGTGCCGACAGGCGCATCGTGGATGCGCCTGAACTCGTTGCTATAGACGGTGTACTTCATTTGGTTTCCTTTGCTTCGTTTGTTATTCGCCAACCTCTTGGACTGGCTAGTCACGGTTAGAAGTTAGCAATTCGTTCTTTGGTTGTGTTGTTTGACGGCTGGGCGGGACTCCCGCCCCGGCCAGATAAGTAGCTAGCTAGAAATTGCATATGCCTCTGCATTCATTTCCCGGATGTCAATGCGCGATAGCGATTTCTTGCCGACTCGGCCTCCTTGACCGCCTCGGCAGTCGCGGTGCCGCTGAGTTCAGCAAGTTCAGGATCTCCCGAAGACGCTTTGAACTTGCAATATTGAATATAGGCGCGTTCCATCGATTTCCACAGCGCGTCGCGCGCCGCCTTCAGCTCCAACATCTTCGATCGCGCAGCGATGAAATCCCCGTCCTCGCTAGGTTTCTTATTGAACGATTTTAGCATCTTTTCAAGCTTGGCAACGTTCTTTTCTGCGACGCCACACTCGTTTTCTAGAGACAGGAACACCTCCCAAGACGAAGGCGATTCCTTCAAGGCGAAGTCTTTCACTAGTTCGCGCATTTTCTGACTCCGCCTCTCTTCTGCAAGCCGTTCGGCCTCCTTCTCGGCCTCTTCCTTTTTTATGGCCTCCTCCTCCTGCCGCGCAACCTCCTTTTCACGCAAGTCATTCAAGAACTCGACCCGGACATGATCGCCCACTAATATAGCAATGAAGACAAGGATTTCAAGCAAGAACGTCTTGCCGTAGCCAAACTTCTTTACAGAAAATATAATCAAGCCCGCGAACCCTGCGCCCGCGAGTACCGCCCATGCAAATCGCCCCGTAATCCACCACACTAAAGTCAACATGACAATCGGCCCCGCAATTGTCGATATTTCAAAAAGTTCTTCCATTTTTCGATTCCTTTCCGAATATGAAATTACATAAAGAGCGAAACGATGAACCACATGACGAGCGAAACGGCCATCCATCCGACAAGGCCCAATGCCCACAGCGCAAAAAAGATCGGCCAATAGACGATAAGACCGATAAACCGGACAGGCAACGCCACATACGTCAGTGCCTGTTTCATGCCGCTCTTGAACGCCATGCCGTCCGGAAAATGCGACGGCCATATCGCAAAAGCGAGTGCGGTTACTGCGAGAAGCACAATCAGACTTTTTTCAACTGCGAATCTCCAATCCCAAGTCTTAGCCGCCCAGATGATGGCGACTTTGAAGGCGCAGATTCCGGCAATGTACGACCACTCCGTGTCGGAGATTGCAGCAAACCAGTTCTTCACCGGCTCGAGGAATAATGCCACTTGCGGAATTTTCGCATACACACCCTGGACAAGCGCAAGCGGCACAAGTACCCACAGAAGCCGCGGAAGCGTTCGTTCAAACTCAAACTCCCAATCATCTAACGCATAATCACACACAAAGATATAGGCTAAGCCTGAAATCAAGTATGCTAAGACGCCCACCAAAATTGAAGGTGTTGTTTTCAGATATCCTATGATGTCCGTCTGCCAAAGCGCAAACGGCAAGCCTATCGTTGTCAAGCCAACAAGCAGAAGCGCTGCACAATATATGTCCCATTGCTGATACTTTTTGTACAAGTACCTGTTGCTCATTTCCAAGCCTCGCTTTCCCTCTTCATTTTGTCATTTCTCGATAACGTTTTGTTGCGTTATCGGCCTCCTTGACACTTTCTTCCAATGCACGTTTCATAGCGTCCCTGTTACTTGCGATGGAAGGTAACAGTTCAAACTTCTTCGCGGCGATATACGCCTCTTCCAATTTGCTGAATACAGCCACAAGGCTATCCAATAGCGAATCAATTTCAGAATCCCATCGCCTATAGTCCTTGTCGCTTTCTGGCTTGCGATTGAACTCCTGCAGATCGACCCTCAGCCGAGCCAATTTTTTGCGTCTCACCGCGACTTCCGCGCGGATTGCCTGGATGGTCTGCCAGAGGCTCGGAGACTCTCGCAACGCAAAGTCTCGCAAGACGTCTTCATTGTCCCAGCCATTTTCACCCTTTGTGCGCAAAGCTTTCGCGTCTTCCACTGCCGCCATACGTCTCTTCCGCGCGACATCCTGTGTACGCGTGTCAACTGGTGACTGCACTGCGATTTCTTGCCGCAGGACTTCGCACTTATGTGTGAGATTCGATGGATTGCTTGACGTGGTACAGCCAACAACCGCCACACCAAACAGGGATATGCAGAAAAGATTCTTTGCAGCCGTAATCATTTTTGCCCTTTCATCACCTTGTATCTCTGCAATGCAGACTGGGCTTCCTTTACGCCGGCATCGACTGCTTTCTTGCGAAGTTCATCGAATTCCTTCCTGTCTGGCGCCGCCGCGAACTTTCGTGACTGAAGATACGCCTCATCCAGACTCCTCTTTATTGCTTCACGCGAAGCGATCAGCTCATCACGCATACGAGAGAGTTTGCGTATATCAATATCACCGTCGTCATTGGTATCGAACAGTTCCAGAGTCTTGCGAAGCTCGGAGATCTTTCTGTCTTGTTCGTCAATGGCGCCAGACAAAAACTGATATGCCTTCCATACAGACGGGGCTTCTTTGATTGCGAACTCCCGCACCTTGTCGTCTCTGTCTTGAAACGAACCTGTCGTTTGTTCGCCCATGTCTGACCTGGCTTCATTCCGTGCATCGGATTTACCTAAGTAGTAAATTCCTGCAACCAGACACGCCGCAATGAAAATTTGTATGGCAATGCATGTCCAAACATGACCAAAAAATTTGCGGGAAAGGAATCCCAACGCCAATGCGACCGCATAATATATGATTGTCAGGCGGCATGACAGCGACACATTTTGCCCAGTCAGCCATGACATGACAAAGATGACAATTCCTGCGGTCCACATGTTTTATCCCTCTGTCATTCCGTCATAATGGCGTCAAACGTCGCCTTGCGCATCGTATTAGCATCGGGTGTCACGAGGTCTTCCAGCGAAGCCTCCTCTGCGCCTTCGCCAAGTGCACCAATCGCATCGTTTATCGCAGCGACCGAGTCCCTGATTCCATCCTCGCTGTCAACGACCTTTTTCAGCTGAAGATTGTCAAGCGTCCGCTGGAGACTCTCCTTTGTCAACACGAGTTTCCTCTGCTCTTCCGATATCCTTGCTGTCTTCTTCTCGAGTTTTGCGAGATTTGTCTTCAGTGTCGCAGTCACAGCCTGGAAAGACTTGACCTTACTGGCGGCATCAACGATTTTCTCCTGCAGTTTTTCCTTTGACAAGTTGAACCCGTTGATTGTCGCCGGCCACGAACCTGAAGCTTCCGCCTCGCGGTATGTCTTTTTAGCCGTGTTGAGGAACACACTGTAGCTCTTCAGCTGCGCATCGTTCTCCGCGATTTTCCGCGTCACGCTCGATTTCGCGGTAAGGAACTTATGCATCAACATTTCATAATGCTGGGAGTCCTTTGCAATCTCCTCAAGCATCGCCTGGCAGTACTCGATAGGAAACTTGGCCTGATTCTCCGGAGTCCACTTCGTGTTCTGGCGGATGCGCTCCTTCCGTTGTTGCTCTTTCACGACGCGCGGCGTCCGCTCGCTCCCGTCGTCACCCTTGAGCGCATCCGCCGCCTTGCCAATCCTTTCGGCAGCATCCTCGCGATCCTCCTGCGAACACCCGGCGAACATTGCCAGAACAACTACGGTGACGCACATCATGGATAGTCTCATTTTCCTTCTCCTCGTGCCCTAGTTTCGATCACGGAAAAGAAAGAGGGCGCAATCTCTCCCGTGTTTCAAGAGAGGCCCTGGAAAAGCCCTGCACGAATTCCGGAAGACGATGCGCCCATTCGGGCACATTCGCCTCTTCGTCGGTCCGTGCAAGTGAACTTTCCAGGTTTCTCTTGAGCCAATCAAAGCGTCGAACGCTAAGATTTTTTGTTGTCGGCACATATTATAGCACATTCGGTGTGGTTGCGCCACTCCGAAATAGCCTGTGCGCGAACAACGCGAATCTCGCGCCGTCTTCCGTGAAGGGCCGGGGGCCTTTCCAGTCCTCTTATTTGGTTACTTGCGGGATGGCTGCGGAATCTGACACGGAGTTGAGTTCCTTCGCCATTTTCTCGACATCGTTCGTCGTGGCGTTGTGGAAACGCTCATATTCGTTCAACTCAGATTCCAAATGCTTGATGCGAGCGGAAATCGCCGCGCGCTCGGCCTCGTTTGTCGCATTGAACAGACGGTCGAGCTCGGCGTTGCATTCGTCCATATTGTCCGATGCTTTCCTTGCATGTGTACCCAATTCCTGAAGTCTTTCGTGTATCCTGCGCACAAGTACCTGTCGGCGTCCGTCGGTGGCTTGCGATGGCTGATTGGATGAGGCTGGTTTTACGCCTGGAGCCGCTCGATGCGGCACGGTCTCTTTCTGCGCCACCACAAGACGACACACTGACGCGATTGCGCATGCCATGACGAAAAGCGCTACGCCGATGATCATGTATCGGCGCCAATGCCGGCGACGGATGGCGCGGGCGAACGAGGCCACATCTGGATAGCGCCGCGCGGGGATCGATCCTGTTGCCCGATCGATGATTCGCGTCCACACGAGAGGTGGTTTTCCGTTGAAACAGGCGTTTGCCATCATGCCGAGGGCGTGAATGTCCGTCGCCGGCGAAATAGCGTCACCCAGCAGCTGTTCCGGGGCCGCGAAGCCCGGCGTGCCCACGCCCGCCGCGTGTCCGTCGATGAGCGTGAGCGACGTACCCTGTGCGGCGAAATCGCGCGCCGTGTCCTTGACAAGTCCCAGATCGATCAAGACCGGCGCGTCCGCGCGGTACAGAATGTTCTGGGGCTTGACGTCGCGGTGAACGTAACCCATGCGGTGCAGCGCCGCTACGCCTCCGCAAAGGGCCAGAAGGAAATCGGCGACTTCCGCATCAGACGTTGGCAACGTGCGCGGTTCCAGCAACTCCATTACGAGATAGGGACGACCTTCAACCTCGCCTCGCGCGATGAACTGCGGGAATGCCGGATTGTTCATTTGGGCGAGCAGAGCCGTTTCGCGGAGGAAGCGCGCACGTGCCGTATCGGTGTCGCGCGCGAGGATTTTCAGCGCGGCGACTTGCGGCGGACGGCTCGGCGAGCCGTCCCTACCAAGATTGGCTGCCACGCGATACACCTCGCCGCTGCCGCCACGTCCGAGAAACGCGGTCACGCGCCAGCCGTCGACAACCGTACCGTCGGCAAGAATCGGCGTGGGAAGCGGATCGCCGTGTGCGGCAAGAAAGAGTTCTGCGGAATTCACAGAACCTCTTTCAGCGCCGCGACGAGTGCCTTGAACTTCGCGAGCGTCCGGCGCTTCTGCTGGTCGACGACATTCCGCGAGACGCCAAGCGCCTGCGCGACGGCATCCGGAGGCTCCTGGCGGATAGCCGTGCGGATGAATATCTGCTTCGTGCGGTCGTGGATTGCGGGGTCCGCCATCAACTGCTGCAGCGCGACCTCGAAGACGGCTTTGTGCCAGTCGTCGGTGGTGGCGTCGTGCGGCGGTTGCGGGGCGACCGCCTTACCGGCAATTGCCGCAAGCAGCTCGTCGTCGCGATCTTGTTTGCGCAGGGCCATCAGCGCCTTGTTGCGGAGAACGCCAACGAGGTAATTGCGGAAGTGCCCCTTCTCCTCCGGCGCATAGCGGTAGTTGGGCAACGCCTGAGCAAGTGCGGAAAAGGTCTCCTGTAGGATGTCGTCGGCCTCCAACGACGGGAAGTGACGCCGCAGGTACTGGCGACATGTCGGCGTGTAGCGGGCGATGAACTCAGCCCACCGCGCATGGTGTACGTCACCGCCGATCTGGCGCAGCAAAGTCGTGGACGTCGTCGGAACCATACTGGTGGGGCGTGGGATGTCAGAGTCCGTTCTGCTGGGCGATGAGGGTGTCGGCACCGTACATCTTGCGAAGCTTCGGCTTCTCGATCTTGCCCGTCGGGTTGCGCGGCACGGACGCGAAGATGATCTTGCGTGGACGCTTGTAGCGCGGCAGGTCGAGGCAGAATTCGTTCACTTCGTCTTCCGTGAGGGTCTGACCCTCCTTCACCTCGATGATTGCGGCGGCGATTTCGCCGAGACGCGCGTCCGCAAGGCCGATCACGGCCACGTCCTTGATTGCGGGATGCGCACGCAGGAAGTCCTCGATCTGCACAGGGTAAAGGTTCTCGCCGCCGGTGATGATCACGTCCTTCGCGCGGTCGACGAGGTAGATGAACCCGTCGCGCATCTCGGCCATGTCGCCCGTACGGAGCCAGCCGTCGTCGGAAAGGATTTCCTTCGTCGCCTCGGGGTTCTTGTAGTAGCACTTGAGGACGCCCGGTCCCTTGACGGCCAGTTCGCCAACTTCGCCGGGGTTCACCTCGCTGCCGTCGGGACGGATGATCTTCGCCTGCCAGCCGTAACCGGGAACACCGATCGCGCCTACGTGGTCGATGTTCTCGATGCCGAGGTGGACGGCGCCGGGACCGGTGGACTCCGAAAGGCCGTAGTTCGTATCGTAGTCATGTTTCGGGAACACGGCCTTCCAACGCTTGATTAGCGCAGGCGGCACGGGCTGCGCGCCGATGTGCATGAGACGCCACTGGTCGAGCTTGTAGTCGGAGAGCTTCACGTCGCCGCGCTCGATGGCGTCGAGGATGTCCTGCGCCCACGGGACGAGCAGCCACACGATCGTGCAGTGCTCCTCGCTCACGGCGCGGAGGATCCACTCCGGCTTCACGCCCTTGAGGAGCACGGACTTGCCGCCCACGAGGAAGCTGCCGAACCAGTGCATCTTAGCGCCCGTGTGGTAGAGTGGCGGGATGCATAGGAAGGTGTCCTCCTTCGTCTGGCCGTGGTGGTTCTGCTCCACCTTGCAGGAGTGCATGAGACAGTGGTGCTGGAGCACGATGGCCTTCGGAAAGCCCGTCGTGCCGGAGCTGAAGTAGATGGCCGCCTCGTCGTCGTCCGTGAGCGGGATGGCGGGCAGACGCGACGAGCAGTAGCCCACGAGGTTACGGTAGCTCTCCGCGAAGGTGGGACAGTCGTCGCCCACATAGAGGCGCAGCTTCACGCGCGGCACGCGGTCGGCGATCTGCTCCACGCGCCCGATGAACTCGGGGCCGAACACGAGCACGTCGGCGTCCGCGAGCTGTAGACAGTACTTGATTTCGTCCGCCGTGTAGCGGAAGTTGAGCGGCACGGCGAGGCAGCCGGTGCGCAACACGCCGAAGTAGATGGGCAGCCACTCCAGGCAGTTCATCAGGAGGATGGCCACCTTGTCGCCCTTCTTGAGTCCGCGCGAGAGGAGGAAGTTCGCGAAGCGGTTCGCCTTCTCGTCGAATTCGGACCAGGTGATCTCGCTCCGGAACGCCTCCACGGGCGAGGATTCGATCAGGGAGTATTCACGCCAGGTGGTGTTGCGCTTCTCCAACTCCTGCGGGTTGATTTCCACGAGCGCAACGTCATTCGGCCACTCCTTGGCGTTGCGGGCTAGTATTTCTGTTATTTGCATGGCGGGTATTTTACCATATCCGCCGTAATCGGTCACTTGACTTTTTTAATCAAGAGGATGGGCGAGGATGGGCGGGATGGGCGGGATATCTCACGCAGAGGCGCAGAGAGGCAGAGAGCGCAGAGAAGATTTCAAGATAAGCTCCCTCGGTTGATTTTAGCCGCTTCTAGTTGCTTTCGCTACTTGGAGTTTTGGAGTTTGGGAGAAATAGATATCTTGTAAATACTCTCCAAATCTCCGAGTCTCCTAATCTCCCAGCAGCGAAAGCAATCATCCTACCTCTGCGCTCTCTGCTTCTCTGTGCCTCTGCGTGAAATATCACCCCTCTACCTATTTGCGGCGGTCGAGGGGCGACCGCCCTACCGGTTTTGCGAAGAGCTCGCGGAACTCGGCGCGGCCATCCTGCACTAGCAACCGCTCGGGATGGAACTGCACGCCCGCGACCGACAAAGTGTCGCTCTCGATCGCCTCCACCACCCCGTCTGGCGCGAAGGCGACCGCGCGGAACCCCGGCGCGAGGTCCTTCACCGCCTGGTGGTGGCTCGTGTTGACCATCAGTTTCTCCGCGCGCAGGCTCTTCGCCAGACGCGACCCCTGCACGATCCGGACAGGATGGAGTTCCTTGCTGCGGTGCGCGATCTCGCCCGGACGCTCCGAGGGAAGGTCCTGCCACAGCGTGCCGCCGAAATAGACGTTGATCACCTGACAGCCCCGACAAATGCCGAAGACGGGCAAGCGCCGCTTCACCGCCTCGTCGAGAAGCAGGAACTCCCAGGCGTCGCGGCGCAGGTTGACCTTCCCCAGACGCGGAGACGGCTTCGCCCCGTAGCGACGCGGCTCTACGTCCTCGCCACCGCAGAGCAGCAGCGCGTCAAGCGGCGCGAGCATCCGCGCGACGAGCTCGCGGTCGGTCTCCGCCGGCAACACAAGCGGCGTGTTTCCCGCCGCCGCGACGGCGGCGACGTACGTTGACTGCACATTGACCGCGTTAGTCGTAGAGCACATGTCGGCGATGCCGACCACGAGCGGCGCAGCTCTGGCCCAAAGGCAAACGGTTGCCACCAGTATTACAAACAGATGCTTTTTCATTCTGAGTCTTTCTTCGTTGTACGCGCGTCCACACGTCGGCGCTGGCGGAACCAGAGGAAGAGACAGATGGCCGCGTAGTAGAGTGCAACGCCGGCAAGGTAAAGTGTCCACTTGGCCGGCAAGTCGGTATATCCAACCTGATTCGACGCGGCGAAATCAACGCAGAACGATATCCCGACGAGCACGAGCGCGGCGAGTGCGGAGAGGACGGCACGCCGTCCGTAGCGCGGCGGCGTACGCAGGGAAAGCGTCGGGAGCGAGTCGCTCACTGGATATGCCCCCAATCCGGATACGGCGTGCGGATTTCCATCTCGTCATTAGAGATTGGATGACGGAACGATGCCGCAAGGGCGTGGAGACAATGTCCGACCTGGTTCTCCACGGCAAATGCGCCGTAGAGTCGGTCGTTCACGATGTGCATTCCGGCGAGGGCGAGCTGGGCACGGATCTGGTGCGTGACGCCCGTGTAGATCGTCACTTCGAGGAGCGTGCGTTCCTCGTTGCCGCAGGAGGTCCGGGCGACGGGCGTGAACTGCGTGACGGCGTGGAGCGGCGCGGCCTTCACGCGGGCGCGCGCGCGACGGATGTCGATCATGCGACAGAACGGCAGCGTGGGGTCGTGGACAAGGTCGTTCTCCAGCGTTCCCCCCACGGCCACGGAACCTTCGACAAGCGCGAGGTAGGTCTTCTTCACCGTCTGCGCGGCGAACTGCGCGCGGAGCGCCTCGAAGGCAACGGGCGTGCGTGCGACGAGGACAAGCCCCGAAGTGTCCGCGTCGATCCGGTGCAGCGCGCCGGCCATGAGCGGCTGGTCGCCCACATCGCGCACGTCGGGCCAGCGGGCGACAACGCCGTTCATCAGCGTGCCCGTCTCGCGGTAGGTGAGAGGTTGCACGGGCTGGGCGGCTGGCTTGTCGAATGCGAGCAGCGCCGCGTCCTCGAACACGCACCGCACATGCACTGAGGGATTTGGTGCAACGCGGTTGTCGCTCGCCTCGGCGAGGCGGCGTACATGGATGCGCTCGCCGCCTTGCAGTTTCTGTCCCTTGATGGCGGGGCGGCCGTTCACCGAGACGTCCCCTTCCGCGCAGGCCGCGCGACAGAACGCGCGCGTGGAAGTGGGGAAGCGGGACAACAAGGCGGCATCCAAACGGATGCCGCCTGTTTCCACGATGAAGTCTGCGTGCTCAATCATGTGGATCAATCATCTGCGCAGGCAACGGACCGAGGCTCTCCCACGATTGGTTCGTCGCCCACGGCAGATCTGAATCGGCGGCAGTATCCGCGATGCATCCCGTCAAGCCGAACAGGATGGATGCGGCGAGCAGCGCCCACAGCCACTTAGTCGGTGATGACGGCATCGCCTTCCTCGATCACCAAAGGATCCTGCGCGAAGTCCTTCAATATCTGGGCCAGCACGAAGTTCGTGTTGGGCGTCCACTGACGCAGGCGGATCTTGCCGACGATCGTCTTGGTTTCCTTGCCGTCCGCGCCCTTGATATTACGGACCACGTACATTTCATGCGGCGTCAGCGGGCTGCTGCGGTCTGCGCCGAGAAGCTCGTCCAGCGCTGCGTCCTCGAACTTGACGACAACGTAGAGCTTTTCGTTGTTGACCTTCGAAATCGTGCCCTTGTTGCCGTTGGTAAGCTGTCCGCCGCCCGCCGTCATGGTTCCGGGCGCGCGCGGAGCGGCCGTCTGGGTCTTGAGGAGGTTCGTCAGGTGCTCGACCTTCTTGCGCTCCTTTTCAAGATCCTCTTTCACGGCCTCCGTCTCGTCCTTCGCGGTGGCGACCTCGTCCTTGAGCGACGTGACTTCCGTCTTGAGATCTTCGACCTCGGCCTTCGTCTTCTGCAGCTGGTCCTCGAGGGCGGTCTTTTCGGATGTCAGCTTCTCGATTTCCTTGGCGCGCTTCTCGAGTTCAATCCTGTCCAGGCGGATCTCCTTCGGCAGCTCGTTGTAGTCGGTCACGAGCTTCTGGAGTTTCGCGCGGACGCTCGCCAGCTCCTGGCGCGTCTTGCCGAGTTTCTCGTACTGCTTTGACGCGCGGTCGGTGATGGAGTCGACAAGCTCCTGCGCCGTGCCGGGACCCTTCGTGACGAACCGGCCGGGATTCGCCTGGTCAGGCTGCTTGTTGCCTTCCGAGTCCAGTGCGTAGAGCTTACGGAGCTGCGCGGCCTGCGAGTCGCCCCACTTCATGAGCTTCACGTCGGTCTTCTCAAATTCAGGATGGTAGTCCTCAAGAAGGTTTTCCGTATCGGGATCGTCGACCTCGCGCGCCTCGCGGGGGGAGACGTCCTTCTTGGCCGCGAGGTTTGCGCCAGGAGCGGCGTCCTCGGCCTCGATGAAGGACGACAACTTGACGATGCAGTTTCGAAGCTGCTCGTTGCTATCCTTCAGCAGTTCCTTCTTCTCAAACAGGTTCAACTCGAAATACAGCGCGACGCCGGCGACAGCCAGAATCACGTAGACGAGCGCGTGTACAGCCTTGTTCATGTTGTTTTCTACCTTCTTTAGGACAGATTTTAGGGCCGCGCAAACCTAGTCCGCGCAGTCACGGTTGAATAGGATAATAGAAATCTGCGATAATGGCAACTGTAAAATGTAAAAAAGTTTTGGACGGGAGCCGGATCACTTCAGCGCGATTCCACCTCCAAGAGCCTTGTAGAGGGCGATCAGGTTGGTCGTAATCTTGCCTCTGCTGATGGTCAAAGACTCCTCGAGGGTGAGCAGCGAGCGCTGCGCGTCGAGCACGTTGTTGAAGTCCTTGAGGCCGTTTTTGTAGAGGTCCTGCGAGATGTTGACAGCGTCCTGCGCGGCCTTCACGGCGTCCTGCAGGGACTGGTAACGGTGGTACTCCTGAGTGTAGGAGCTGTAGGCGTTGCGCGCCTCGCCGTAGGCGTTCTGCACGGCGAGCTCGTACTTCAGCGCGGCTTCGGACATCTTCGACTCGGCGGACTTCATGGCCGCGATGAGGTTGCCGCCCTGGAAGAGCGGCCAGCGGAAGGCCGGGCCGATGGAGCCCATGAACGCATCGCGGCGGAAGAACTTGTTGGCGTCGATGCTGTCGAGTCCGATGGATCCGTTGATGTAGAACTTCGGGAATAACTGCGCCTTGGCCACGCCGACGGAAGCGACCTGCGCGGCGAGCGAGCGCTCGGCGGCGCGAACGTCGGGGCGGCGGCGTATAACGTCGAGCGGGATGGCGGCGACACGCTGCGGCGCGATGAGCCAGTCGCGCGCGGGCAGCGGGCGGAGCTCGTCGTGGAGTGCGCCCGGCATCTTGCCGGCGAGAATCGCGATCGCGTTCATGTACTGCTCCGCGCTCGCGTGGAGGTTCGGGAGCGAGGCGCGCGTCTGCTCGACGTTGTACTTCGCCTGCTTGACGGCGAGCTCGTCGCCGATGCCGCTGTCGAGGCGCGACTTGAGGATGTCGTACGTCTCGCTCTGCAGCTTGAGGTTCGCGCGCGCCACCTTGAGGCGCTCCTGCACCGTACGCAGTTCCACGTAGGTGCTGGCGATCTCGGCCGTGAGCGACACCCAGGCGTCGTCGAGCGAGCAGGCGGTCGCGTCGAGCTGGGCCTCCGCCGACTCGTACTGGCGGCGCGTTCCGCCGAAGACGTCGATCTCCCACGACGCGTCGAAGCCGCTGTTCCAATGGTCTCCGTGGTAGGCCGTGCCGCTGCCGCCGCGCGAGCTCGTGAAGCCGTGCGCGCCTGAGCGCGTGTAGGTGCCGTCCATCGTGATGCTCGGCAGGAACGCGGCGCGCGCTCCCACGAGCGTCCACCGCGCCTGGACGAGACGTTCCTGCGCCATGAGGAAGGAGAGGTTGTTGGAGACCGCGGTATCGACGAGATCCGTCAGGACGTCGTCGTTGAACTGCGTCCACCACGTCTTTATTGACTCTGCGGAGATCTCCTTGCGCGTGTCGTCCTTCCCTTCGGCAGGCTTCAGCTCGCCGGTCTCGGTCTTGTTCGTCGTCGGGTATCCGGCGTCGGGCAACGTCACATCGGCGGCCTTGACTTCCGGCTCCTTGTAGTCTGGGCCCACGGCCCAGCCCTTGCATCCTGCCACGGCCAATGCAAGTGCGCACAGTGCGGCGGCACCGATGAAGCATGTCTCTCGTATCATTTCATTTCTCCTTTTCTAAATCAGATCCTGACCTTCAGCTCGCGGCGGCGGCGCGCGCGCGCCGACAGGTATGCGAAGAAACGCTTTACCCTCTCGCGCCATGTCTGGAAGAGCGCGTAGAGGCCAGGCACCAGCAGGATGCCGAACACGACCGACGCGAACATTCCCCAGAACTCGGTCGTGCCGAGGTGGTTGCGGCTCGCGGCGCCCGCGCCGGTTGCGATCATCATGGGAAGCGTGCCAAGGAGCGTGGTGAGCGCCGTCATCAGCAGCGCGCGCAGACGCTCGCCCGCGGCCGCGCCTGCCGCGTCCACGATGGAGTAACCCTCGTTCTCGCGCTTGTCCTTCGCGAACTCCACAAGCAGGATGGCGTTCTTCGAGGCGAGTCCCACGAGGAGCACGAGGCCGAGCTGCGCGTAGATCGAGAGCGCGAACGGCTTGCCCGTGGCGAAGATGCCCCAGTACTTGAGGCCCATGAGCGCGCCGAACACCGCCACGAAGATGGAGAGCATCACGGGAAGCGGAATCGTCCAGCTCTCATACTGCGCGACGAGGAACAGGTAGCCGAAGAGCACCGCCAGGAGGATGAGCGGCGCGGCCGTGCCCTCGTTGCGCTGCTCCTGGTAGGAGAGCGCCGCCCAGTCGTAGCCGAAGCCGTCCGGCAGCTCCGCCTTGAACAGATCGCGCAGCTCGTTCATCACGAGGCCCGACGGCACGCCGGGCTTCGGCAGGATGGTGAGCTGGGCGGTCACG
>CADCOC010000041.1 GCA_902802945.1 uncultured bacterium | reverse complement strand
TCGCGGAATCCGCGCGCGAGCATCCTGTGCTTTATGCCGACGGGCACCACGACGATCCGCGTCCGCTCCTTCACGTCCCTGAGCGTGAACTCGGGCGCGAGCTCGACGTCCGCGTTCCCCATCCTCGCCGCGACGCCCTCCGCGAGCTGTATGATGTCGACCATTGCGTCCTCCTTTCACCTGCCCGCCGCCCTGACGACCTCGAATATGAGCGTCGCGACGGCGGAGAGGAGCGAGATGATCGCCGCCCCCATCGCCGCGTGGAGCGTCTTCTGGAGTCCGGCCGCCGTCGCGCACGGCGGCGTGTGGTGCGCGCCGTCCGCGAAGTGCATCTTCACCATGCCTTTCAGCTCGGCGATGTCCATGCGGGCGCGCGTCACGCCCTCCCAGAGTTCCGGGAAGCCGGGCGGCATCTCCGCGTGCTGCTGCTGTTCGTTCGCTGCCATTCGATCATCCTCCGACGTGCTTGGTGTGTATCCTGTACGCCGTCCTGTAGGGGTCGCTCCACCTCCAGGCCGGCTCGCCGTTCGGCGACAGGACTTCGTAAGTGCCTCCGAGGAACTCCACCTCGTCGCCGACCTTCGGCTCAAGGGGAAGGTACTCCCTCGGCACGATGAAGTCCCGCGTCTCGATCCGCGTCCACATCCCGCTCTCGTCCGGGGAGCGGAATACGGTGCGCCCCGCGACGGCCATGACGGCGAGCGCCCCGCCGCCGAGGGGCTTGTACACCACCTCGACGGAGGAGCACGCCGCCAGCGCCGCGCGGAGCGACTCGATGCCGGTCCTGATCATCCGCTAGGCGAGGCCCTGCTGGAGCCTCACGAGCGCGGTCAAGGCGGCGGCGGCGGCGTCCGCCACGGCGTGGCCGAACTTGGCGGAGCCGGACGCGCCCGCCGCGACGGCCTTCTTCGAGGCCGCGTCCCAGCCGACCTCCGCGCCGGCGGCGAACGCCGTGCCGGACGCCTTGGCGACCTCGTACACTCCCGTGAGCGCGAGCGCCCCGAGTTCGCCCGCCTTGATGTCGAGCTTGGCCACGCCGACGAGCTTCCCGACGGCGACGACGTCGCCTGCCGCGACGTCCGCCGTGGGCGTGTAGTCGATGGCCTCGCCCCTCTGAACGTATCTTGCATCCATGATGTGCAATCCTTTCTGGTTTGTGGACAAGGGAACGGGGCCTCTGGCGGCCCCGAACCCCCGCCCGTGGTTGGTTTGATAAAGTTAATGGCCCGGCCGCCGTGCAGGGAAAGAAACAAGCAAAGAAACCTGCCACGGCGGCGCGGGCCGGAGAGTTTAGCCGGCCGCGCCGTTCGACTTGACCATGCCCCGGTGGTCCTGTTCGCGGATGCCCACGTCGAAGTACACGCGGAACCAGATGCCGAGGACGTTGAAGTCGAGGTCGCCGCGCTCCACCGTCGGGGTGCGCTTGCCCTTGAGGTAGCCGATCTCGAAGGTGTCCACGGTGCCGGGCTTCCCGAAGAGGTACCACGCCGCGTCGCTCGCGCCGTCGTACTTCGCGTTGGAGAGGTACGGCGAGCTCACGATGGAGAGGTTCTCCTCGGCGAGGACGTTGAGCGTCGGGCGGATCGTCTGCTCCGCGCCGCCGGACATCATCAGCGCCGCGCCGCGCGTCAGCTCGACCGCGAGGAACTTCAGCGCCGTCGGGACGAGCAGGATGCTCGGCTCGACGTTGACCGGCTGGCCGTCCGCGTCCGTCTGGTTCAGGAAGAGCTGGATCGCCTTCTTGAGGGAGTCGGCGGAGAGCGCGGAGCTCGCGCCCGTCAGCAGGTTCTTGTGCGGCGCGGCGAAGAGCGGCTTGCCGTCGGGCATCGCCGGGTTCGACATGAGGCGCTGGAAGAAGAGCTGGTCCACGAGGCGGGCCGCGCGGTTGCCCATCGCGGTCGGCACCTTGAGGAACGCGCCGAGGTCGTCGTTGATGATCATCTTGCGCGTGAGGCAGAACTTCTTGGCGTAGGTGTCGAGCTGGTTGACGGCCTTCTCCTCCGAGACGCCGCCGTCCTTGATCTCGCCGTCCGCGCCGACGGGCTTGAGGTCGCCGATGTCGGTGAGGCGGAAGCGCTGGTTCTCCTTGAAGTCGGAAAGGTCGGCGGACGTGCAGAGGCGCGTCGCGATGATCGGCTGGGCGCGGTACGCCTGCAGGAGCTTCTTCTGCGCGACGTTGGAGAGGATGCCCGGCAGGCTCACCGTCGAGAACGCGGCCTTGATGCCGGCGTTGTCGAAGGTGCGCGGGACGTCCATCCCCTCAAGCCTCATGCACTCGGCGAGGACGCCCTGGAGCGGGATGTCCGAGTCCTTCATCGCGGCCTCGACCGTCTCGTCGCCCATCGACTTGGCGAGCTCGTCCGCGCCGATTCCGGCGCGCAGCGAGAGCGCGGCCTCCAGCGTCTTCGCCGTCATGCCCGTATTCTTCACGGTCACGGACGGGGGCGTGGTGGTCGGCTGCTTGGCGCGGTACGCCTTGAGGACGGCCTCGTTCACCGTGTTCCTGTCCCAGCCCTCGGCGATGGCCTTCGCCTCGATCTCCGGGAACTCGCTCCCGCAGACGGACTTGACCATCGTCACGCGGTCGCGCTCCGCCTTGACGGCCTCGGCCGCAATCGCCTTGGCGTCGGGCGCCGGCTCGGCCGGGCGTTCGGGCGAGGCGGCGGCGACGACCGTTGCCGGCGTCGCGGCTGCTGTCGCGTCCTTGGGCGCTTCCACGGCGGCGGGCACGGCCGCAGGGGTCGCCGTGGGGGTTGCGGGAGCCGCCGCCCCGGCGGGCGTCGTCTCCTTCTTGGTCACTTTAGGTTCCATTATGGAGTTTCCTTTCAGTTGCAGTTGTGCCGTGACTGTCATGTGCGTCGAGCGGTCTGCGCCCACGGCGACTACGGAGACCTCCCTTAAAGTGGATTTCGTGACGTGGTAGAACGGAGCCTCGTGTTCGACGCCGTTCACCTTGCGCCTGCCTTCCTGCACGAGTTCGGCGGCCTCGACCTCGGCTCCTATGGAGAGCTGCCAGTCGGCTCCCGCCTTGCCCTGTTCGACTATCGCCTCGGCGAGCTCTCCGCAGGCGACGATGTCGCCCTCGATGGCGAGGCGTCCGCCATCGGCCTTCGCCGTGACGACGCCCACGCGCCCGAGAGTGTGGTTCTCGTGGTTCGCGAGAAGCGGCACGGACTCGGGGACGGTCATCCCCGCCAAGTCCACCACCACCGGCTTCGACCAGCCGAAGAGGCGCATCTTGCCGCCCGAGTAGGCGAGCCCGGCCACCTTGTGTTTTCCGCCGCCTTCCTTTGCGGCGGTGATTTCGAGGTATTCCTTATTGGCTTCCATCGTTTTCTCCTTCGTTTTCAAAATCCTCGTCGGATTCGTTTTCCTTTGCGGGGTCGTCGATTCCGAGTTCCCGCATGAGTTTGCGCTCCTTGGCGATCTGCCGGAGTTCGGTCTCCCAGTCCTTGCCCTGGCGCGCGTACTCGGCGGCGAGGGTCGTCGTCTTCGAGGCGAGGCGCTTCTCCTGCGCGGTCGCCTCCTTCGCCGGGTCGACGTGCTCCTGCCCGTCCCAGAACCACACGTGGCGGCAGTCGCACGGGTCGACCGACGACGCGGTCGCGAGCGTCCACTCGCGCATCCACTTGTCGAACAGCCGGTCGAGCACCTCCGCCTCCGTGAACGCCCTGTCCACCTTGAGCGACTTGTAGTACGTCTGGTGGTCGAGGCGTCCCGACGCGTAGTTGTAGCCGGACGAGTTCCCCGCCGCGATGTTGTAGGGCATCGAGAGGCAGCGCGCGATCTCGTTGAGGATCTCGTGCTTGAACTCGCCGTAGGTCGTGACGGGCTGCTTGGGATCGACCTGCGACATCTTCCAGCCGCCCGGCATCGTGAGGAGCATGTTGCGCTCCAGCTGGATCGTGTCCATCGCCTCGACCGCGTCAGCCTCGCCGTTCACGGGGGAGTCCGTGTAGAGGATGCCCGCGAAGTCGGCTGCGGCCTCGGCCGCGCTCACGACCGCGAGGGTGAACCTGCGCAGGTGCGCGAAGAGCGGCAGCGCGGCGGTTATCTCCGGGATGCCCCTGTGCTGCTCGGGCCTGTCCTGCCGGAAGACGTGGATCATGTCCTCCGCCCTCACCGTCAGGAACTCCGCGTTGAAGCTGTCCGTCCCGCCGGGATGCGCCTTCAGGACGCGGTACGAGACCGGGTTCCCGAAGGCGTCGAACTCGATGCCGTCCACCTGCGACGCGTCGCCCGCGAGCTCCGTGTCCGTCACGCGGTCGGCCTCGATGATCTGGAGGTCGAGCCTCACGTTCGTCGCGAGCCTCGGGTTCTGCGCCATGATCGCGAACGCCTCGCCGTCCTGGCACCGCGCCATCCTGATGGTGCGGAGCTTCGCGGGGAGGCGCGTCTTCTTCGCCCAGACGGCGAAGTCGTGCTCGATGCGCCTGTTGGTCTCCTCGTCCTCCAGGAGCATCTGGAGGCGCGGGCCTGTCCCGACCGTGTCGTCGGCGAGCGTCTTCACGATGCCCCGCGCGTAGGAGTTGTTCTGCACCTCGTAGCGGGCGCGCGTGCGGAGTATCTTCCGCACGGTCGGGTCCGCCTCCGCGTCGGCGGAGAGGAACTCCGCCGCGCCCCAGTGCTTCGCGTTGTCCTTCGTCGTCTGCGCGGCGTCGAACCTCGCCCTGACCCACACCTTCTGCGTGGCTGCCGCTCTCTGCCCTGCGGCGGGCTGGCGGCGCGCGGATTTCTTCCGCTCCCCGCCCCCCGTCGCCCGTTCCCTCTTCGTCCTGCTCATTCCGCCCCTCCTCCCGCAGCCATCTTGGTGATGCGGATCGGCAGCCGCCTGCCCTTGAGCGCCTCCTTCGACGCGTAGTAGTTGAGGAGCTTGATCACGTCCGCCGCCGAATGGTTCTCGACGACCTGCCCGTCAACCTCCACCTTCCTGGGCGACAGGAGAAGGTTCTCCATTATCTGCTCGATCTTTGACCGATCCATAGTCTCCGAACTCCTTTCCCGCCTCGACGGCGGCTATCCTCTCGCCGACCCAGCGCATCACGTTGACGCACATCGAGTTTCCGCACGCCCTGTGGCGGAACCCGTCCGGCGCGTGCGCCTTTCCTTTCCACGGCACGTCCGTCCAGCCGAGCGGCAGTCCCATGAGCGTTTCGGACTCGCCCGGCAGGAGTCGGCGGAGCTGCGTCGGCGTGCAGACCGCGTTGACGTGTCCGGCGCGGAGCGTGTACATCGCCGCGCCCGCCTCGTCGTAGCACTTCGCCCTGATGCCGGCCCTGCGGCGCTCAAGGTTCATCATGTCAATCGGGAAGCAATCCGGCGCAGCGTCTTCTCCAGCGCGGAGGGCATCGCGTATCCGCGCCTCTCGGCGCGGCGGAGCAGAGCCTCCGCATAGCTCGCCGCCAAGCAGCGCCTCTGCGGCGCTCTCCCAGTTGCCACGAAATCCGACAAGGACCACACGGCGCCTTCGCTGCGGGACCGCCCCCGGAAATGAGGGAACTCGGGTATATCGAGCGTCCAGCACTCGCCACGAAACGCCGAGGCGTCCGGGCGCGTTGGTGGCGATCCCCGCGTTCCGCCATCCGCCGGCGGGGACGGGCACGTCCCATCCCGCGAATTCCGAGAGAATGGCGGCGAAGTCGCGCCCTCCGTTGATGGCAAGCACGGCCGGGACGTTCTCCCACACCAGCCAGCGGACATGCGTCCGTTCAGCCAGCCGCGCAAACTCGAGCGCGAGGTTTCCTCGCGGATCGGCGATCCCGCCCTTGGCACCTCCGTTCGAGAAGGACTGGCAGGGTGTGCCTCCGACGAGGAGGTCGATTTCTCCTTCATAGCGTCCCTCCGTGATCTTCGTGAAGTCGCCGAGGTTCGGGACCTCCGGCAGCCGCTCCTTCAGGACGGCCGACGCGAAAGGCTCCGTCTCCGCGACGAACGCGCACTCCCAGCCGAGGGGCCGCCACGCGACGGTCGCGGCCTCGATTCCGCTGCACACGCTTCCGTAACGCATGGCGGCACACTCCTTTCCGGCAGACCGTCCCCGGTCCCTAAGTATATCTATTCAGATGAGGGGGTCGAAAAGCGAAAAAGTTTTTTCAACTATTTTCGCCTACCCCCTCATCCGCCGCAGCTCCGAGAGCTTCATCTTCGGCTTCGCCGCCGTCCGGGGCTTGCCGTCCGCCATCGTCCCCGCGAGGACGCATCCGCACATCGACGCCGCGACCGCGCTGCCGACGATGCAGTCCCACCAGTGGTTGTCGTGCGCGTCGGGGCGCATCTTCCACTCGTCCACCTTGCGCCCGCGACCCTCGGTCTTGACGCGGTACTCGGCGGTGAGATGCTCGGCGAACAGGAGGTGATCGGCGGGGTTGCGCCCCCACAGGGTGATCGCGCCACGGTCGCCAGTCGCGGTGAGGAGGCGCGTCGCCACAAACGACTTCCAGAAGTTGGTGTCGTAGATGACGTGCCTGACCGCCCGCTTGCCGCGCACGTTCGGCATCCGCCAGTTCATGCCCACGCGGTCGCCGACCGCCTTCTTGTATTCGCCCATCGGCTTCGACGAGGCTCCGATGTACTTGCCGTGCGAGGGGACCACTATCCCCGCGAACTCCGACTCGCGGCAGAACTGGTACACGGTGTCCGTGGACTGTCCCCAGTTCGCGTCGATCATGCACCTCTCGACGCGCATCGCCGCGCCGTCGTCCCGGAAGTACTCCCGTCCGAGGATCTCGCCGGTCAGCTTCTTCAGCCCCTCGTAGATGCAGCCTTCGAGGCCGCAACGGGGGAACTTCCGCTGGAGGGTGGCGTTCGCCTCGGCGAGCGTGAAGAAGCGCCTGCGCTGGTCGGGCCACTCGCCGTAGTCGATGACGCGGCCCGTGAAGTCGTCGTCCCACGCGCACACGACGTAGAAGAGCATCGTCTTCTGCACGTCGATGAACGACGTGACGTGCGTCGCGGAGACGGGGACGCCGAGGCGGGAGTGCCCGTTCACGCGGCCGGACACGCCGTCCACGGTGAGCTGCTCCTCCGTGCCGAGGTCTTCGGCGAGCGGCTCGTTCTGGTACTCCGCCCAGAACGCGGCCTCGTCCGTGAGCTTCAGGTCCATCGCGTGCTGCACGGCGGATAGCTCGTCGTGGTTGAACCGCGCCGGCCACGCCACCGCCGCGCCCTCGTCCATCTCCTTCCTGTGCCTCCGGTAGAACTCCGTCGCCTTGGCGAACGTGCCTTTCTCGCGCAGCTCGTCCGCGCGGAGGTCGGCGTACTTGTTCCACAGCTCCTCGTTCTTCGGGAAGCGGTACACCATGCGGCAGCGCTCCCCGTTCCACTCGGGGTGCTTCGAGCGGTCGAGCATCTGCTCGGCCATGTCGCCGGGGCGGATGACCGTGCAGGGCATCACGCCCGCGATCTTCTTCCCCGGACCCGCGAGGCCGAGGACGTCGCCCGCGAGGACGCGGACGCGCTTCCTCGTCTGCTCAGCCGATCCCGCCGACTCGCTCGTCTGCGGGTCGTCGACTATGACGAACTCCGGGCGGATCGTCCGCCCGTCGGGGCGCTTGTACTTCATGCCACGGATGCGCCCCGTGATGCCGGCGACGCGCACGACCGCCCCGCTCGACGCCGCGCCCGCTATCGTGGGAAGCACGATCTCGCTCGCCGTCCACGCGATGCGCGTGCGCTCGCCCTTGTAGAGCTGCCCCGCGCACCGGTTCGCGATCCCCTCCAGCTTCGCTATCGGGTACACCATCTCCGGGAAGTCCTCGGCGAGGTGCTCGTTGACCTCAAGCTCCGTCTTGACGGAGTCGAGCATCTCAAGCGCCGCGCCCTCGCTCGCGCCGATGATGACGATGAACTCGCGGTGCCCGTAGGCCATAGCCCAGATGGCCGCCGTCTCGGTGAGCGAGGACTTGCCGCTGCCGCGCGCCATCGCGAGCGCGAAGAGGCCGCCTTCGAGAACGGCCTTCTGGAGCTTCTCGATTGCGCGGAGGTGGTCGGCCGACCACTCGAGGCAGTACACCTCCGGGAAGTACGTCTCGCAGAACCTGCGCAGGTCGAAGCGGCACGCCTCCTTCCTTTCGGGGTCGGCGACGGCGGGCAGCTCCCCGATGTCGCGCCCCTGGAGCGACAGCTCCGCCTGCCGCTGCGCGGCCGCCTCGCGGTGCGCGTCGTAGCCGCCCGGCGCGTCGGCGGTCGCGCTGTTGCGCCTGTCGATGAGCCACGCCGCGTAGCGGTAGAAGCTCAGGCAGCGGCTGTCCTCGGTCGAGGCGATGCGGTAGCCCGCCTCCGAGAAGTGCCTGTACACCATCGCGGCGGACATCACCGTCCCCAGCTCCGTGGAGTTGAGGAACCGCACCATCTCCACGGGCTTCATCTTCCTAACGTTGACCGTCATCGCCCGTCTCCTTCGCGATCCACGCGACGTACTTCAGTATGTTGATCGTCCCGTCCTCGTTGACGGGCGCGCCGGCGGCGATGTCCGCCTCCAGCTTCTCCAGCGTCAGGGTGCGCGACCCCGAGCGCCTCATGGCCGTCACGAAGTTCTCCTTCGTGACGTGTTCGCGGCTGTTCTCCGGCATGTCAGGCCTCCTTTGGAAAATTGTCGAAATAGTTTCAGATACCCGCTTGACTAATCCTGGACATGGAGCGAATATGTGCGCCGTCCTGCCCACGGTGGGCCGGACGCAGCAAACGAAAGGAATACTCCTATGAGCAAGGAAAACACAGTCCGCGCGGGCGACCGCGCATACACCAAGGTCGGGCGCAACCTCGTGGAGGTCGTCGTCGTCGACAGGATCGACTCCACGTGGAAGGTCAAGTCGCACACGGGGCGCACGTTCTACGCCCGCGCCGTCCAGACCGCCGACGGAAAGCCCGTCACGGCGTTCGCGAGGGCGGACGGGGCCGCGCCCTCCGCGAAGGCAGCGACTCCGGCCGCAACCCCAGCGAAGAAGTCCGCAGCCGCGCCGAAGACGTCCGCGCCTCCCTCGCCGAAGGCCGTACCGCAGAAGGGTCTCGGCCTCCTCAGCGCGGCCGCCGCCGTGCTTGAGCGCGCGGGCGAGGCGATGTCCGTCAAGGCGATGATCGAGGGGGCGAAGGCGTCCGGCCTCTGGACTCCCGGCGCGGGCAAGACGCCCGAGCAGACGCTCTACTCCGCGATCATCCGCGAGATCAAGGACAAGGGCGACGCCTCCCGCTTCCGCAAGGAGGGGCGCGGACGCTTCGCGTTCGCGCTCTAGCCGAGGCGCTCGTACCCGAAAAGCCCCCTGCGGCAAGTCACCGCGTAGACGGGGCTGTCGAGTCCGAGCGTCTCTATCACGTGGCTTGCGGGTTCGCTCTCCGCGTACGTCTCCACGATGCGGTTCTCGCGGTCGAGGAGCGCCACGCGGATGTCGCGGCTTCCGATGCGGCACGACACCATGCACTGCATCGAAGGGAGTCCGTAGCGTTTCATCCCCTCCAGCGCCTTGCGGCGGGCGTACACGTTCAGCGTCACGTCGGCCTTCGTCGGGTCCTTGCCCCAGGGCGAGCCGCCGCCGATGCGCGAGTTGCCGCCGTAGAAGTCGGCGACGAGCTTCCGCCCCGTCGTGCCGCAGTCGCCGATTGATCCGTGCGTCAGGTACCGCCCCGTCCCGTTCACGACGACGCGGCAGCCGCCTCCGAGCACCGACTGCACGTAGTTCCGGATCGTCCCGGTCGCGGCCTCCTCGCATTCGGGGAGGATCGGGATCGCGACCACGCACTCGACGGGGACGCCGTCCTCCACGGTTACCTGCGTCTTCGCGTCCAGTCCGCCGAAACCCCTCTTGACGAGGCTCTGCGCGATCTCGCGCGCAAGCCAGTAATCCTTCGGCATGTGGCCCGTCGCCGGGTCGTCCACCGCGTATCCCCAGAATATCCCCTGGTCGCCCCAGCCGTCGCGGTCCACGCCCTGGGCAATGTCGCCCGACTGGCGCGAGATGTGCGTCTCGACCTCAAGGTCCGTGTCGCAGATCGCGTTCGCCCCGCCGAACCGCTCCTGGTACTCCGGCGTGTAGCCGATCTCCCGGACGGCCTCGCGGGCGAAGTCGGCCATGTCATACTGGTCGAAGTCCGCGTTCGAGGTGACCTCCCCCGATATCGTGCAGTGCGCGTCCTTGAGCTGAACCTCCAGCGCGACGCGGGAGCGCCTGTCCACCGCGAGGTAGCGGTCGAGGATGTGCGAGGCGATGAAGTCGCAGGTGCGGTCGGGATGGCCGACCGTGCAGTACTCCGAGGTCTGGATCGTCTTTGGTCTCATTGGTTGTTTTTCTCCTGTAGGTTTTGCCCCGTCCGGGGCGGGTTGAAGATACTCCCGAGATAGAGGAGTGTGGATCGTGCGCGGGAGTCCCGCACGTCACAGATATATCCCCGCATGTGCTCCGCAGTGTCTGCCTCGGATGCCGGGCGATACTGCGATATACGGGCGGATTCCCGCCGTATATCGCCGTTTCGCCGCGTCACGCCGTGTGTTTCCATGCGGCATGTGGTACCGTTGTGCGCACGTAGATACTCCGCAGTGAGAGTATAAACTCGCGCCGGAAGCACACTTTTTCACTCTGCGGATTCGCCGTTTCCGGCGTCGCCGTCATCCGGCTCCGCGCCTCCCAGGGGCGGCGTGAGCCTTTCCCAGTCGCAGCCCTCGCCGTTGACGAACTCCGCCCAGCGTTTCCTGATCACGTCGCAGTACTTGGGGTCGAGTTCAACGCAGCGGCACTTGCGCCCCGACCTCTCGCAGGCTATCACGGTCGAGCCGCTTCCGCCGAACGTGTCGAGGACGACGTCGCCGCCCTTGGTCGAGTTGCCGATGAGGTAGCACAGCATCTCGACGGGCTTCATCGTCGGGTGGAGGTCGTTCTTCTTGGGCTTCGCGAACTCCATCACCGTCGTCTGCCTGCAGTCCGAGTACCAGCCGTGCGCGCCGCCGTCGCGCCAGCCGTAGAGGCAGGGTTCGTGAATCCACTTGTAGTCCTGCCGCCCCAGCACGAGCGAGTTCTTCTTCCACACGAGGCATTGGCGCACCTTGAGTCCCACGTCGAAGCACGCGCCCCGGAAGTTGTAGCCCTCCGAGTCGGCGTGGAAGACGTAGAACGAGCCGCCGGGCTTCAGCCGCTTCTCCGCGCAGCCGAACGCCTTGCGCAGGAACTCGCGGAACTTCGTGTCCTCCATCGAGTCGTTGCGTATCGACTGGCCGTCCGAGCCGTGGTAGTCCACGTTGTACGGCGGGTCGGTGAGCCAGAGGTCGGCCTCGCCCTCGCCGCACGCCTTCGCGACGTCGTCGGGCTGCGTCGAGTCGCCGCAGACGAGGATGTGCCGGCCGAGCCGGTACACTTCGCCGGGCGTCGAGACCGGTACCTCCGGCGTCTCGGGGACGGCGTCCGGCTCCGTCTCGCCGTGCGTCCCCGCGTCGTCGCTGAGGAGGTCTGCCAGCTCGTCGTCGCCGAACGCGAGGAGCGAGAGGTCGAAGCCGACCTCCTGCAGCGCGGCGAGTTCGACCTTGAGCTTGTCGTCGTCCCACTCGGCGATCTCGGCGATCTTGTTGTCCGCGATGCGGAGCGCCTGCTCCTGCTCCGGCGTGAGGTCGGTCGCGATGATGCAGGGCATCGTCTCCCAGCCGAGTTTCTTCACGGCGAGGAGGCGCGTGTGCCCCTCGATGACCACCTTGTCCTTGTTGAGGACGGCGGGGTTCCTGAAGCCGAGCTGCTCGATGATCCTTGCGAGCTGCTCGACCGCGCCCTCGTTGATTCGCGGGTTGTTCTCGTATGGCGTGATCTCGTCCACGGGGACGTTCACGATCTTCATTTTAGCCATTTCCATTTTCGTTCTCCTGTTCGTGTGTTCTGTCGTGGTCCTGGATTCGCCGGCACACCCAGCGGGCGCAGTTCACCGCCCATCCGTTGCCGAGGGCCTTGTACCTCGGCGTGTCGGGACACTCGTCGGCGGGCTTCCCACGGTAGGGGATCTTCGTGTAGCCGTCGGGCAGTCCCTGGAGCCGTTCGCATTCGAGCGGCGTCAGGCGGCGGACGATGTAGTCGACCGTCGCGACCGCCGGGCGGTTGTCGCCCATGTCGGCGCGGAGCGTCGAGACGACCTCCTCGTTGAAGCGGTGCCCCTCGCCCTCGCGCCTCGCGAGACCCGGCTCGAAAGACACCGCGCCGCCGCCGATGGCGACGCCGCACTTGTGGTCCTTGGCGAGCGGCGAGCTCACCTCCGGCTGCGGGCTGTCCTCGTGTGTCCCGGACTCCGCGTTGAAGCCGATGCACACGGCGTGCGGGTCCGTGCCGTGCAGCGCGAGGATCGTGGGCGAAACGTCCACTGTCTCGCCACGGCCGCCGGACTTCCCGGCCTCCATGTCGAACACGCCGACGACCTCCGCGTTCGGCAGGATGTCCACCACCGCCGTACCGCCCTGGTGCTTCACGGGGGCGGAATCGACTGTCGTGAGCGTGGGCGCGCACTCGATCTTGCGGCATCCGCTTTTCGGATTTTTCGACTTCATGGCGTTCGACCCCATCGAGTCGATGGCGTATGCGACCGCGTGCTGGTCGCGGGCGGTCAGCGTGTAGGACGCGCCTTTCTCCGAGACGCCGAATCCCGCGCCGCCCTTGCGGACGGGCTTGTCGGCGTTCGTCAACTTGTTCTTGTCCATGTCGATTGCCACCACCCCGCCTGCGGGCGCGACGACGAGCGGGTTGTTGTTCGCCGCCTGCGCGTTGTGCGTCGCGCCCATCGTCGGCGCGACGTCCACCTCCGTCGTCCGCGCGTCGGTCTGGTGGTTCTCGAAGCACACCGACTCAATCACGTATCCGCCCGACTTCTCGGCCTGCCCCGTGAGGCGGGCCTCGAGGTCGCGGGCGGTGAGGGCGGGCATTACGTCTCCGCCGTTTGAGTTCGTTGAAACCGGGCGATCTGCGCCTTCAGCGCCGCCGCCAGTCTCGTCGGCAAATCCTTGCCCCGTGACGCGGCTCGGCGGAGAATCCCCGCGCACGCCTTGAGGCTCAAACAGTACTTCCGCAGGTGTTCGCCAACAGTCTCCAGTATGTCCGAAAGTCCGCATACCGACGAGCCAGACCCTTCGCCTCCGCTGTGGGACGGCCCTGGGCAGCCCGTCCACTCGCACGTATTGAGCGTCCAGAACCCTGTAGGCAACAGAATACCCGCATTCCCCAATCGACCTGACGAAGTGCGCGAAGTCGCGCCCTCCGTTGGAGGTGAGAACTCCCGGCACGTTCTCCCAAACGACCCATCGAGGTTGTAGCTCTCGACAAAGTCGCGCAAAGTGGAAGGCAAGGGAGCTGCGGGTCCCGCTGCCCTCCGCCATGCCCGCCCGCTTGCCCGCGACCGAGACGTCCTGGCACGGCGTCCCGCCGGCGAGGCATCCGAGCCTCCCGTCAAGTTCAACGTCAACTGCTCCATTCGTGATCCTCCATTTCTCGTCGCCGATCCTCTCGGCCCTGATCTGAGTCATGTCCCCGAGGTTCGGAACCTCCGGGTACCGGTGCGCGAGGAGCGCGCACGGGAACGGCTCGATTTCGCTGAAGAACACCGGCCTCCAGCCGCCGAGCGGCGCGACCGCCGCGCTCATGCACTCGATTCCGCTGCATACGGTCGCGTATGTCAGCTCGCCTTTTACCGTTGGCATTTATGCCTCCTTGAAAATTACGTCAAAAGAAAGAAAGTCTGCCCTGGAGCCCCGCTCCTTCCCGCGCCCCGAGTTTTTTGGGGCTTTAGGGAGGAACCGTGGCCGGGTGGGACATTACGGCACACCCGCCGGGCGGGGCGTCTTTTTCCCGCCGCCGCCCCCGCGTTGGCCGTTGACTGTGGGCGTGCGTTGTGGCATAATGTCCCGCGCTGGCCTCGCCGGGGTGATTTTGGGAGCCTTTTCCCAAGGTTTTCGGTCCCCGTCGCGGCCGGCGCTTTTTTTCTCCCGTTTTCCGGCTGGCGGCAGGCGGATTAGTTTTGCTTTTTCCGCGCCCCCTAAAGGGGAGCGCAGAAAAACAAAACTAAATCGGCCCCTGCCGCCTTGGGTTTTGGGTTTGTTTTTTGTTTTGTTTTCCCTAGGCAAAACAAAACTAATCCAGCCCCCGCAAGAGGGCCGGAATTAGTTTTGCTTTTTGTTTTTCCGCGTGGGAAAACAAAACTACTCGGGCGGCTCCCCGCCGTCGGGAAGCGACACGAACTTCGTCGCCTGCATCCCCTTGGGCTGGTTCGGGAGCCTCCCGCAGAGGATGCGCCCGTCGGCTATCGCCGCATCGACCGCGAGCCTCGCCGTCTTCTCCATGATGCCGTAGGTCGTCTTCACCAGATCGACGAACACGCCCTTGGGCTGGGGATGCGCAGCATCGACCAGCTCCGGCAGCCTCTTCGCGATCTCGCCCGGCGGCGGATCGTCCTTCCTCACGCCGACCTCCGACTTGCCCGCCAAGTCCTCCGGGTTCCTCTCGTAGTCCGGCAGCATCAGCGGAAACGCCTTCTGCAGCACAATCGGCTCCTGCTTCGGGAACGAGCGCACCACGGCCTCCAGCACGAGGAATCCCTCGTCCCTGTGTTCGCGCAGGATGAGGTGCGTGTCGGCGGCGCGGGACTGCGACCCCGCGCCCGATCCCACGTCCGTGACCGACTTCTGCGACTGGTTTCCCTTCGACGTGTGGTGGATGAGGATGAACGAGCATCCGATCTGCTTCGCGAAGGTGTCGATCATGTTGTATATGCCCGCTATCGAGCCGTTGTCGTTCTCGTCCGTGTCCTTCGGGAGGGCGCGGTAGAAGGCGTCGATGATGATCACGCTGTAGCCCGCCTCCTTGAACCTCGGAAGCCACGCGGCGAGGTCGGCTATCGACTTCCACTTGCCGCGCAGGTTCCACACGTCGATCATGTCGTCCACGTTGGGGAGGCCGGGGTTCAGCTTCCGCATCGCCTCGACGACGAGCGGGATGCGGTTCGCCGATGTCTCCTCGTGCAGCTCATTGTCGATGAGCAGCACGCGCCCGGCCGCGCACGTATGCCCGAACCAGTCGATCCCGGCGGCGACGCACACGGCGAGCTGCGTGACGAGCCAGCTCTTTCCCGTCTTGGGCGCGGCGATGATGTTCATGGTCTCTCCCATCCTCAAGTAGCCGTCGATGATCACGGGCCGCATTTCAGGGAATCGCCTCTTGAGCGTCCCAAGCGAAATCGGCCCCTCCTCCTGTTCAAGCCCTGCGGCCTGCCCCGTCCCTGCGGCCTGTCCTGTGCCGGCGGCGGCCTGTCCTGTGCCGGCGGCGGCCTGTCCTGTGCCGGCGGCGGAAGCCGCCGGATTCAAGTTGAGCGCCACGCCGAGCGCGGCCTCCTTCGGCTTGCCGTAGCCGTGCGCAAGCAGGTCGGCGGCGGCGGCGGTGAAGTCGCCGTTGTGCCGGAGGGTCGCATACACCGCGAACGGGCTGTACTTGACGTTCGGCTCGAACGGCGCGGCGTTCGACGAGAACACGTAGAAGCAGCCGTCCTTGTAGGTGGCCGATATTCCCCGCCTCGGGTCCTTGCCGGGGCGCGTCCAGTCCTCGTTGCCGTCCGGCCTCGCGCCGCTGAACTGCCAGCCCGCGCCCAGAAGCAGCGGGCGGATGTCGCCACGGGCGTTGAAGTCGTCGCCCGGCGCGAGGTCGAAGCCGTCCTTTCCGCCCGTAGGGGCGAAATCCGCGCACGGTTGCCCCGCGTCGCCCGCAGTCGCCGTTCCCCGTTCCCCATTCCCCGTTCCCTCGTCGAGCGAACGTGCGGCGTCCAGGAGGGCTTTCCGCGCGTCGGGCGTTATCGTCGCCAGATGCGCGAAGTCGCCCTGCTGGAGCGAGTAGCCCTCGGTGGGGGCGCAGAGGAAGAGTCCTCCCTCGCCCCGCGTCTCGATGAGCGTCCGATCCTTGCCGTCGCGCACGCCGCGCGCGAGCTTCAGGTTGCCGTCCACCGGCCCGCCTACGCGGTAGCACACATGGTAGCCGCCGCTGGGCGTCTGCTCGATGACGAGCTTCGCCAGCAGGCCGGTGTCGATCCTCTCCATCCACGCGGCGAACAGCTCGCCGTGGTTGTCGAAGTCGATGCATTCGAGGTTTCCGGAGACTCCGCCCGCCACGATGCACACGGCGTCGTGCGGGTTCGAGAACCACGCCCTCGTCTCCACGGCGGTCGGCAGCCTCGACTGCCACGTCTTCCAGCCGCCTATCGCCGGACGCTTCTTCTGCCTCCTCGCCGGGAGGCACGAGAGACCGGCGGCGCGGTACGCCTCCGCTGTCTCGACGGATATGTTCGCCATGCGGTCTCCTTTGCTTCTTTTCGTTGTTTGCGGTTTACCCGCCGCCTCTGCGGCGGACTGCCTCCGCCGCGCTCTGCCATGCGTCGTAGTGCCCCTTGCCCCAATGCCGGACAAAGAACCACAGCACGGCGAACAGCAGCAGCGCGGCGGCGGCGAGGACGGCGGCGTACCTGACGGCGGCGCGGATGCGCTCGATGCGCCTTGCGCGCCTGTCCTCCTCCGCCCACCACTCGTCCTCAGAAGGGAATGTCGTCCCAGTCCTCATACGCCACCTCCTCGTCCTGTGCGCCCTCCGCAGGCGCGGCTTCCTCTTCGGCCGGCGCGGCGGGGAAGTCGCCCAGCTCGCAGCCGGTTATCTCCGGGTACTTCTCGCCCGCCACGAACCGCACGGTGATCTCCTTCACCTCGCGCAGCATCCCGGCGGACTCGTCCTCGCACACCTCGCGGGCGGTCGCGGGCGTCGGGCACTCCGGGCGCGCGTGCTCGCGCCACCACTTCTCGAACTTCCGCCTCGCGTAGCCCGTGTGTTCGGGGCAGAGCCATTCGCTGTACCTGCGGAGGTAGTCGATCTCGTATGTGACGCGCACCGTGCGCGGGGCGTCCGGCGGCGCGCCGTACTTCTCCCAGACCTGGTAGTTAGTCCGCGCCACGCGGAACTTCTCGACCGACACCTCGCCGGAGAGTATCCCCGTCCTCGCGGCTGTCGCCTCCAGCTGCTTCCGCTCCGGCTCCTTCCGGGGCCATTGGTAGCCGCAGTCGGGGCAGAGCATCACGGGCAGGTTCACAATCGCCCTGCACTGCGGGCACACCTTCGCGAGCGGCCCGCCGCCGCCCTGTCCCGGCTCCTTGACCTTGATCATGTCGATCGGACCGTGCCGCTCGATGTTCTTTCCGTAGTCGAGGACGAGGCACTCGGTCTTGCCCGTCTCGGGCGAGAGGCGGAAGCCGCGCCCGACCATCTGCACGAGAAGGCCCGGCGAGTTCGTAGGGCGCAGGAGCGCGATGGTGTCGAGGCGCGGGATGTCCGTGCCCGTCGTGAGCACGGACACGTTGCAGCAGTACTTGAGCGGCGGCTTCCCGTTTCCGAAGAGGTCGGCCGCGCCGCTCTCGCCGCGCAGGCGGCGGATCGTCTCCTCGCGCTCCGGGGCGGGCGTGTCGCCCGTCACGATGGCGCACTCCTCGCCGGTGAGTTTCACGATCTGCGCGGCCACCTTGCCGCAGTGCGCGACCGAGGTGCAGAAGACGAGGCACGCCTTGCGGTCCTTCGTCAGCTCCGCGATCTCGCGGCAGGCTGCGGCAACGAGCCCGTCCTCGCCCATCAGCCTCTCCACGTCCTCGGCGACGAACTCGCCGGCGCGGACGTGCAGACCGTCGGTGTCGGGCGCGTTGCGGCCCGCCCTGGCCGTGACCTTCGAGATGTAGCCACGGTTGATCAGCTCCTTGACGCCCACCTCGTAGCACACCTCGTTGAGGAGGTTCTCGGGCTTGCAGATGAGGCCGCCCTGCGTCCTGTACGGCGTCGCCGTCCAGCCGACCAGCCTCACGCGGGGGTTGACCCGCTTCGCGGCTTCGAGGAAGGTGCGGTAGCGTCCCTCGCCGTCCGGCGGCACCATGTGTACCTCGTCGATCATCACGAGGTCGAAGGGACTGAACGCATCGATCCTGTTGTACACCGACTGTATGCCGGCGACGATCACGGGCTGCGAGATGTCGCGGCTGTCGAGTCCCGCCGAATAGATGCCGACGGGAAGCTCCGGGCAGATGCCCTTAAGCTTCGCCGCGTTCTGCTCCACCAGCTCCTTGACGTGCGCGAGGATCATCACGCGCCCGCCCCAGAGCGTCACCGCGTCCTTCGCCACCTGAGCGATGCAGAGGCTCTTGCCGCCCGCCGTCGGTATGACGACGCACGGGTTCGTGTCCTTCCCGCGAAGGTGCGCGTAAACCGCCTCAACGGCCTCGCGCTGGTATGGGCGCAACGTGTACATGGACAAGTCCCTCCGGGATGGGTTCGTACATCTCCATCTGGAGACGCTTCATTTGCGAATCGTCCTCCATCACGCCCGCGTTCACGAGCGAGTCCAGGAGGCACTTGAGGATGTTGTCGAGATCGCGCCTCCGCCTGTCTGGCGGATAGCAGTCGAGCGACAACGCAACCGTCCCGGAGAACTTCTCGAAAAGCCCTCCGAGACGGCTCACCGCCATCATGCGGTACTTGCGGCCCTCGCGGCTGATGAGCACGCGAGGCCCCACATGGCGGTAGTAGCGGTTCACGCTTGGCGGCCAGGGGAGGTCGAACTCTACCGCGCCCACGGCGCGGCTCCCGCCGCCTGCGGCGACTTCTGCGCGGCCTGCGCGGCAGGGGCGGGCGCGGCCTTCGCCGCGTACTTCTTCACCACGTTGCGCGTGGGGTCGTTCCTGTCGATCCCGACCGTGATCATGAGCGGGAGGTTGTGGAGCTGCGCGGTGTCGTTCAGCTCCGTCACGCCCACGGCCTTGCAGAGGCTCGCGAGCTCCTCGCGCCCGATGCGCTGCGCCTCGACCTTCGGATGCTCGTAGTTGATCCAGCTGAAGACCTTGCGGCCCTTGGCCGGACCCTCCGTGAGGATCTCGAACGTGAGGTTGATGCCCATGCCGAGACCGCTCTTGGTGGCCCGCATCTCGGAGTCGGTCACGACCGCCTCGTAGATGCCGGTGGGGATTGCGTCGCGGGAGGTCGTCTCGATCTCCGCCGCGTTGAAGTTGATCTGTGCCATGATGGATTTCCTTTCCGATTTGGGGTTCGGGGGCGGACGCCCCCGTTTCCTTGTTTTACTTCTTCGATCCGGCCTTCATGCCGTCCATGAAAGCCTGCCACGAGAGCGCCATCTCGCTGGGGAGCGAGTAGCGGTTCTTCGCGTTGCAGGCGGGCGATCCGTTCGTGCGGAGGATGCGCTCGCCGCCGTCCGCGCCCACGGGGGCGGCCTTGCCGGTCGTGGAGTCCACGCGCATCCGGCGCGACGCGAACAGCACCGCGTCCGCCCACTCGCACACGAGCGAGTTCGCGGTCTTGTGGAGGCGCGGCTGGTAGCGGTCGTACGCGGGGTGTTCGGGATCTTCGAAGCGCTCGACCTTCGCGTGGGCGACGAGGATCACCGCCATGTTGTGCTTGGCGCGGATCTCGTTCAGGAGCTTCACGATCTCGCGCCAGTAGGTGAGCGCGTAGGTGTAGCCCTTGCCGTATCCGCCGTCCGCCTTCTCGATGCACTTGACGCCGTAGTCCGCGCACACGCGGTCCCAGATGAGGCGCTCAAGCCAGTCGAGCGAGTCGATGCACAGCGTCGCGTAGTCGTGTTCGCCGTCGCGCAGCGCCTTCAGCTGCTGCACGACCTCTTCGTAGGACGTGCAGAGCGGGAACTTCGCGCAGTCGATTTCGGAGAGGCCGTCCTCGGTCTGCACGAAGATCGGCTTCGGCGCGGAGGCGGCGAAGGTTGACTTCCCGACGCCTTCCGAACCGTATATCATGAGGCGGGGCGGCTGCTGTGCCTTCCCGGTCATTATCGTTTCCAGCAGGTTCATTTCCTGTTTTCCTTTCTTGGTTTTTGGTTTTGGGGTACTTCAGATCTCGGTGTGCTTCCTGTAGGGACGCGGCGCGGGATGCCCCACGCGCAGTCGCTGGAAGCGCAGAAGGCTCTCGCGGGACACGCCCATCGCGTTGATGCGCCCGCCGCCGTAAACGCGGTCAAGGTAGCCGCGCTTCAAGTAGTAGTCGAGCGTGCGGCGCGAGATGGAGAGAATCTTCATCACGTCCTTGCGCTTCACCACGTGTACGAGGTCGTCTTCCGACCTCGCATTTCCGCGAAGGACGTCGATGGCATGCTCCATCATCTCCTTCGTGATCTCCGGGTCAATAGAGACAATGCTCCTGACCGCCGTTTCTGTTTCTGCTTTCATTTGCTTTTTCCTTTCTTACTCGCTACACGTCAAAAATCCGCAGCGCCTCCGTGCGCGTCGGCCAGTTGCCCTCGCGGCGGCACTTGCGCAGCTCGGCGATTGCGCGCGCGTTCTCGACCGCGCAGCTTTCAAGAAGCCCCTCGGTGAGCTTCCACACGCCGCAGCGCATCGGCTCGCGCTTCTCGACCGCGATCAGGTAGCAGTCGGCAACGACCTCGCCGTCGCTGGCGGCGCGAAGCACCTCGCGGTAGAAGGCCATCTGCTGCGGATAGCCGAAACGACGGGCGTCGCCCTCGAAGTAGTCGAGCGTCTCGCACGTCTTCAGGTCGCCGATCACGGGCACGCCGTCCCAGTCGCTCCGGAACCAGTCCATGCGGATCTGGCACGGCTCGTCGCAGTAGTGCGTGCGCACCGTCTGCTCCGATATGCCCGCGTCCAGCAGCTCGCTGGCGACGGGATGCGCCCACACGCTTTCGCGGAGCTTCGACATGAACGCGAAGTCCGGCCCGCTCACGACGGGCTTGTCGAGCGACGCGGCCCATTCCCTGTACGCCTTGGTGAGCTTTCCGAACGGCTCGCCGGTCTTGGGGTTCACGGGGCCGTCGCTGACCATGAACTCCGCGTCGAACTTCGCGCGCCCCTCAAGGACGAGCACATGGACGGCGCGGCCGACGGCGAGCGCGGTCGTTTCGCTCGGATCGATCTCGCCGTTCATCTTCTTGTGGTAGAGCCTCGGCGACTTCCTGAAATCGCCGAGAAGGTGGCTCGACAGGAACTTCCCGTCCCTCGCCGCCTGGTGGTATTCGTCTGCGGGCACGTCCGCAAAAAACTTCAGCTTGTGCATGACTGTGTTTCCTTTCTCGTTTGCTGTTGCGATGGTCCCCCAATGACTATCTATTCAGATGAGGGGGGCGAAAAGCGAAAAAGTTTTTTCAGATTTTTTCGCGCCCCCTTGCCTCGCTGGGCGGGAAGAAGCCGCATTTCCTGGCCTTTTCCTGTATGTGTACGGCATGGACTTTCTGCACGCGGTGACGGTCCGTCGCACGGTGGAACGCCAGCGTCAGCGCCTCCGCGATCTCGATGTCCGTGTAGCCCTCGTACCGCATCGCCAGCGTCATGCGCTCCTCCTCGGTGAGCATCGAGATCAGCGTCACGACGTCCATCCGGAACACGAGCTGCCTCACGCCACGGCATTCGTCGCTCAGGCACTTGCCGTTGCTGCACACGAACGCCCCCTCGTCGCCCTCCGCCTCGTCCTCGTCGTCGGTTATCGAGAGGAACTTCAGCGCCCAGCGCCTGTAGGCGAGGTAGTCCATCGTGTTCGAGAGCTTCGCGTCAACGCGCATCGTCATGTAGTGCAGGGGACTCGACGTCTTGCCCGACTTCGCTCCCTTGCGGTTGGGATCGTAGTCCGTCCCCGCCTGGCACACCTCTGCGGTGAAGATCGCAAGGTATTCCTCGCGCTCGTCCTCCACGATGAGCTGCTTCTTCACAAGCGAATCGACCACGAAAGATACATGCTCCTGCATCCGCTCGACGGCCCACGAGAGATCCACTATCTCCGGCGGCTGTTCCTGCTGCGGCTGGCTTCCGCGCCTCTTCCCGCCTTTGCGCTTCCTGCGCACTTCGGCGGAAGCGTCGCTCCCGCCGCGCTCCGGTTCCTCGTCGGGGTTGTAGCGATATGTCTTGCCCACGTCGCACCTCCCCTCACCAATGCCTGCGGTGCTTGATGGCGTAACGCTGGAGCGAGGAGGCACACGGATACCCGCCGCGCCCCTGGAGCTCGCCGAGAACCGCCTGCGCAGCCCTGAATGGTGCCTCGGTCGGCTTCGCCTTCATGATCTCGCAGAACCGCTCGAACTGGCGCAGCCTCAAACCCGTGAGGTTGCACGCCTCCCTCGTGCGGTACGCCTTGAACGCCCCGTCGGACGTCCCCGCCCGCTCCAGCACCGGCTTCAGAGCCTCAACCACGAGCGACGCCGTCGCCGCCGCAACGTCGCGGATGAACGCCGCCCGGCGTCCCTCCTTGGACGCTCCCCGTGCGCCCGTTTCACTTGATATGTCAATAGTCATTTTCGGTTTCCTTTTCTGCGGCTTCGCACCATGCGAAAGCCACAAAAATCCCCGAACCGACCTTGACAACAATGACATTTCCAATGTCAAACCAACGCCGTTCCGCGCCGTAATATCGCCATTGGCTTGCCCGCCCCGCGCACAGAAAAAATTATTGACATTCCTGACATTGACAACCCGCCCTCCGAGTTTGTCAAAATCGTTCATCCCCGATCAAACCATACGTAACAGTTTCGCGTAACGATTACGCCCGCCTATTTTCGCGCTTTTCGCAACGCACAAACACGGCGAAATACAGAAAATACACTTCATACCATTTCGCACTAAATGAAATTTTTATTCCACACCCTCTTTACAGCCTACACCGCCTTATGATATACTGCTGTCTCTTTCAACGCAAAAAAGGAAAAATGGTTAAATGAACTTCGGAGCAACCCTGACCCGACTAGACGCCGCCCGCCTGCAGCAGACGGCACGGGCCACGATCCAGAGCAACGGCCGCTTGTCGCTCAGCGTCGAAGCAGGTCGCCTAATGAACCTGACGGACGACGCCAGCCTCATCGTTTTCTCCGCTGAAAACGGCGACCTCGGCGCAACTGTCAGCGTAAAGGGCGACCCCCAGGCGTTCGAGCTGAAGAAGGCCGGTGCATATTTTTATATTAGCTTCAAGAACTACCTTCAGGAAATGGGGATAAACTACAAAACGCAGCGCATCCTCTACGATATCACGCAGCTCGACGAGCAGCTCGACGGACGCACCCTGTTCCGCTTCGCGCGCCGCGTCCTCCCAAGGGAGGCCGGCGAACTTCCCCTCTCGAACGGCACCGCCCCAGACGAGCCGGATTTCGACGACGAGGAAACGTCCACGCCGTGCGACGAAGCCCCCGCAGAGAACCAGTCCGTCAAAAGCGACGGCAGCGATGCCGCCGTCTCCACACCCTCGAACGGGAATGAAAATGAAAACTAACCTTTCAAAAGGATTTTCGTATGTTCAACGTCATAGGCAACCATCTTGCCATTGGAGGTTCTGGCCCCCAGATCCCTGAACTCACCCGCCCGCTCCCCGCCAGCAGCCCGCTGCTTGCAAAGGGGATCTTCATCAAGGACGCCCGACATCCCGCCACGCTCGCGGAATGTCCCCGCTGCGGCGGCATCGTCGCCATCCGCGACGCCACGTGCAGCGGCTGCCACGCGCCCATACCGCTGTCCGCCGAACAGCTGGTGAACGCGCTCTTCTCCCACGTCGGCCTTGAAATCTTCATCAAGGGCTTCTTCGGGTGCAGCGCGCCCATCACCCACTCCGGCAACGTGTGCTGCTTCGGTTTCTTGCGCCACCGCCAGTTCTACTACTGCGACGACCCCCGCCCCAACTTCTACCCCCTGCACGGACCCGACACCTCGATCATCCTGGGAAGCAACGAGGCTTCGCCGCCGGCGAGCTGGGCTGGAAGGGCCGTCCTTCTGAGCGAGCTGTTCTCCCTGGACGAGACCGGGACCAAGATCGTTGCCAACAGAGGCCCGCTCAACTACATCTTCCCGGAAATCAGCTCGCGCCCGCGCTTCAGCCGCAACCGCACGAACAAGCGGCGCACGCTATGGCTCCAGTTCTTTCTGGACTACATCACGGCCATCCGCCAGGCCGACGCCGGTAAGCCCAAGAAGAAATACAAGCGCCCCGGCTTCAAGTATATACGCGACTGGTTCGTCGCCACCCAAGCCGGAGCATCGAAGTGCCCGCGTACCTACCGCCGCGACATTGAGGAGATGACCGCGCCAAGCAAGGCGAATGATGCATACGACAAGCGCGACCGCCTCGTGAAGCTTATCTGGTCCCGCATCGAAGACCCCGACTTCATCTTCGCCCCGAAAACGACCGAGGTGATCCTCCGCGAGCTCGCCAAGATCAAGTCCGAGGGCACGGTCGATTCCGAGTCGTTCCGCTCCGACCGCACCGCCGCTTGGGAAAACGGCTCCCGCACGGTGAGCGTCAACCCCGACCTTGACATCGACCACGACCTCCGCTAACCTGAAAGGAATATCATGCAATCCACCGCAATCACCTCCCGCAATCGCGCACCACCTAAGAGTCTTGCTCTTATCCCACCCCCCGCCACCATTGATGGCCGAATCGCCATCGACGTCCGAACCAGCATTGATGGCCGAACCGTGTTCGGCCATCCCATCTGCAAACGACTGCGGAGAAATGCTATAATAGCCGCGTCATGAATTGAGCATTGCAAAGGAGCGAAGCCAATATGAGCCGTCCTAAGAAAACTAGCGCAAAGCCACAACCAGCCGAAAGCACACCGAAGCCACAACCAGCCGAAAGCGCACCGGCTCCACAACCAGTCGAAAACGCACCGAAGACTAGCGAAAGTTCTCGCGGTAATGAACTCGAGCAGATGATCCAGAACCGTGTCGAGAAGGCGCTGTCCGAGAAGATCCAGCTCGAAGCCTACATCAAGAGTGAGACGAGGGCGGCAACCAACAGCGTGTACAAGTTCATAGGGGTAATTCTCGGCGCAATTTCGCTTGCCGGCTTCCTCTGCTGGGATAAAATCCTAGACCATGTTTCAACTAAAACCGTAGCAAAGGTTGCCACCGATGTTGCGGCAACCGAGACCAGAAAACTTATACAAAACCAAGTCGCAGGCATCATAAGCAATTCAGTCCCCGGCATAGTTGGCGATGTAGTGCCCGACATGATAAAGACCGCAGTACCCGGCATGATAGATGAGTCGGTTCCTGAAATAATCAAAGCCGCTGTACCCGGCATGATAGAGAAGTCGGTACCCGGGATGATCAAAACCGCCGTGCCCGACATGATTGCGCAGGCGGTTCCTGAAATGATCCGTCGCGAAGTGGAAGAAAGCGAGCGACATCTAAAGGACGTTACTGCGAAAATAGACACCAAGTTCGTTCGCCTGGAAAATGATGAAAAGTCGCTTGCCGAGAAATATCAGAAGGCCGAAGCGAAACTCTCCTTTGTTCCGATCATGGCTGAAGCGAGGGCTGGCAATCGAATCAGTTATGACAAACTGGTTCAAGCCATAAAAGAGAATCCCGATCTTACCGATTTTATCACCCCTGCGATAAACGAAGTCAACGCCCAATACAAGGAATGGAAGTTTATCCAGTACCATTACGGCGTTACGCTTAAGCATCACGGTTCGCCTAAGTTGAAAATGGATGACTACGTGAACATTATCAACGGCGATTACGAATGGAACTGCAACGGTGCCATCAACGATCTTGTTGCTACTGGCAAAAAAGAGTTCGTCGCAACGCTCGTCCGCGCTGTCAAAAATTCTAAACGTCTTGACTCTGTTTATCTTGCCATCGCGGGAATCGAGAAACTCACTAACAAGTCCTTTCCGCCAATAGGGGTAAAAGAAGTCTTGCAATGGTGGGAGACCGCGTCAACTACAGCAGAATACCATTCGCCATACGAATTCTACTGCGACTTGCGACGAGAGTTTGCCAGCATTGATTCGCTGACGAAAACGAATAAGACTGCGCTGTGTGAGTACTTGTCGCGCTTTTCGGAATTGCAGGTGAAGTACCCCGATTGTACGGTAATTTCAGAGTTCATTCTTACTGTAGTGGCTTACTCCAGATTCCGCGAAGAAATAATATGTTCGACTAACGAGTGCTTCTATAAGAAGGCGCTGGATGCTACCAAGCAAACACCTTTTGGCAAGACTGACAAGTGGTATTGTCACAAGGCACTCTACGACGCATTCTTTGAAGGATTCGTCGAAGGGATAAATGAACGTCTTAAAGCAAGTCCCTCGTTTGAGAAAGTGCTCAAGGATTCCGGGATGTTCAACAGTTCTCTTTTTGAATCCAAGGAAATTAACTGGCCAAGTAAGGCTAAACGCATTTCCCCTATCCCGGTTGCAAAGAAAACTCCGCCGCAAACGGTACCGCAGCCTGAAGGCATTAAAACCCAAGTCCAAGGTTACGTGACGGTTCATCTGAAAAAGGGGAAACAGTTGTTGTCGCTTCCGTTCGTCAGGGACGATGGAGTCAAAAGAGAGAAACTCGGCTCAAAGTCAGAAGCAGCTAGAGAGGGGGATGTAATTTCCTGGACGATTGACCAGCACACATACAACTACACCTTTTCCAACGGCCAATGGTATGACGAGGATGACAAAAAAGCCGACGACGTTGAAATCCCAGTCGGGCAATGCGGCATTTTGTATGAGCGTGTCGAGAACGAGGAAACCGACATGGCTTTCGCTGGGACGCTTCTCATGTGACCTTGCGCCTCATGTCCAGTTCTACCAAGTTCATCCCACATAAGAGTCTTGCCCATAAGCGTCCGCCCCCACGCCCCCGCGCCCCCACGCCACGCTTGACTTGCTTATGGGCCAGAGAGTATAATTCCACCCGCAACCAAAGAGGTAAAAACGTTATGGATGATTTGCTGAATACATTTCGAGAAACCCGCGAATGCGACTACAAGGGCGAGCATTACTCCGTTCGGGATAACGGGGCTATCATGCGACATCCTAAACCCGGCAAGAATCCAAGGCCGATGGACAATGTCTGGACGTTTGGCAAGCGTGACGACAAGACCGCATACATGCTCTGGGGCTCACACAGGGTTCATATCATCGTTGCTTATGCTTTTCTCGGAGAACGGGATTCAAGTGTCTATGTCGTTGACCACATAGACACTAATCGTTGCAACAACAGGGTCGAAAACCTGCGATGGTTTACGCGACTGGAAAATGCGCTAAACAACCCCATCACCAGAAAGCGCATCGAGTGGCTGTGCGGAGGGGACATCCAAAAGTTCATCGACGATCCCTCGTGCTTAAGAACAGAAGATCCGAAGGCGCGGGATCTGTCATGGATGCGTACCGTAACGCCAGAAGAGGCGAAAACCGCAATGTCCAATCTGATGCGTTGGGCAAAGAAAACTCCTGTCCGGAATCCAGAAACGGATGCAACAGGAACTAACGTCCAAAAGAAAGATCCGGAATGGATGTTCAAGAAGCGGACAATGTGGCAGCAGCGAGAAGCTCACCATAACTATCCAGACCCACATATAGCGTATTGCATTGGAGTTGAGCAGCAATGTGCATACCCCGAATGGGCGATACAGTACAACTGGGACCCGCCCACCTCGTTTCCTCTTTGCCCGGCGTCTTTTTCCGAGAATGCCATTGACGAGTATGCCAACGCCCTTTCAAAGGGGGCGGTTTTCAGCGAAAATAAAAACGGCAAGTCAACGATAATAGACTTCCGAAAAGATCCGCATCGCGGTGGTTTTGTAGTACTACTGGAAACCAATGACCATCGGCCTTTTGTGGTCATCAGGGTGATGGCAACCGATGCCAGTATTGTGCATGAGAATTATGCAGGAATCTATAAGACGCTCGAAGAGGCTCAGAATCGTTTTGAAGAAGAATTGAAATGGCCAAATGAATCTGATCTCTCGTATGCAAGAGTTGGAAATCAAATAGCTGCGAAAGTGGAAAAGGTGGCTGCTGGGAAATCGGTAGAATTTCTACTTGAACCAACTTCTGAGACTGCGACGCTTGAAGATTACTTCTCTGCGCTCACTAACGGCAGGGAGTTTTCAAGAACACGCTGGGGAGTCAACAACGTCATCCAGGCGGTGATGTCGGCAGATAAGAGCATCATCGGAGTCGCAGTAACAGTTCCTAGTGGCCTTAAGCATTTTGCTGCCTATAAAATCACGCATGAAGGTGGTGCCTTCAGGCATGAGTTCCTTCATACGTGCTTTACCGAAGACGGCGCTTTGCAGAGAATGACGGAAGCCGCTGGATTAAAATGGGAAGGTGCGGATAGCATCGACAACTACTGTTAAAGCGAATCACGATCCATGCAATCCCCATCCCCCCATCCCCGATCCCCCGTCAGCATTGATGGCCGAACTGTGTTCGGCCACTACATCCCCATAAGAGTCTTGCACTTAAGCGACCTCCCCGCAGCTCCCCGCGCCCACGCACCCGCATAAAATTTTTCCGTTTCCCTCTTTCGCGTAAACGGCTGAAATGATATACTTCTTATCTGTCGTTCCGAAAGGGGCGGCGTTGGTCTTTGACAGATCAGATGTGCATTCAAACGCAGTCAGGTCACTGGGTTGATCCGGTGATTTCGAGCGATACTTTACCTCACGATGAAAACACCCCCGCGTGTTTTCACCATGATACGCTATTTCTGGAGGCGTCCGCGTGGACGCCCCGCAAACCCCAACCGCTCCTCGGAGCATAACGAGAAAGGAATACTGCCTATGATTATACTGAAAGCACCACACCGCGCCGTCCGCCGCTAACGTGCCGACGCGCCCCCCACAAGAGCCGCGATTGTAAATCAGGCTCTGCCCCAATGTTCAACGAGTCCAACTCCCCAAGAACTCAAAAAGTTTCAAATCGCCCACGCCGACAACGACCCGACTGCAATCACGAATCCGATTGTGCGTCCGCACCTAGAGGACGCAGATCGTCATCTCAAAGGAGATGGAGATGCAGATGCAAAAGAAACACGCAGGCGACCTGGAAATCGCCTCGTTGTCGTTTACCCATGTCGATCCCTCGACGGGCAAGTTCACGGCGTGGACTTTCGCTCTCAGCGAGTCCAGCCTTTCTGTACCTTGTCACCTGCAATCAGGAGGAGGCAGCGAAGATGTGATTCCGCCGGAATCCTGAAGATCAGAATACACGCAAACAAGCGGCGCTGATGCCCACAAGGGCACGAGCGCCGCTTTTTGTTTTCCAAAATCATTCCGCCAGCCCACGCGTCCTGTGCCGGGCGATATTATCGCCCGGTGCCCTTACTTCAACTCAACCGACACCTTGAAGAAGAGGTTGGTGGAAAGGAAGGCGGCGTCGGTGAGGTCGGGGGAACGCGCCCAGCTCTGTGCTTTGAGCGCTGGTTTGCCGAGGAGCGAGTAGGCGCGGTTGGCGCTGGCGGGCACGACCTTCACGCGTGGCGCGCCATCGACCATCTCGATCTCGGCGTGTGGATATTGGCTGGAGTCCGTCGGATCAAGATCCCACAAGTAGCTTTCCCATGCCGAGAGACGCCCGCCCGACGCCGTGCCGTCGCACAGGTTCGCCGTCTCCGCCAACGAGGCCGCCTGGTACGCCGCGTCAGGTGACGCGGCCCTGTCCAGCCCGTAGTGAGCCTCCAGCCACTCCGGCGGCACGACGACCCCGTCCGTCGCCGTCGCGTTTGTGTCGGACACCGTGGGCACGAACTCGAAACACCCGATGTCCACACCCGCGCCGCGAACGCGCATCCCGCCCGAAAGATCGGTCGCGCCAACTGCCGTGCCAGCCGCCCCCGCGTCGATGCACGGCGAATCCGGCCGCAGCCGGTAATCCCCCGCCGCCGCATTGACAAAACGCGGGGCCTTCATGATGTTACCGGGACCGACCATGGCGACGTTGTTTTGGTCCGTTATCGAGACCACGGGGATGCAGCAGTTCGTCACGTACTTGAACGAAGAGTCGTATGCACACTCCTTCGCGTTTCCGTAAATAACGGAATTGGTTGCATAAGGCGCTGTGACACCGATTCCATTCCCCGTGACCGTGCAATTCTGAAGTACCCATCCGCCATAACCGAGTCTCGCGTTACCGACTATAAGGCAGTTGTACGCAGCCGAACCTCTAACGCCTTGAAAGCAATTCGATATGATGCAGTTCTCCACGCGCCCGTTCTCTACGCCATAGAGCGAACTGTGAAGCGTGAATCCCCTAACGATGTCGTTGTATCGCGTCGAAAGATCGTCGCCATAACTGAAACACGCGATGGAGGCCGAAAAGGCCGAATTGCCATCTGCGCTGACTTCCAACCCGCCACCGTTGATGATGGTTTTCTCTGGGCCGTCGGTCGATTCCACGGTGATTGTGCAGGAGAGGCCGTTTTCATAGAACTTCGTCCTGTCAAATTTCGCGGGACCGTACACGCCCGGTTTCACATGAACCGTTGTCCCGTCGAGCCGCACGGCATCCACGGCCTCCTGTATCGCCTTGAACGGCGACGCCCAGCTGAGTCCAGTCCCGCCCGCCGCCGCCGAGCCGTCCACGTAAATATCGAGCTGGCGCACGCCGCCTTCAAGAAGAGACTCTGGATAGACGGTGTACGTCGTCGTTCCGACCTGAAGCGATTTCACTCCCGTTGCGATGCATGAGCCCTCAATCCACACGTTATAAGAATCGTATATGCTGACTTCGACCCATCCGACCGTCGTGCCGTTGGGATTGCCGAAGCACAGGTAGAGGTATTGCGTATCGTAGGTACCGATTGTGAAACTATATGGAGCCTCCGGGATGTTCCGTCCCGTACCCTCGTCCTTAAACACGCTGCTCCTGTAAACCGTGTTCGAGACAGACACCTTCGTGCGCTTGCTGGTCGTAATAAACCATGCCGCACGGCCATCCCAGTTTACGTTGTCGAATTCCGGCGCGGGCGTGTCGAGTTCCACTATCGGCCACTGGGTGTCCTGCGCGGTAAGCACGATTGTCTTAGTGTTTCCGTTGATGTCGCAGTCGACGGAGAAGGTCAACGATGGTATGCCCCAGGGACCGTAGGCGTGGCAGTCAAAGCACCTTTCACCTGTGTAGTAGGAATAACCGAACCCGCCCTCGAACACGTTTTGGTAGATGGCCACGCCCGCCCGCGCCGTGGACGCCGAAAGCAGCGACACGACCGCCACGGCCGCAAGCCAACGCCCGCAGCCAGCCGCCAACCGGCGGCTTGCCCATTTGCTTTTATGTGCGATTGATTCAAACATAGTAACCCAACGCGCTCTATTATGGCATATCCTCGAAACGAACACAAGCCGAAACCTTTGGGTTGCTGTTCCCTATCGCTAACACAAGTCGTTGCAGAACTCAACCTTGACAGAAATCCGAAACCACGCACACGCAAAAAGCGGCGCTGATGCCCACAAGGCATCCGCGCCGCTTTTTGTTTCATATAATCATCGAGGGGGCGCTATTCATTATCCTTCCCCTAAGTCCAAACCAGCTTGATAACTCTTCAGGGCATCGGGGATTGGTATTTCGTATATTCCCATTGATTTCAGCGTTGCATTGGCTTTCAGCCAGTATTCGTAAGCCTCTTTTGGATTTGACAGCATCTCTTCCAGCCGCTTTTCGGCGTTCTCACGGTATGAAATTTCCAGACGTTGGCGTTTCGACAGTTCGGCGATATACTGCTCCGCTGTTCCGCCTCCGTTGATGTACGCCCGCATTTCCCGCTTAATCCCCGTGACGATGCGTTTCAAATCTACTGCCTCGGTGAAATCGGTTGTGGCGATGCTAATCGGTTCTCGCAAACAGGCCGCAAATTCGGCCTCTGTGGGCTTATCCGACTGCATGACGGCAACCGCCCGTCCAGGTTCGGCGAAGCGCGAGAGGAGGCGTTCTGCGGGATATTTGAACGCCGTCTCACGGGCTGACTCAATGCGATTACGGTCACCTGGTATCAACTGGCGCTGCAAGGGTGTTGCTACCGTGTAAGTTACTAACCCCTGCGGGGTCATCACATGGTAAGGTGCTGCGACGGTCTTATCTTGTTGGCTACGGGCAAGACGCCAGTACACAACAACCGCAGCAGCGGCAACCAATAGTACCCCAACCGATAAAAATGTAGCATACGACCTCCGTATGCCTCGCCCGACATTCGTACTTTGCGCTGACATCCCATCGGCACCATTTTGTGTAGAACGGGTGTCTTGCCCGCTTACCACCACATTGATCGGCTTGATGCCAAGTTCTGTGCGAATCTTTGTAAACGCCGCATCTCGGTTCTCGGCGTCGATCTCTGCCGAATGACGCTGTCCGTCACTGGAGCGGTATGTGTAAATGAACTTCATAACCTTGCCTCTCTCAACTCCTTAATTTCCCAAGCTCACTTTCCATTTTCACCATCAAACTTTCCGCTCTCAATTTGCGCTTCGATCCGCGAATTGATGTAGCCGTGCGAGAACGCAGCTCTAAAACGTTCCGCAGCCTGTGGCCGTTTACCCTCCGCTATGTCGGCAAAGCCAAGTGCCGCATACGCCTCGCCACATCCCGGATCATCCTCTAGGGCGCGCTCCGCAAGCATTCGCGCCTCAACAAGAGAAACACCCCGAACGGTGCCGCAGTGCATTGCCATGAAAAGAGCCAGTCCGCCTCGTGATTTTGGAGTCTTCCGAATGGATAGAACTTTTCCCAACATGCGAACAGCAGCGTTCTTTCCATCTGCGCCTAGTCGGCACATCTCATCGGCGAGAATAAGTGCGGATTCCTCATCCGACGTCTTCTCAACCGCATCTGCGTAAAGTGAAAGCGAATTTCTCCACGCACCCGCCCTTACAGTTCCTGCAAAGCCGTACATAGCCACGGTCGCCACAAGGACGCCCAGCGCCCAACGCTTACCCCTTTGTGAGAAAAATGCGCTGACCTGTTTACCTAAAAGCGACGTAACCACTACGATTCCACATCCCACCCAATAAGTGTAGCGATCAGAGTGCGGCTGTCCTCCTACCTTTACAAGCCCCAGCATAGGAACTAGTCCCGCATAGCACCATCCAGCTGCAAAGATTCCAAGCCCGCTCCAGCGGTCCCCATGCAAGAGCCAACGCCATACAACCCACCCCATTGCGGCGAGCAACACCAGTCCCGCTATGAAATACGGCCAGACCACGCCATCATGCGTTGGGTACAACACGCACAATCCTGCCGGCCACACGGTTTGCCACAGATAGACCGCAGGAGCCTGCATCGCCGTAACTATCCGCATTCCCCATCCGGACACTGCATCCCCCACGTCAAGCGCCTCCTTCTGCGCTCCCAGAGTTACAAGACACACGACAAAAGTAAATGCTGCGAACGGCACCATGCGCAGCGCTACACGGACAAACTTCTCTCTTCTGATGCCCAAGTCGTACCCCATAAGCGCCACCGGCAGCGACACTGCCACCGGCTTTGACAACAATGCAAGTACAAAGCATCCTAGTGAAAGCAAATAACACCACCGCCCCAGACGCATGTAAAGAACAAACGCGCTCAGCATGAAAAATACCGCCAGCAACTCCTTACGCTCACTTACCCAGCATACAGCCTCGCATCTCAACGGATGTACAGCCCAAGCCAACGCAGCCAGCGCTACGAACACCCCTGACTTCCCGCAGACCGCAGCGATCAGCCACACCAACAGCGCAGCGTTCATCGCATGGAGTACAGCATTGTGCAGGTGCATTATCCCTGGCAGAGCACCGCTTTCAGATGTCCACGCCGTTCCGACACCGTTCGACACATCCAACCCAAGCCATCGAGACAACGACACATCCGCCGCAAGGCTCATCCACGTGAGCGGATGCCAGTTACTCGCATATCCCACGTCGCGGAACGCCCATTCTGCGCATTCCGACGTGAGCCCATCGCGGATGTGCGTATTCTGGTAAACGTAGTCCTGGTCGTCAAGCCGTACAAATGAGAAACGCCTACACGGCCAGTACATTGCCAGCACCGCCGCGAACACTGCCGCTGCAAGAAATATCCGGTTGTTTTTAACGCACTCCACGGCCAGTCTGCCTCCACGCTTTCCGTTATCTCAACGTGCCGCGAGCGAACCGATACCTCAATGCCGCCGCAAGACAGCCAACCCCGTACCTGCACGACCGCAGGAACCCAATGCTGCTCGCCTCGGGAGTGTACACCGTGGGGCAACTCACCTCGCCGATGGTTCCTCCTGCCGCAAGCACCTCCGCGAGCATCTGCGCATCGAAGGCGAAATCGTCGGTGTTGCGGTCAAGCGGCAACCTCCGTAGCAACTCTGACGAGAACGCCCGATACCCGGTATGATACTCTGACAGTTTCGCCCCCATCAATAGGTTCATCACCGCAGTAAGCCACCTGTTGTTCACGTACTTCCACAGCGGCATCCCGCCTTTCAACGCATATCCGCCCAGTATTCGGCTTGCCAGCACGCAAGGGTGCAGTCCCTCCGCGATCATACTCACCATCGGCACCAGAAGTTTTGGCGTATATTGACAGTCGGGGTGGACCATCGCCACGATATCCGCCCCGTGTTCTAGCGCCGTGCGGTAACACGTCTTCTGGTTCGCGCCGTACCCCCGGTTGTTCGGGTGCCGCAAATAGACAGTCTCGATTTCCTCGCTGCGTTCATCGGCAAGTGCGCGTGCCACTCGCTCAGTGCCATCACGTGAACAGTCGTCAACAATCACAGCGAGATCAGCCACCCCCTGAGCGAGAACCTCCTCAAACGCTCTCCGCAGCGTCTGCTCCGCATTGTATGCGGGCATCACGACAGCTATGTGCTTTCCCTTGTACACCCTCTCACTTCTTCCCAGGCGGCGGTATCAAGATCGGATTCGTCGGCCCGCGCTCCTTGTCCGCCTTCACCTGATCCCACACCGCTTTCTGCGCGTCGTTTGTGGGCGATGCAGCCCATCCCTCGATACAGGCCTGTCGGTACGAAGTGTAGCGCACACGGGCCATATTGCGCTTCGCTGCCGAATAGATAATCTTGTTGAATGCATCAGGCGTAGGTTCGTCAGCATCTATCTTGTCAAGATCCTTCACGGAGGTGACAATGTTCAGCACACTCAGCATCTGCTCGTTGCCCACGCCCATGCCGTAGGCGAGCGCGCGCCACATTTCGCGTTTCACGCGCTTCTCAAGCAGTTCTGCGGATGGATTGTCTGCTGCAAGCGGAGCCACATTCAACTCCACCCAGCGTCCTTCCGGAGACACGAGCAACGTCTCGCCACCGGGCTTGTCCACAACCATTATCGCAAGCCCGCATCCGCCATCGGCGAACACTTCTTCGCGCGTTGCACCTTTTAAGAAGTCCGAATGCAACCACACCTGCTTGTGCCATGAGACCTGCGCCGCCTGTAGTACGCCAGGAGAAACACGGCTCTGGCAGTCCACAACCTTCACCCTTGGCCCTTGCGCCGGTGCCAGCACAGCTTCCAGCCCCGGCACGTGTTGGCCACGACGCCTTCTGCGCGGTTTCGGCGTTAGCGCTTCCTGCGCAAGCACCGTAGCTGCTACGGCTACAGTCGCCAAAACAAACAGTTTTCTCATTTTCATTTTTCTTCCTCTACTTTCCTTGTTCTCTTTTTTGATTGTCCGTCGTTTTCAGTCAGCGGGGGAATGCCCATCTGACCCAAAGTCGCATTCATTTTCTCCATGTAGATTCTCGCCTCCTCTTCGTTTCCGCTCCTAACTATCTTGCGGTATTCAGCCACTACGCCTTCGCGAATCCTCACGTTCTCATTCCAGAGTTCGCGGTGCTGTTCAAGGATTTCCGCGAAGGACTGCCCCCGCTCCATCAGCTTTACGATCTCCTCGCGCGTCTCGCGAACAACCTGCTTCATTCTCTTAACTTCTTCGGTATCGTCAGGATCGTCGAGTATAGGCTTTTTCAACGCCTCTTTGAAATAAAGGTCGCTTTCGGGGCCAAGCGGCAGAGGAGCCATCTGGCCAGTCATTGTCGCATTCATCGCCGCAGCGATCAACTGGTCTGCCGGATTTGAGAATACCGGTTTGTGCAATTCCGTGGTCAAGAGTTTCTTCTTGCCGTTCGGTCCCACTACCTCCGTAATCACAAGATTGTTGTCATTTGTCCTTACGGAGAGAACTGTTCCCACGGGCGGCATACTGTTTTCGCCTTCCGCAGGTTTCTGTTCGGTTGTAACCTTCGCAGCGGCGTTCGTACGTACAGCGTTGGCCTGGGCTGGAATCTTACCAGTCCGCTTAGCCGGTTTCTCCACCACCGCCTTCTTCGGCTTCTCCTTCTTTGCCTCGGGAAGATGCGTATTCTCACGCGCCGACATCCACCACCATACACCCCCGCCAATGGCGGCAACGAACAACAGCACCGCCGCCACAATCATAGGGCGTGCCCCCCGGCCTCGCTGGGTGCCATCTCCTTGCGAGGATTGGGCACCCATGCCTCTCGACTTGCGACGCGAACCCTCACTAATGCCCATGGGCGAAATCCCGCGCCGTCTGCACTCGGCAACGCATTCGGCGCGACTCGCGGCCTCGATGGCTACCTCTGCCTTCGCGCCGCTCCTCTCGCGGTATGTAACTGTAAATGTCATTTCTGCTTTTCTCCTTCTTAATAGACTTCTGATCTCAAGCCTCGACCATCAGAACCTCACGAATTCCAATAGACTTCCCTTAGCGTCTGTTGGCACCTCTACGTCTCGTACCTGCTCAAGCCCAATAACCTGCGTTGCCGGGGGCAACTCCACAGGCTTCTCAGTGATCAACGCCCAAGTGGCCTCCATTGAAAACAGGCCACCACGAGCACATACAATCTTACACTCCATGCCAAGGTACTTCGCCGCTGCCTTTGCAATCGGCACTAAGTCTGTGTGCCAGTTCGATATGTGCAACGCCAACATCCCGCCCTCCGCGAGCCTATCGCGATACAGACTGAATGCTTCTTGCGTCATAAGGTGTATCGGTATAGAATCACCGGAGTACGCATCCACCGCAAGGATGTCCCACTTTGCCTCTCCGGCATCACGTTCCGCTTCTAGCGCTTTCCGCGCGTCGGCTACCTTTACCTCAATCTTTGCCTTTGAGTTACGCACGAAATCGAACCACGGTCCCTTAACTGCCATATCCGCCACCTGGGGACATATCTCGTAGAACCTGAACACATCCCCATTGCGCCCATACCACGCCATCGTACCAACGCCCATTCCCACAAGCCCCGCACGGACTGGTTTTCCAGACGCATACCCCCGATGCATCGAAAACGCCAGCCCCCCGTTCTCCGGCGCGTAGTAACACGTTGCCACCCCGCGATCCGCTTCCGCAGCTGGCTCGAAGCCGTGTGCCGTGCCTCCATGTCGGAAATTCACCACCTTGTAGCGACGCCGACCGTCGGACGTGGGAAACTCCTTCTCATAGACCCTCCAAGGGCCGTAGAACGACCTTCCCCGCGCCAGGTCTCCTTTTCTATCCTCACCAACCATCCCCCACAGCAGCAACGCATATCCTCCCACGGCAAGTATCGTCACCGCAACCGCCTTGTCGTCGCGTGAAAACTTCTCCACGAACATCCATCCGCACCACACCCCCAAAGCCGCCAAGGCTAACGGCCATTCTAATACCGAATCGAACACGAGCGGTGCCACCACGCCGGAAAGCACGCCTCCGAACGCACCTCCCAGCGCCAGCATCAGATTGTACTTCGCAAGATCCTTACCAGACGGACGCATGGCGCACAAATACGAATGTAGCGCACTGCATCCAAAAAACAGTACCCCGGCTCCTGCCACAAACTCCCTCGCAAGCGATGCGCTCGTTGTCTCGTTCGGACGATGTACCGCCACCACCGCCGCCAGCGAGACCACCGCCAACGCCACCCACACCAACCTCATTCTCTCGCCCCATTTCGTAAAACCGACCGTCCACGAAAGGAGGTATATCCCAAGCAATACAGCCCACACCAGAGGCAGAGGTGCGATGTTCACAGTAAGATGCGCCGTCGCTGCATTCAGAAGAAAAGTCGATAATCCCGCCATCACCAGAAAGCCAGCAATCCGGTAAGGCGAGATTCCGACATCGCTTCGGACGGTGTTCACGTCCAGCGAGTCCACTCCGACATGGCGCGACGCCCCCGTCGTGCCATTCGCAGCCCCCATCTCCACTCTCCATAGCATCACCGCATAAGCCGCTGTTCCCGCTGCAACAAGTGCCCACTGCACACCCACTCCCGCAAAGGGTTCCATCACGAGAGGATACGCAAACAGCCCCGCGAAACTCCCCAGATTGCTCACCGCATACAGACGATAGTTGCCTCCCGCAAGCGACTGCACCAGCGACGAATTTGCAGAAAGAAGCAGATATGCTGGTCCCGCCAGTGCCAGAAGCGACAGCGCCACGCCCACCGCTGGCACACCTCCCATCGACGCAATCGATCCCGCTATGCGCCCACCAAACGCTGCTACACAGCACATCCATCCCGCCGCTATTACCAACATCGCCAAATGAGCACGAGGCAGGGTCTCGCATCCCAAGCGACTACCATGCACCGATACGCTGCCTACCACCCAATGCGCATACCAATATCCCGCAACCAACATCAACTGAAATACCGCCAAGCACGTCACCCATACCGCTGCGCCACCGCCAAAATGCGGCAAAAGGGTCCGAGCGACCATCGGCTGTACCCCAAAAGAGAGAAAAGCACCGATGAATATCGTCGCCGCTGGCATCCAATGCCGTTCTGTCGTCTTAAGTATCACTCTTAATCCTTTTTTCCGCTACGGGGGAAATTATACCAAATTCTCTTTGGAAAGTGGATTACTTTTTGCCATCCTTTAAAAGCATCTCCAGAATGCTAATTTTCTCCTGCAAATATACTCATCACCATTTCATTTCTTCTCCCATTTGTAGAGCTTATCTCTTCATTCTGCGGCCCAGAGCAATCTGGGGAATGAAAAGGAAACGAAAGATGAAGAAAGTTATGTTTGCAGCGGCGGTGGCCGCAGCCGGACTTGCGTTCGGCAT
>CADCOC010000040.1 GCA_902802945.1 uncultured bacterium | reverse complement strand
CCTTCCTCTTCCGTTCTCTGTCTTTCTTCCTTTTTGCCTCTGTTCTCCACCTCGAAACCTGGCCTTTCCGATTTGACTCACTTGATTGTACAACTTTCCAGTTTGTGAAACACCCCCTTGCGCCTCAAATCGGTTTTTGATATACTAATCGCTCGCCTTTTTCGAGGGATGTACCCTCATGGAAAGGGCACGAGGAAACAAAACAATGGATGCATACGCAGTACTCGAAACCGGCGGCAAGCAGACGCTTGTCAAGGTCGGCGATACGATCGAGATTGAAAAGCTCTCGGTCAACGAAGGCGACGAAGTCGCCCTCGATACGGTGTGCGCCGTCTCCGACGGCACCACGCTGAAGGTCGGCACCCCCTACGTTGAGGGCGCCAAGGTCACGCTCACGATTGTCGCGCCGAAGAAGCTCGGCCCGAAGACGATCAACTTCAAGGCAAAGCGCCGCAAGGGCTATCGCCGCACGGTGGGTCACCGCCAGGGCTACACGATCGCCACGGTCAAGTCCATCGCCTAAAGCAAAGGAGAATTGAAAAATGGCAACTTCTGCTTCAGCGCGTAACGGACGCGATTCCAATCCCCAGTATCTCGGCGTCAAGGCATACGACGGCCAGCTCCTCAAGGCGGGCTCGATCATCGTGCGCCAGCGCGGCACCAAGATTCACCCCGGCGCGAACGTCGGGTGCGGCCGCGACTTCACGCTCTTCGCCCTCAAGGAGGGTAAGGTGAAGTTCATCAAGGACGGCAAGGTCGTCACCATCGTGCCGGTTGAGGCCAAGTGACGGCGACGCGCCTTAACGGCCACTTGTTGGCACCGGGGAAGCGGCGTACGAGCCGCTTCCCTTGTTTTTTGCCGGGTGGAGAGTCTCTCGCAGAGGTGCAGAGAGGCAGAGAGCGCAGAGAAAGTTCAGAAATCCGACAGAAAACCATGGCAAGAAAAATCTCGGAGAGCTCTTTCACCCAACTGGTGAAAACAAAAACGTACCCAAGCAATAGGGATAACCTCTGCGCTCTCTGCTTCTCTGCGCCTCTGCGTGAATATATAACGGAGCAGCGGGGATTTGAAATGAGGAATCTAGGATGAAAGTGCTGCTTCTAGCCGGAGAGGAATCGGGCGTTCTGTACGCGGAACGCCTGCGGCGAGCATTACCTGGGTGCGAATTCAAGACGTACCAGGACCACTACAAGACTTCCGACCTCGCGGTGATGGGCTTCTGGGCCGTAATCAAGCGTCTCTTTTTCTTTCTTGGCGTGCAGCGCACGATGAAACGCATCATTCGTGAATGGAAGCCGGATGTGGTGGTGACGATCGATTATCCCGGCCTCAACCTAAAGCTCGCCGCCTACGCGAAGGCGCGCGGTATCCCCGCCGTACATCTGGTGTGTCCGCAAGTGTGGGCGTGGCACCAGGGACGCATTCCGAAGGTGGCCGCCGCGGTGAACCGTCTCCTGTGCTTCTTCCCGTTTGAGCCTGCGCTTTTCAAGGAGTATGAAGGGAAGGATTTTCACGCCGCCTTCATCGGCCACCCTATGGTGGATATTTTTGAGGAAGAGAAGAAGTTGGGGGTGGTGGGCGCAGAGGCCCACCACGAATCTGCGGGCCCAGAGGCCCGCCACCCCGACCTTGCTGCGGGCCTCTGTGCCCGGAAATCTGACCTTGCTGCGGGCCTCTGTGCCCGGAAATCTGATCTTGATGCGGGCCTCCGTGCCCGCAGATGTGAGATTGCGCTCTTGCCGGGTAGTAGGGTGGGTGAGATACAACGGCATTTGCCACGGCTTTTGGACGCCGTGGGCTTGCTGAAACGGCCCGATATTCGCGTGGTGATTCCGGCGGCGAATGACCGGGCCGAGGCGGAAATACGTGCTACGATTACGGCGCGGAACGATTCCTTCACCCCCGAGGTGGTGAAAGGCGGGGCGCGCGATTTGTTGCGTCAGGCCGACTGCGCGGCGGTGGCTTCGGGCACGGCCACGCTTGAGGCGGCGCTTGCGCGGTGTCCTACGGTGCTCGTCTATGCCGTCTCGCCGTTGCTCGCGTGGTTCGCGCGGCGTGTGATCACGGGCGTGAAGCACATCGGTCTCGCGAACGTAATCGCGGAGAAGAGCGGCGTGGAGCCGCCGATGCCGGAGCTTTTACAGGAGGCGTTTACGCCGGAAGCGGTGGCCGCGCAGCTCGGCGCGTGGCTTAGTGACGCGGAGGCGCGCGCGCGTGCGTCGCGTGCGCTCGACGCCGTGATGGCACGCCTCGGGGTGGCGGGCGTCTCGCCCGCAAATGAGACGCGCTCACCGGGCGCGTCCGTTCCCGTCGGTGGGGCACTTGGGTTGGCTGCGCGTGAGATCATGGAGGTGGCCCGTGCGCATTGAAGTTTCGGGTTCGGTGCCGAAGGCGTTTGGTCTTGCGAAGGCGCAGGTGTCGGCGGCGGCGCGGTTCTTCGCCGCACAGTCGTGTGCGCGCGTGGGAGGCGTATGGCACGAGGTGGTGGTGCATCTTGTGCGCGATGCCGCGAGCGATGAACTGCACCGGGCGATCATGGGCGTGGAGGGGGCGACGGACGTGATTACGCAGGCCTACGACGCGGTGCCGCCGGAGGAACCTGGCCTTTACGGCGAGTTGTTCGTGAACACCGACCAGGCGTTGCGCGCCGCACCGAAGCGGAAGGGGTGGAGTCCCGCGAAGGAGCTGCTCCTCTACGTGGCGCATGGCATGGATCATCTTTCGGGCGCGGACGACTGCGCCGAATCCGACTACAACCGCATGAGAAGACGGGAGCTGAAATGGTTGAACTCGCTGACATTCTAAACAACGTGAACGCCCGCATCGCGGCAGCCTGTGCGAAGGCGGGACGCGATCCGCGCGACGTGGAGATCGTGGCCGTCACGAAGACGCACGGACCCGAGGTCGTGCGTGAGGCCTGGGAGGCGGGACTCCGCATCGTGGGCGAAAACAAGGTGCAGGAGGCGGCGTGGAAGCAGCCGCAGAGCGTGTCGGGTCCGGAGTGGCACCTCATCGGACACCTCCAGCGCAACAAGGTACGCGCCGCGCTCGAACTGTTTTCGTGTTTCCATTCCGTCGACTCCGTGGCGCTCATCGACCGTATCCAGACGATTGCCGCAGAGGTTGGGGCGCGTCCGAGCATTCTCCTCGAAGTGAACATGAGCGGCGAGCGGTCGAAGAGCGGAATGCGTCCTGACGAGGCGCCGGCGGCCGTGGAGCGCGCGCTCGCCTCGCCGAACATCACGCTCGAGGGTTTCATGACGATGGCGCCGTTCGTGCCGGAGGAGAAGGTGGAGGAGACGCGTCCCGTGTTTGCGGGCCTGCGCGAGCTGCGCGACCGGATGGAGACGCAGTTCGGCGTGTCGCTGCCGCGTCTCTCGATGGGCATGAGCGGCGACTACGCAGTGGCCGTGGAGGAGGGCGCCACGTGGGTGCGGCTCGGCACGGTGCTGTTCGGGGCGCGTCCGAAGGTGAAGCCGCAGCGCACCGTCGATGCCGGCGATGCGGGCGAGAGCGGCGAAGGCGGCGGCGAGTTCGACCGCGTGATGGATTGATTGGCCCGTGCGCGGGGGCGGGATTTTTGATATAATACCGGCCTATGAAAAAAGCAATCATCACCGTCGTGGGCAAGGATACGGTCGGAATCCTCGCCAAAACGTGCGCCTTTCTCGCGGAGAACGGCATCAACATCCTCGACATCACGCAGACCGTGGTGCAGGGTTACTTCACAATGATGATGATCGTCGACATGTCCGGCGCATCGCGTCCGTTCGGCGACATCTCCGAAGGACTGGCGAAGGTGGGCGAGTCCCTCGGCCTTCAGGCGAAGTGCCAGAAGGAAGAGATTTTCGAGAAGATGCATAGGATTTGATTTTCTGCCATGATCAACCTCAGCGAAGTTCTTGAGACGAACAAGATGATCCAGGACGAGAACCTGGACGTCCGCACGATCACGATGGGCGTGTCGCTTCTCGACTGCGCCGACTCGAACCTCGAGGCGTGTTGCGCGAACATCTACGCGAAGCTGCTGCGCTGGGCGGGGCGGCTTGTGCGGACGGGCGAGGAAATCTCGCGCGAGTTCGGCATCCCGATCGTCAACAAGCGCGTGTCGATCACGCCGGCGTCCCTCGTGGGCGCGTCGTGTTGTCGGCGTCCCGAAGACTACGTGGAGATCGCGCGCACGCTCGACCGCGCGGCGCGCGAGCTGGGCGTCAACTTCCTCGGTGGCTTCTCGGCGGTCGTCTCGAAGGGCATGACGCCGTCGGACGAAATGCTCATCCGCTCGATCCCCGAGGCGCTTGCCGTCACGGATCGCATCTGCTCAAGCGTGAACGTGGGTTCCACGAAGACGGGCATCGACATGGATGCGGTGCGTCTCATGGGCGAGATCGTGAAGGCGACTGCTGAGCGCACGAAAGACCGCGACTCGCTTGGCTGCGCGAAGCTCGTGGTGCTCTGCAACGCGCCGGACGACAACCCGTTCATGGCGGGCGCGTTCCACGGCGTCTCCGAGGGCGACGCGGTGATCAACGTGGGCGTAAGCGGCCCGGGCGTGGTGAAGTACGCCCTCTCGCAGATTCCCGGCGCGGACTTCGAGACGCTCTGCGAGACGATCAAGCGCACGGCGTTCAAGATCACGCGCGTGGGGCAGCTCGTTGCGCAGGAGGCGTCGCGTCGCCTCGGCGTGCCGTTCGGCATCATCGACCTCTCGCTTGCGCCGACGCCCGCCGTGGGCGACTCGGTGGCGGACATCCTCAAGGAAATCGGCCTCGCCCATCCCGGCGCGCCGGGCACGACGGCGGCGCTCGCGCTCCTGAACGACCAGGTGAAGAAGGGTGGCGTGATGGCGAGCTCCTACGTGGGCGGCCTCTCGGGCGCGTTCATCCCCGTCTCGGAGGACCAGGGCATGATCGACGCCGTGGAGGCGGGCGCGCTCACGATCGAGAAGCTCGAGGCGATGACGTGCGTCTGTTCCGTGGGCCTCGACATGATCGCCGTTCCCGGCGACACGTCCGCCGCCGCCATCGCCGGCATCATCGCGGACGAGGCGGCGATCGGCATGGTCAACCAGAAGACGACGGCGGTGCGCATCATCCCCGTGGTCGGCAAGGGCGTGGGCGAGTCCGTCGAGTTCGGCGGGCTACTCGGCCACGCGCCGATCATGCCGGTGAACGGCTTCGACTGCTCGCGCTTCGTTGGGCGCAAGGGACGCATCCCCGCCCCAATCCACAGCTTCAAGAACTAGATTTCTGGGAATCCAGTTCGCGGTAGAGGGCGATGGTGGAGGCGCACATCTTCGCGACTGAGTAGTTCGCGCGCACGGATTCGACGGCTGCGGCGCGGATGGCGTCTAGCTTTTCCTTCGGCATGTCGAGAATCTCGTCGAGCTTCGCGGCGAGGGCGTCGGCGTTGCCGGGCGGCACGAGGAAGCCTGTCTTGCCGTCCTCGATCGTCTCGCACGCGCCGCCGTGTGCGGTGGCGACGACGATGCGTCCCATGGCCTGTGCCTCGGGGATGGTGCGCCCAAACGCCTCGGGCTGTGCGGACGAGGCGTTTACCACGATGTCGCTGAGCGCGTAGACTGTGTGGATTTCCTGCGTGTGGTCGCGGAACACGACTTCCGTATCGTCGGCGAGCTGTCCGGCGAGTTCGCGGAGGTGGTCGGAGTACTCGGTGCGCCCCTGGTCGGAGCCGAGGAACAGCACGCCCACGCGCTTGTGCCGCATCTGCATGAGCGCTTCGAGGAACACCTCCTGTCCTTTCCAGAAGGTGAGGCGTCCGGGGAGGGTGATCACGGGGATGTCAGGCGTGAAGCGGTACTGTTGGGTCTTCTTCTTGAGGGCGTGTTCGGGGGATACTGCGTCCGGACGGAAGAAATCGGTATCCGCCCCGCGCGGGATGCACACGAGGCGCTCGGGGTCGGGGTGGTATGTCTCGAGCACGTGCTTGCGCACGTACTCGGATACGCAGATCGTGCGGAGGCCCTTGAGCATCACGCGGTTGTAGGGAATCTTGAAGATCGCGGGCTTCGTGCCGTACACGCCGTGGAACGTGGCGATCCACGGGACGCCGCACATCTTCGAGGCCCATTTGACGCTCCACGCCGGCGCGCGCGAGCGCACGTGCATGAGGGTGAAGCCCTCGTCCTGGGCGAGTTCGGCGAGGCGCACCGCGTTGCGGCGCATGGTGAAGGGGTTCTTGCTCATGAGGGGCAGCGTGTGGTGCGGCACGCCCATCGACTTGAGCGTTTCGACCATGTGGCCGCCCTGGGAGGCTACGGCATTGGGGATGCCGGCCTTTTTGAGCGCGTGCGCGATCTCCAGCGTTCCGCGTTCCACGCCGCCCATCTGGAGGCTTGGCAGTATCTGCAAGATTTTCATGGAAGAGAGTATATCATAATTTTGGGTTTTGGGGTTGACGAGAGACGTGAGACGTGAGACGAGCCGGGGGTGACTAGCTCGTCTCTCGTCTCACGTCTCACGTCAACATGCCTGTAGCGGTTGCGCCGATGGGGCGGAAATGATATACTTCCCGCCATGAATTTTCTGGACAGAAAAGCCTATGGTTTCGGCAGCGCGTTCGCGCGGGCCATTTTCTGGCTTTTCCCGCGCAGGAAGCGCATCGCGGTGGAGAACATCCTCAAGGCGGGCATCACCGACGACCCCAAGGAGGCGCTGCGCATCGCGCGCGTGAGCTGGGGGCACCTCGCGGGACACGTCTGCGAGGCGTTGCGCGTTCCGCACGTAATCACGCGCGAGAACTGGCGCGAGCACCTGGACGTCTCGGAGGGACATCCCGACGCGGTGCGTCTGCTCCTGGAGGAGACGGACACCCCCATCATCCTCGTGAGCGCCCACCACGGCGTGTGGGAGGCGGCCACGAACCTCCTCTCCTTCGCACGCCCGATGATCGCCATCGCCCGCGTGATGAACAACAAGCTCGTCGCGAACTGGATGAAGAACCACCACTTCCGCGGTCCCGTGACGATCATCGACAAGAACCACGGCTTCACTCCCGACATCCTGCGCAAGTGGGTGGAGGACCGGGCGGCTATGACGATCCTCATGGACCAGCACACGTCGAAGGGCCTGCCCCTCACGTTCCTCGGGCGTCCGGCCAAGACCTTCTCGTCCGCCGCGCGTCTCGCGATCCGCACCGGCTATCCCGTTGTGGTGGGGTCCTTCGTCCGCGTGGCCCCCTACCGCTACCGCCTCGTGGGCGGTCCGCCAATCCGCTTCCCGAAGGACGCCGACCGCGCCGCCGCCACCCAGCTTCTCAACGACCGCCTCGGCGAGGCGATCCGCAAATACCCCGAACAGTACCTCTGGGCCCACCGCCGGTGGAGGGAGAAGAAATGATATTTGTGGCAATTGTGAACAATTGAGATTTGTGAACAATAGAAATGTATTGAAAGAGGAGACGGAGATGTCTGATTGCAACCATGACTGCGCATCCTGCGCGTCGAAGAAAGACGGAACATGCAACGGCGAGAAGCCGGCGGGATTTGCAGCGCCGGCGAACGCGCGCTCGCATGTGGCGCGCGTGATCGCGGTGATGAGCGGCAAGGGTGGGGTGGGCAAGAGCCTCGTGACGGAACTGCTCGCCGTGCAGGCGCAGAAACGCGGACTCAAGGTGGCCGTGCTGGATGCGGACATCACGGGACCGTCGATCCCCACCGCCTTCGGCGTTAAGGACCGGGCGACGTCAGACGGCGAGGGCATCCTGCCGTGCCGGAGCGAAAGCGGCATCGCGCTCATGAGCCTCAACTTCCTCGTGGAGAACCCCGCCGATCCCGTCGTGTGGCGCGGACCCGTGATCGCGGGCGCCGTGAAGCAGTTTTGGAGCGACGTCGTGTGGGGCGACGTGGACGTGATGTTCGTGGACCTGCCGCCGGGGACGGGCGACGTGCCGCTCACCGTGTTCCAGAGCCTACCCGTCACGGGCGCGGTGGTGGTGACCTCGCCGCAGGACCTCGTCTCGCTCATCGTCGAAAAGGCCGTACGCATGGCCGGGATGATGGACGTTCCGGTGCTCGGCCTCGTGGAGAACATGAGCGTGTTCCGCTGCCCGGACTGCGGCGCGGAGCACCGCATCTTCGGTCCGAGCCGCGCGGGCGAACTCGCGTCCCGCCACGGCATCGCCGCCGTAGCCTCGCTGCCGATCGACCCGGAATACGCCAAGGCCGTAGACCTCGGCGCCGTCGAGAAGCTCGACGCGCCGTCCCTAGACGTGATCCTCGACGCCGTCCTCGCCACGGTGGCGAGTGCCTGTTGAACGAAGAGGTTTGAGTCGGGGTTTTCAATGAAAAAGATGACGAGACATTCCGCGAAGGCTAAGCGGATTCCGCTCCCGATCGGCAACAGCGACTGGGCGGCGGTGACGGACGGCTACTGGTCGGCCGACAAGACGCAGCTCATATCCGGCCTTCTCGACAAGAAGGCCACGGTTGCGCTCTTCACGCGACCGCGCCGCTTCGGCAAGACATTCGCGCTGGAGATGCTGAAAACGTTCTTCGAGAAGACGGAGAAGTCTAACGCAGCCCTCTTCAAGGGCACGAAGGTATGGTGCGACGCCGCACACCGTGCCGAGCAGGGGAAGTATCCCGTCCTGCATATCACGCTCAAGGACGCGAAAGGTTCCGACTGGGAGGAGACGCGCGACATGATCGTGGATGCCGTCCGAGACGAGTATGATCGCCATCAGGCAGTGTTTTTCGACAAGGAATGCATCGAAACCGCGCGGGTATTCCATCGCCAGCTGTGCCTTGAGCAGACAACCCCACGCAACTTCCAGAGGGCAATTGGCATCCTCGCCGCCGCGCTCCACGCGCACTACGGCGAGAAACCGGTCATCCTGATAGACGAGTACGACTCACCCATCAACTGGGCCGCGACGCGCGGCTTCGGCGAGGAGGCGCTCCAGTTCTTCAGGAATTTCCTCTCCTCCGCCCTAAAGGACGGCAAACACTGCCGCCTCGGTGTGATGACCGGTATCCTGCGCGTCGCGAAGGAGGGCGTCCTCTCCGGACTCAACAACCCGAAGGTCTATTCCGTGTTCGACTCCGATTTCTCCGACTGTTTCGGCTTCACCGAGGACGAGGTGCGCGAACTCCTCACGACATACGGTCATCCTGAGAAAATGAACGAGGCAAGGGCGTGGTACGACGGCTACAGATTCGGCGGATACGAGATCTACAATCCGTGGTCGCTCCTGAATTATGTCGACGACGGCTTCACGCCGCAACCGTACTGGCTCGACACGAGTAGCAACGACCTCGTGGCGGATGCGATGTCTCGCATGTCGTCGGACATGCGAGACGCTCTCGCAGATTTCTTCGAGAAAAAGGAGGCGGAGGTTCCCTGTTCAAAGGAACTTGGGCGTTACGGACAGATACAGAACAACCCGCAGATCATCTGGTCGCTGTTGGTACATACCGGCTACCTCAAGGTGCTGTCTGGACCTGACGCCAACAAGAGGGCTTTACTGGCGTTTCCGAACCGAGAGCTTGTCAGCGTTTTCCGCGACGACATTCTCGATCCGATCACCTGCACCCCGACGGTGGGAAGCGATCTGCAGGGCATCTTAAGCTCGCTCACTAACGGCAATGGCGAGTTGTTCCGCAAGTCGGTTGAGCGGTTCCTCGTGTCGTCCGCAAGCTACTTCGACACGGCGAAAGAGGATTTCTTCCACGGCCTCATCCTCGGACTTCTTGCCATCGGGCGGGACTACTTCGAGATCCACTCCAACCGCGAGGAGGGCGACGGCCGTCCCGATATTCTGATGAAGCCGCTTCCCGGCGTTCCGCTTCCGGGCGTTGTACTGGAATTCAAGTCGCCGAAGATTCCGAGCCGCACCTCTAAGAAACGCCTTGAATCGCTCCTCGCCGCCGCCGCGAAGAAGGCGCGGAAGCAGATCTACGACAAACGCTACGCTGCCGAGATGGAGACTGCAGGCATCACCGTACTCAAGTACGGTATCGGCTTCCACGGCAAGCATGTTGCCCTTTCGCCGTCGTAATCCAAGGATAAAACTCAACATGAAGAAGACAGCAATTGCGATGTGCTTGGCATTTGCCGCAACGGCGGTTACTGCAAAGCCCAAAAACGGCAACGGAATCCCGGCGGAAGCACGGCCCGAAATCGTGCGCGCCGTGGAAGATGCCGCGAAGCGTCCGCACCCCAGGATCTTCTCGGACGCGCGCGGCTTCGCGGCGCTGAAGGCACGGCTCGGCAAGGAGGAGCTTCTCACGGCAGGCGCGGAGTTCATCCGCGCGACGGCGGACGCCTGCCTCGAAACGAAGCCCTGCGAGCGTATCAAGGAGGGGAAACGCCTTCTGGGCGTGAGCCGCACCGCGCTCTACCGCATCAACACCCTCGCGCTCGCCTACCGCCTCTACGGCAACAAGGCGCACCTTGATCGTGCCATCGCCGAAATGCGCGCCGTGTGCGCGTTCTCGGACTGGAATCCTTCGCACTTCCTAGACGTGGGCGAGATGACGCTTGCCGTCGCGACTGGTTATGACTGGCTCTACAACGACATGACGGAGGACGTCCGCAAGGAAATCGCCGCTGGACTCCGCCGCTGCGGACTCGACGCCTCGCGCCAGCCGCTGTGGTGGATTCGCGCGCACAACAACTGGGGGCAGGTTTGCCACGCCGGCATCCTCGCAGGCGCGCTCGCGCTCGCCGAGGAGAATCCCACCGAGACGGCGTGCTTTGTCCAGCGCTGCATCGACAAGCTGCCAATATCCATGAAGGCGCTCGCGCCGAACGGGAACTACCCTGAAGGGCCGGGCTATTGGAGTTACGGCCTCGAGTTCAATGTCGCCGCTATGGCGCTTCTGGAGGGAACGCTCGGCAGCGACTTCGGCCTTGCGTCCATGCCGGGTTTCGCCGAGACGGGCGCATACCTCGATCTCGTCACCGGGCCGAGCGGCGAGGTGTTCAACTATGCGGATGGCGGGGCTGGACGCGGAACGTGCTATGCGACATGGTGGTTCGCGAAGCGCTTCAACCGACCAGACATCCTTCCCTACTTCGAGCTTGGCGCATACCGCCGCTACGTTGCCACGCGGCGTCCGTTTCCACGCCGTTTCCGCGGCAACAGGATGTTCCCCCTCGCGCTCTTTTGGGTGCAGGATGTTCCGTCTGGGTTGAAGCCGAAGGCGCCGCTAGTGTGGGACGCGAAGGGGCCCGTGCCGATTACAATCCAGCGTTCGAGCTGGGACGATGAAAAGGCGATGTTCGTGGGGCTGAAGGGCGGGTCGCCGTCTGGTCCGCACGGACACATGGACGGCGGGTCGTTCGTGCTTGAGAGCGAGAAGGTGCGCTGGGCGGTGGATATTGGCGCGGAGTCGTACCACAGGATCGAGGCCATGGGGATGAACCTCTGGAGCAATGCGCAGAATTCAGACCGCTGGAAGCTCTTCCGCCTCGGAACCTGGGCCCACAACGTGCCGATGATCGACGGCTGCCAGCAGTGGGCGAAGGGAAGCGCGAAGGTAACGGAGGTAAAACGCGACGGCGCGGCGTCCGTGGTGACGCTCGACCTCTCGTCGCTCTACACTAACGCGACGTCGGTCGTCCGGCGCGGCGAGATGTCGGCGTCGGGGCGCAGCTACACGCTGCGCGATACATTCACGGGTGTGAGGCCGGGCGGAAAGATCCGTTGGGCGATGATGACGCGCGCCGAGCCTACGATTGAAGGGGACAAGGTGACGCTCCGCCAGGCAGGAAAGTCGATCACGCTCGTCCAGTGCGGGGCGCAGAAGGGCGCTTGGTCCGTCGGCGACGGACAAGGCCCGAATAAATGGGACTCCCCCAACCCTGGTTGCCGCCAGCTGATGTTCATCGTTCCCGCACCCGCCGATGGTACAGCCGAAATTGCAGTCAATTTCAGTTTCTGAGTAAGGGGTAGTCAATAGTTGAAAGTCTCACGCAGAGGCACAGAGATGTAGAGAGCGCAGAGAAAGCTCGCACCATCCGAGTGTGAAACATGTGAAAATATGGTGACTTTTTGGCTTGCGTCCGGGGGCGGGGTTTTGATATGATACGCGCAGAATGACAAAAGGCGCATTGTATCTTGAGAAGGCGATGTGTTCCGAAACGTCGCTTTTGAGCGCGGTTCCAGACCGCGTTGTGCGCGTTTACCATTTACAATCTAACTAACCGAGGAGAATAAGCATGAGCAAGCTACACATATCGACACTGGCACTCGCGGCGATGGTCGCGGCGGGTGCGGCGTTTCCGCTCGCGGCGCGGGCGGACGAGACGAAGACGGCGGCGGCGGCGCTGAAGCACCGCTGGACGTTCAACACCGACCTGAAGGACTCGGTGTCGGGGCGCGCGGCCGTGAAGATTGGCGCGAACGTCGCCGTCGCGGACGGCGTCGTGAAGATGACCGGCGCGGGCAACAGCACCGGTTCGCTCAACCTCGGCATGGACGTCGTGCCGCCCGGCGCCGCCACGGTCGAAATCTGGGCCAAGCAGACTGCCACCAAGAACTACTCCCGCATCTTCGACTACGGCCCGAACAACCAGAACTATTTCACTCTGTGCTGGTCAACCGGCACGGACATCAACAAGGACCTTCAGGAAATCAAGCATGCCAACTCCGCGATCCTGCGCGCGGACAACACGCTCTTCCCGTATACGCTCGGCACGCAATACCACATTTCCGTCGTCTTCACGCCGAAGGCCGACGGCTCGTGCGACGTCCGCTGGGCGAAGCGTAACGCCACGACGGGCGCGATTGAGAAATCCGGTTCCAAGAACGCCCCGAACTGGGCGCTCGGCGCGTTGTACCGGCCTTACTTCTACCTCGGCCATTCGCAGTACTCCAACGACCACGACGCCCACGCCGAATACGACGAAGTGCGCATCTGGGACGGCGCGCTCACCGACGCGCAGCTCAACGCGAACGCGGCGGCCGGCCCGGACGCCCTGCCGGAGACGGTCGCGGTCGCACCGTCCGTTGACAACGCCTACGTTCACCTGCGCCAGCGCTGGAGCTTCAACGGCAACTACAACAACGCGCTTCCCGGCCGTCCCGCCGCTGCGGGCAAGGGGTCGAAACTCGCCTGGGCGGACTCCAACACGACCATCCAGATGAGCGGCACGGCGAACACGATAAAGGACAGCACGAACGGCGGCTACGTGGAGCTTGGCACCGGCGGCAACATCCTGCCCACCGACAGCATGACGATCGAAATCTGGGCGACGCCGACCGCCGCGATGAACTACGCCCGCGTGTTCGACATGGGCGGCGGCCAAACGGACGGCATCCTCCTCAGCTGGGTGCGCGGCACAAACACCGGACAGGACGCCTTCCAGGTCAAGAGGGGCGGCTCCACCATCCTTTCCATCAACGATTCGTTCGGCGGCTTCGCGCTCAACACGAAATGGCACATCGCGGTGTCGTACCGCGACATGGGCAATGGCGACACGATGGTCCACTGGACGAAGCGCAACGCCTCGACGGGGCGCATCGTCCGCAACCGCTGGTCGATCGTGAAGGGCTGGACGATCGCGGAACTCCAATCCTACACGCTCAACATCGGCCACTCGTTCTATGAGGCCGACATCGACGCGAACGCGAAGTACGACGAAGTGCGTATCTGGAACGGCGCGCTCTCCGACGAGACACTCGCCGAGAGCGCGCGGCTCGGCCCGACCACGCTTCCAGGCACCGTCCGCCTCTACGAGCCGCCGCGCACGGTGTGCGTGGCGGAGAAGACGGCTGACAGCGTGACGCTCGCGTTCGGCAACCCGAACGGGCGCAGCCACGCGCTCTTCCTCGCGAGCGGCGCGACGGACGGCGACGACGACAAGTACGCCTGGGACAGCTTCGAGAAGGTCGCCGACATCGCAGACGGACAGGAGACGTACACCTACACCGTTCCCGCCGCGCTGCGCGACGGGCGTCCGCTCCGCTTCTTCCTCCTCCAGACGACGGACCTCGCCATGACGAAGGAACTCGACAAGGTCCACTCCACCGGCGCACAGTGGGTGAACGCCGATCTCGTCCCCGACGGCCGCACCGTCACGGACTTCCGCTTCGGCAACGTCACGTATGTTGCTTCGACAGCCTTCTTCGGCCAGAACTGGACGGGCAGCCGCTACCTCTTCAACATGCAGGGCGACAAGTTCAACTTCCACGCAAGCGGCTCTGCCTTCGGCGCAAAGCCCGCGCTCAACACCAACTACCGCTTCATCGTCGATGACGACAACCGCGTGAGTCTCTTCACCGAAGGAGTGGAAACGCGCGTGGGGCCTTCAAACACGCGCAATGTTGACGGCAACAACCCGATGGGCATTTTCGCCTGCAACAACAACGCCAACTTTGCCACGTTCGACTTCTACCGCATGAAGATCGCGAACGGCGGATGGTACGATCCGTACCAGATGCAGCGCGACTACATCCCCGCGCTCGACGCGAACGACGTGCCGGGCCTCTACGACCAGGTGAACGACACGTTCCACCCAAGCGAGACGGCGACGGCGCTCGTCGCCGGCACGGAACGGGACGCCGCGCGCTTCGGGCGCGTGACGGACACGACCCCGACGTTCCGTTTCCTCCCAACCGTCACCGTGACGGAGCAGACAGCCACCACCGCCACGCTCGCGTTCGGCACAATCCCCGAGACGGCGACGAACAACCTCTATCTCGCATACGGCGCGACGGACGGCGGCGCGGACAAGAACGCGTGGACGAACTTCGAGGACCTGGGCACAATCGCCCCGGAAACGGTCACGACGAACGTGACGCTCCCCGCCGCGCTCCAGGCGACGGGACTCAAGTACCGCTTCTTCCTGATGCAGACGAACGCACTTCCGTACGCGAGCGAAGTGGCGAGCCTCATCTCCACCGGCGGGCAGACCGTGCGCCTCGGCTACATCCCCGACATCAACACGACGTTCGACTTCCACATCGGCGGGCTTACGTACGCCAACAGTACAACACTCTTCGGCCAGTCCTGGCAGGGCGCCGCGTTCATGATTGATGTCCAGAGCAACAAGTACTACTGGCATGGCAGGGGCACGGCTCTCGATCCGTCACCCACGACGTCAGATTCCTATCGCTTCCAGATGACTGACGAAGACATCATTAAAATCGACCATGGCGGTTCCCGCAAAACATACGCAGTTGAGCGCAAGCCAAATCCGATACTTGACCTTGCCGTGTTCGGCACGTGGTCCGTCACGAAGGGATCGAAATACACCTTCAACTCCCTGTCGCTGAAGGACGCCGGCATGGTCGTACGCGACCTCGTGCCCGTCGTCAAGGCGAACGGCAAGGGCGCGCTCTTCGACCAGGCGAACGGCATCCTCTACTCGAACGAGCTTGAATCTAGCGGAGACTTCACGCATGGCGCCACGCTCACGCGCACGGGCTGGGTGCAGGACTCGACGGAGAGCCTCAACTCCTTCGCGGCGGCAGACGCCGGAAGGGCGGCGACGGCGCACTGGATCGGCGGCGGCGACGTGACGGACCTTGCCGACCCCGCCAACTGGAAGTGCTGGGACGCGACAGGCGCGGAACTGCCCGCGACGACGCTTCCCGACTCGGACACGGCCGTTGACATCGACGGCGCGGCGTCGTTCTCGTTCCCCGTCGGCGCCACGCCGTCGTGGGCCTCGATCACGTTCGGCGCGCGCACAGGTCGCGTGACGCTCACGGCGGACTGCGACTGGCGCGGACTTGGCACGATAAACGTCGTGAGCGATACGGTCATCGACCTGAACGGGCACAAGCTCTACGTCGATGACATCGCGGGCGACGGCAGCGTGAAGATTACAGATTCCTTCAACGCGAACCTCATTACGAACGGCAGCTTCGAGCACTTCGACGGAACGTTCTCCGGCACATACGCCTACTTCACCGTCGGCGGGTTCCAGCCGACGGGATGGAGTGGCACGACGTCGTGCGGCCTTACGGTGAACAACAACACCTGGGTGGCGAACACGCCCATTGACGGAAAGTACGTCTGCTGGCTCCAGAACGCAGCGAGCATCGAGCAGACTTTCACTGCGCCGGAGGCGGGCGAATACACGCTTACGTTCAAGCTCGCGGCGAGGCCGAACCTCGGCTGCGGCAAGCTGACCGTTCACGTCGACGGCACAACTGTGCGGACGTGGGGCGCGGTGAACAACACCGTGTTCGAGGAGCAGACCCTTGCGCTTAACCTGACGGCGGGAGCGCACACGCTCACGTTCCAGGGTTATCTCATAGGTTCCGACTCGACGTCGCTGATCGACGACGTGAAGCTCGTGGAAAACGACGCCGTGAACGGCGAACTGTACATCGACGTGCCGACCGGCGAGACGAAAAACAACGCGGCATACATCCTCGAGGGTGCGGTGAAGTTCGTCAAGACCGGCACGGGCACGTTCACCGCGAAGAACTATCTCAGAAACTCCGGCGGCACCGTGGTGAACGCGGGAACGCTCGCGATGGGCGCAACCTCGCTTGTCCCCATCAAGTACCCGATCCGCATCCTTGTCGGCGGCGCTTACGACATGGCGGGCAACGGCAACGGAAACTGTCCGGTGCTGACGATGGAGGGCACCGGACCCGACGGCAACGGATGCTTCCGCAACAGCGGCGGCAACGTGACCAGCGGCTCCGCGCAGTTGGCCGGAATCATCATGACGGGCGACGCCACGGCGTATTCGTCGAACGGCGACTTCGGCCTTCTCAACAGCGGCTATGGGGCGACGGACTTCAACATGAACGGCCACACCCTCACGATCAACGTTCCGACCGGAAAGCACTTCTGGATGTGCAACGCCGTGAGTTCGTGCGAAGGCCTGATCCATGTGACGAACGGAAGTCTGTATTTCCACAACAGCACCGTCAACCTGCCTAATGTCGACGCGATCATCGACGGCGTGAATTCGAAGGTCGAGGTGCCGGCCGTTAACGTCTATCTGCGTGACCTCGTGATGGACGGCGGCTCCACCTACGTGCAGACCAGCAACAGGCTGCACCTGAGGAACCTTGTCTTCAACGACGCCACGAAGATGTCCACGTCCGTCAGCTGGATCTACGTCTCGGACAACGTAATCGTCTCCAACGAGACGACGGACGTCACCTGCGCCGCGCCGATCTCGGGCAACGGCACGTACTCGAAGCTCACGAAGTACGGCGCGGCGAAGTTCTACATCACGAACAACCACACCGACCAGCAGATGCGCGAAGGTGCGGAGATCTTCGGCGGCACGGTGGTGATGGACTCCTCGGCCTCGACGTACAATCCCTCGATCGCCATCTCCTCGACGGCCGTTCCGGTGACGATCCACGCGGGCGGCACGCTAGACATGCGCAAGTGCGGGAATCCGGTGAAGCTCACCTCGCTTGACGTGGAGGAGGGCGGCTCGATCCTCTCGGTGTCGACGAACATCATCCAGTTCACGACCGACGTCGCGTTCTCGCGGCCGTGTCCGTTCACGTTCGCGGGCACGCTCAACTTCCTCGGCCGGGCGGCGTTCGACCTCACGGGCATTGCGGCGCCGGAGGGCGATGCGAACATCACGCTCCTCACGGCGGGCATGATCTCCGGCCTCGACGCCTCGAAGATCGACGTGACGGGCTGTCCGGCGGGCTACACGCTCGTCGTGAATGCAACGAGCATCGTCCTCACGAAGGATCCGTCTTCCATCGTCACGGCGCCGGAGATCAAGATATTCACGCTCGGCGGCACCTACGTCTATGGCAGCACGTACTGCTTCCGCGGACCGCTTGCGCAGTCGCTCTTCGCCGAAGGCTGGAACGTGAAGATGACGGGCTGGCGCACGGCGAACGGGAACAACCTTTGCGCGAACACGGATGCGTGGAAGTGCCACGCGGGCGTAGTCGATCTCGCGCTCAAGACATCCGCCACGCGCGCCGGCGTGCTCGAAGGCCTCGAGACGTACTGCGCGGCGGCGAACTATCCCGACTTCACCATCTTCCTGTGCGGCGACAAGGACGTGGCCGACGGCGTCGCCGACGCGACGGTGCTTGCCAACTACAAGGAGGCCGTGACGCGCATCAAGGCCGCGCTTCCGATGACGACCGTGATCGCCTGCACGATCCCCGGCGGCTCGGCGGCGCTCAACGCCGACATCGCGTCGTGGTGCGGCACGGAGGCGGACGTGGAGTGCGTTGACATCGCATCGCTCATCACCGCCTCGCAGACCTCGACGGAGTGCGAGGCCGTGGCCGCCGCGATCAAGGCGAAGCTGATGACGCTCGCGACGGCGAACGGCAAGAACACGCCGTCCTCGTGGACGCCTCCGGCAGTCGTCCTCGACGCGACGAACAACGTCCCGGCGGCGTACCTCGACGGCTTCACGCGCGTGCGCACCATCGAGCCGACGGACACCACCGCGTATGCGCAGAACCTCTACGCGATCCCCTACACCTACGCGCCGCCGATGCAGGAGACGGGCATCGAGAAGGTGGGCTACTACATCGAGCTCGTGCGCCGCGACACCGGCGCGCTGCAGGCGATGTGGATCGACATGGACGCCCCCGGGCCCAACTGGGCGGACGTGGCGTTTCCCGTCACCGTCGCGCAGAAGAAGCAGCAGACCGTGACGAAGCTCCACGTGTGGAGCAACTTCGGCGGCGTTCAGCAGGTCCCGGCGAACGACGATACCGTCGAGGGCTACATCGAGTTCAACTGCCAGAACTACGGCGGAACCGACAGGACGGGCGACGTGATCGCGGAGCCCTGGACTGGCAACGTGCTCGGCTTCAATGACACGTTCAGCACGTCCGGTGGCTTTGCCTGCTTCCAGTTGATGCGCAAGTTCTCGGAAGCGGGCGCGTTCCCGGCCGCGGAAATCCTCTTTGCCTACAACCGCTGGGGCGGCGCCGACTCTGGCGCTCTCGGCATGGGCACGCTCGCCAACTACGGCAACCACGGACAAACGAGCAAGGAGCTTGACTGGACGTATGTGGACAAGACCGGCAGCGCCGACATGGCGAACATTTCGGGTGCGGCGTACTCGTACGTCCGCGTCGAGTTCTGGCTGAAGTACGGCGAAGCCGTGTCCGACCGCTCCGCCTCCGCCAACTACGTCTGGACTCCCGCGACGGAGGGCGAGTCCACGTTCGCGACCGTCGGCAACTGGGCGAAGAACGGGACGGTGGCGACGAGTCTCGCCAATGCGTCGATCATCCTGCCGTCCGGCGCGTCGCAGGCGTTCACGTACATCGGGTGGGACCCGATCTCGCTCACCACCACGCACCTCATGGTTGACGGAGCGGCGTCGTTCAACGACGTGGGCGGCTTCTACCTTGGAAATCTCGACATCGGCGCGACGGGCAGAGTCACGTACGACCCGACAAAGTTCACGTTCCGCCTCATCGGCGCGCCCGTGTTTGCGTCCGGCGCGAAGATCGCGCTCGACGCGAAGTACGCCTCGAACACGAAGGGACGCTTCCTGCTGATGACGTGGGACAACGGCTCGCTGAACATGGACGATGCGGCGCTGACGGCGGTGTTCGACGCGACGAGCGCGAGCGGCAACAACCCGAAGGTGTGGGCGGAGAACCTCGCAAAGGGCGGCCGCCTGTGGCTCGACCTCGACTACGGCGCGCCGAAGACGCGCGTGAACGTCCTCCCCGTGGGCGACTCCATCACGCACGGCGGCGCGTACGGCAACTGGCGCACGGGCCTCATGAAGAAGCTCGCGGCGGCGGGCTACGAGCCAATCGCGAAGGGCCACCGCTACGACCAGAGCGCCGACATCTGCGGCGCGGCGATGCCCGACGAGTGGATCAGCCACTCCGGCATCGGCGGGCAGCGCCTCATCTCGGGCGGTGGCGGTGGCACGATCGACGCCATCGATAACTTCCTCGACCAGGCGGGCGACGTGGACTTCGTCCTCGTCAAGCTTGGCACGAACGACATCAACTCCGGCGGCAGGACGCCAGCCGAGCTGTTCCCCGTGTGGAGCAACCTCGTCGAGAAGGTGATCACGCAGAAGACGACGGCGAAGTTCATCGCGGGCGCGGTTGTTGACATCGCCGACGCCGCGAAGAACGCGAAGGTCGTCACCTACAACACGATGATGCGCGAGGCGATCGAGGGCGGCATGCCCGGCGAAGCGCGTGTACTTCGCCGACCTCTACACGCCGTGCTACCGCTACGACCAGAACGGCACGTACATCACCGGCAGCTTCCAGAGCGCGACCGACCTCCACCCCGACTGGCCGGGCGAGGACAAGATGGCGGACGTCTACTGCAAGGCGATTACGGACGCCCTCGCGGACGATCCCGACTTCACGCCGGGACAGGTCGAGGCGAACATCCCGACCACGACCGGCGCGGAGAACAACGTGCCCGCCGCGTACCTCGCAGGCTTCACCCGCGCCCGCGTCTTCGACGTCGCGGCGCACAACAGGACGCCGCTCGCCAAGAACGGATTCGTCCCCTACGACGACATCGGCGAGACCGGCGCGGCGACTGAGAACGTCGGACGCGTGGGCTATTACATCGAGATCAGGCGCAAGGACGACGGGGTGCATCAGTACCACAACCTCACGCGCTGGCTGTGGGTGTCGATGGACGCCTTCGGCGACAGGTCGATCGACACGCTCGGCGTGCCGATCATCCCGGCCAAGATGTACCAAGGGCCTGCGACGCACCTCAAGATCGCGAGCAACATGCCCGGCATCGAGCCGACGGCGGCGACGGGCGACGGCGCGGACGGCTGGATCGAGTTCTGGACGCACTCCTACAGCTCTGGTGCAAGCGGAGTCGCGGGAGCGCCCGTTGATACCTACGGCTACGACTGGAACGACGTCTGCAGCTTCGATGGCATCGGACACGGCTCGATGCAGGTCCACCGCCTCACGCCCGGCGAGCGCAATCCGGCGCAGGTGCTGTTCGCGTTCAGCGACTGGAGTGGGGGAACTAGCGGATATGCGTTCGGCCTCGGCAACATGTCGCACCAGTCGCTCGGATCGATGGACTGGACGTTCGCCTACGACACGGGCAAGTTCGGCGGCAGCGCCCGGTTGACAGTCGACGCCTACGAGATCGCGAAGATCGAAATCTGGACGACGCCCGGCACGGTTGACATGACCGCGCGCTGGACGGGCAACGGCGACGGCACGACGCTGACGAGCGCGGCGAACTGGGAATGCCGCGACGCGGCGGGCAACGTGGTCGAGAACGCCGTCCCGAACGAGCACACGACCGTCATCATCGACGGCACGACGTCGTTCAGCATTCCCGAGGGCACGGACGTGAACTGGAAGGGCGTGCAGATCGGCGAAGACCTCCACTCCTACACGCAGATGGGCTACATCAAGTACGCGGGTCGCTCGGCGATGGGCAACGACAACTGGAAGAACGTCCTCCTGAAGCACTACATGACGCAGGGCGTTGGCGACCTCACGGAACTTAACGCCTACAGCCTCCCGTGGTCGGCCACGTACATCAACGAGGCGCAGGTGCGCTACGACGGCTGGGTGTACGTTTCGGCGGAGGAGGCGGGCACGTGGAACATTAACCAACGCTACGACGACTACTACGGCTTCGCCATCGACGGTGCGTGGAAGCACATCAACAACACCTACAACGCGAACAAGATGACGAACTTCACCATAGCCGAGGGCTGGCACAGGTTCACCATCGTCTGCGGCGACACGACAGGCGGCGAGGGCGCGAACGGCGCGTCCAACGGGATGTCCTACAACGGCATGCCGTGGCCGATGCTCGTGAGCGTGAATGGTGCGGAATACGTTCCGTTCACGCCCGACCACTTTACGATGGGCACGGGCCGGAACGTCGTCACGCTGAACGCGGACTGCGACTGGCGCGGACTCGGCACGGTCACGATCCCGTCCGGCGCCGCCATCGACCTGAACGGGCACACACTCAAGGTGAAGGGCCTTTCGGCGGACGGCTACCTCGGCGCAGAGGTTACGTCGCCTTGGTTCGACGGCACGGTTGCGGCGCCTTCGATCCTTTCGAGTGCGTGCTTCTGGCTCGACGCCTCCGACGCCTCGACGCTTAATATCGATTCGGCCGGCCGCGTCCTCTCGTGGACTTCGAAGGATTCCAGCCATCGCGTCGCGACGGCTCCTGCGGCAACAGCGCAGGCCGAGAACTTCCCGATCTACGACGCGACGACGTACGGACGTCCCACGGTCGATTTCGGCAAGACGAGCAGCCAGCGCGACATGACGTACACGCGCTTTACCAACCTGCGCACCGTGTTCATGGTAATCAAGGTCGAGGCTACACAGCGGGCCTTCCTGCTGGGCGACAGGAACGGGGGAAGCGGCACCTACAACTTCCACCGCGGCACGGCCGGACAGTATGGTAACAGCAGCCATGCGAAATTCTCAACCGTGTGGAACGGTACGACCGTGGTCGACTGGAAGAACGACGTGATTCCGGCCGATGACTTCCAGGTGATCTCCATCGTGACATCCCAGAACTCCGCCTCTGACTCGCTCACCTTTGACCGTAGCAATAGCATTGATAGTGGCTACCGCAACGGCGGACGCCAGCTCTCCGAACTTATCTGCTTCAGCTCGGTGCTGACGGACGCGCAGCGCACCGAGGTGGTGCAGTACCTGCAGGCGAAGTGGATGACCGGCAGGACGCAGGGCACGCTGATCATCGACGTGCCGGAGGGCGTGGATGCCGTGAACGACGGCGTCGCGATCTGCGGCAACGTGAAGGTGGTGAAGGAAGGCGCCGGCGTGTACGAGGCACCGGCGGGCTCCACCTACACGGGCGGCACGGATGTGCGCGAGGGAATGTTCCGTCTCGGAACGCCCACCGTCACCGACGGACGCGATCAGGTCTGCACGGGCACGCTCGGTGCGTTCGGCACGGACGTGACGGTTCAGCCGGGCGCGACCTTGGACGCCTACGGCGCGATCAACAACTACAAGAACCGCGTCGTCCTGAACGGCGGCACGCTCGCCAACTCGGTGGCGATCTCGGCTGGTTACAACTACTCGCACTGGGGCGACGTCACGCTTACGGCTGATTCGTACATGGACTTCGTTGGCGGCGGCCTCGTGCGGCGCGACAACGTGGCCGTCACGCTCGACCTCCAGGGCTACACGCTCCACTGGAACGGGCGCGGACAGGGAGGCCTCGACTATTGCTGGATGTTCAACACCGACATCACGGCTGGCACGCTTGAGGTGGACGGCTTCTACACGGTGTACTACCAGACGGACAACAACAAGGGCATCCGCGCGCCTCAGACGACGCTTGTCGTGAAGAACTCCGGCATCCTCGCGATCGACCGCGAGCCGATGACGGTGAAGGACTACATCTGCGCGAACACGACGGACGGCGCCACCTACAACACCAGCTCGCTCACCGTGAGTGGCGTCTTCAAGCCCGAGAGCGACCGCCACTGGGGCTGCACGCTCGCCAGCGGCGCGACGCTCGACCTCACCGACTGGGAAGGTCCGTGGAACGCGACGAGCGTCTCCGGCCGCGCGGTGATCTTCCCGACTGCGGCGGGCGCGACGGTCAACGTGAACCTCGCCGGCCGCACTGACCTGAAGGTCATCAAGCGCACCGGCAAGAAGTGCGTGGTCGAGTGGGCGGCGATGCCGGAGAACACGAGCTTCGTCCTCGATAACGACACCCGCATGCGCGGCTACCGCATCAAGAAGACGGAGGACGGCCTGAAGCTCATCTATACCGGCGGCACGGCCATTCACCTGAAGTAGGCGGGCCTTGGATATTCCGGATTTTCCGGACATTCCGGACATTCCGGATATTCCGGATTTTCCGGGTTTTCCGGACATTCCGGATATTCCGGATGCCCCGCACTCCGCACGATCCGCGAATTTTTGGTATAATGAACGGCCGAAAGGAAAACCAGAAATGAAAACGATGCAGTTTGCGCCCACGCGGCGCGCGTTTATGACGGGAATCGGGGCGTTCGGGCTTTCGCTCGGCGCGGCCGGTATCGACCTTGCGCCGCAGGACGCGTTCAAGGGCAAGGTTGCGGGGCGCAAGCTCAAGATCGCGTCCATCGGCTGTGGCGGCATGGGTCGCGGCGCGACCGAGAGCCTCATCAGCGCGGGCTGCGAGCTCGTGGCGATCTGCGACATCGACCCGGCGATGTTCGCCCACTGGGAGAAGAAATACCCCGGCATCCCCAAGTTCACCGACTACCGCAAGATGCTGAAGACGATGGGCGACAAGTTCGAGGCCGTGCAGGTGGGCACGCCGGACCACACGCACGCCTACATCTCCATCGACTGCATGAACGCCGGCAAGCACGTGTACGTGCAGAAGCCGCTCGCGCGCACCGTGGAGGAGTGCGAGCTGATGCTAAAAACCTCTCTCCGCACGGGCCGCGTGGTGCAGATGGGCAATCAGGGCCATCCGGGCGTGTGGCGCTACAAGGCGCTGCGCGACGCGGGCGCGTGGGGTGAAATCAAGGAGATCTACAGCTGGAGCGACCGTCCGGTGTGGCCGCAGGGCATGAAGAAGTACGCGAAGCCCGAGCCGGTGCCGGCGCACTTCGCGCCTGATTCCTGGGACTGCTGGTGCGGTCCGAGCGCCGACCACGGCTATTCGAGCGCCTACCACCGCTTCAAGTGGCGCGGCTGGTGGGACTACGGCTGCGGCGCGATCGGCGACATGGCGGTCCACAACGCCGACCCGGCGTTTTGGACGTTCGAGCTCGGCCTTCCCACGAAGGTCACGGGCGATACCTTCGGCGAAGGCCCCGTGGGCGTCGCCTACCCGAAGAAGTCGCGCATCGAGATGGCGTTCGCGCCGAACAAGTGGATTCCGAACGGCGTCAAGCTCGTGTGGACGGACGGACACGTGAAGCCCGACATGAAGACCATAGCCGGCCTTGAGGCATTCGCGCTGAAGTGCGCCACCGACGCCGAGGCGAAGAAGGCCGCCAAGGCGAAGAAGGAAGGCAAGCCCTACAAGGCGCCGGCGACGATCGTCCCGTCCGTGCCGGGCAACGGCTTGATCATCGTGGGTACCAAGGCGACCTCCATCGGCGAATCGCACGCGAAGAAGCCGGTCTGCATCGCGGGCGACAAGGCGGCGTTCGACGCCGCGCTCGCGAAGGGCGAGAGGGCGGCGAAGTACAGCCACTACCGCGAGTTCGTGGAGGCCTGTCTCGTGTGCGACCTCGAGAAGTGCGGCTCGAAGCTCTCCTACGCGGCGCCCCTCACGGAGGCCCTCCTGATCGGCTGCGTGTCGCTCCGGTATCCTGGCGAGGAGCTGGCGTTCGACGCGCGGAAGATGCGCTTCACGAACAAGGCAGAGGCGAATGCGTTCCTCAAGGCGCCGAAGCGCGGCGACTGGGACTTTGCGCGCCTGTAACGATGCGCCTCGGTTGGTCATCGCACGTCTATCCGCTGGAAGCGGCGGATTTCGACGATGTGCCAGACTATGCGGGCGAGTCCATCCCCGCAGGCGAACTGCCGTCTGACCGTGTCGTCCTCCTCATCCGCAAGGGACATCCCGATTCGCTTGTACGCGGTCGGGATGAGATCGCGCGGCGTGCGGGCGGCACGGTGGACGTGCGGGTGGTGTTCGTGCCTTCCGTCTCGCGGTGGAACCTGCTCGGGACCTTGGTGCGCGTGTGCCGGAACTGCTACCGCTACCACGGCTCGCACGTTTACCACATCTCGGCGAAGGCCGTGCGGGAAATGAAGCTTGAGCGGACGATCCGCACGACGGACAATCCGCAGCAGCGTGCCGGCAAGGACCGTGCGGCGAGCATGAGCAGGCTGCTGACGAGCCTGAAGCGGGACGGCTACCGCGACGACAAGCCCATCGCGGTAATGCTATGCCGCACGGGCGGCCTTGCGGATTCGCTTCGTCAGGGACACCACCGGGTGAGCGCCTGCCTTGAGTGCGGCGTCGACCGCATGGCCGTCGAATTCGTGGCGGCGGGCGTTGCACCATGGCAGAGGTGGGCGTGGGTCAGGAGACTTCTGAAGAAACCGGCAGCCGAAACGGCTTGGCGGAACATCGTTTACGGCGTGGGTTCGGACATGGGGCTTACCGGCTGCCGCGTCATTCTCGAGAACAAGTACATCAACGACGTGTTCTACGAGGGTCAGTTCAAGGGACGTGACGCCATTGTGAAGTGTTCCTCGACGTGCGCGTGGTCGATCGGCAACGAGTTCCGGCTCGCGTCGCGTCTCCGCGCTGCCGCGCCGCTTGTGGTGCCGGAACCGCTGGCGCTCTGGACGTCAGATGACGGACGCCGGGCGTTCGTCGTAACCGAGAAGGTGGGCGGGCCGTCGTTGACGGACCTGCTCATGCGCGGGGTGACGGAGGCGCAGGCGGACGGGTTCGCGTCGGACATCCTCATGCTGGCGGAGGCCCTGAACAAGACGGGCATCCTCCACCGCGACATCTACACCGACAATTTCCTCTTGGGGGCGGACGGGCATTTGAAGGTGATTGACTTCCAGATGTCCATCGACCGGAACGACTACCACGAGGATCCGTGGGTGGCCGCGCATCCGAAGTTCCTCTACGTCGTGTTCGGCGTGAACCACAACACGCCCTGCGGGTGCTGGGACGACCGCGCGGCGCTCGACGCCGTTCTCGCGCTTTTGCCGGCGACCGACGCGGTGGCGCAGGCGCGCCGCACGCTGGCGGCGATGCCAGACATCGCATTTACGGCGCGACCTCCGCTTGGCGCGCGCCTGAAGCTGGGCATGTATGCCGCCAGCCTGATGATCCAGGCGCACGTGCCGTGGCGCTCGCGCAAGCGGCGCAACCAGGCACGCAAGCGCCTCGATACGATCCGTGCGCGCGGCGGGACGGATGTTGACGGACGCGATCCCGAAGCCATCAACGCGGGGAAGGTCACGCCATGATTTACGCAGACCTCATCCTCATTGTGTTGGCGATCTACGCCCTCTGCAAGTGTACGTGGTGGTGGCCGCGCTGGCCGCGCGGCGTGCCGTCATTCCTGATGCTCCATTCCGTTTCCGATGAAGTGGTGGATGCGTCCTGTCCCAACAACACGATCCAGCCGCGCGAACTGGAGGCGTTGATTCTTCGGCTGCTCAAAGGCGGCTACAGGTTCCGCACGTTCACGGATGCGGCGTCCGATCCAGGACCGCGCGACGCGGTGCTGACGTTCGACGACGGCTACGTCGACAACTACGTGGAGCTGTTGCCCATTCTCAGGCGGCAGAACGTGCCGGCGACCTGTTTCGTCACGAGCCGCTTTGACGATCCGCGTTTCCTCTCGTGCGAACAGCTGCGCGAGATGGACGCGAGCGGGCTGGTCGAGATCGGGGGACACACTTCAGGACATTGCGTTTTGACGTCCGTGGATATTGCGGAGGCGCGCGAGCAGATTCGCGCGAACAAGCGCGACCTCGAAGCGGTCCTCGGACATCCGATTGCCTCGTTCGCCTATCCCTGCGGGGGGGAGAACGATGACATCGTGTCGGAAGTCGTCGCGGCGGGCTACCGTTTCGCCGCCGCGATGATCAAGAAGATGCGTCCCGTGGGGACAGACCCCTACCGAATCCACCGTCAGATCATTCCGCGCGGCATGAAGACATGGCAAGCCTATCTGCTGGCCACGCGGGGAAAGTACAAAATATGAAGATAGCGGTCTACAAGGATACGTTTGCGGCCCGCCGCGGGGCGGACATGGCAGTGCAGTTCCTAATCGACGGCCTGCGCGAGCGCGGACACGACGTGGTGGTGGTCACGGACGAAGACGGCGATGTGCGGGGACGCATTTCCGGATGCGATATCTGCATCGCGGCGGGGACGAACGAAATACTGTCGCTGACGGACGGCGGGCGAATCCGTCCTCCCGTGAAGACGATCCTCCAGTTCCACACGCATCCGCTCTATCCCTTCCGGCATTGGCTTCGCCGGTGGCGGCGGTGTCGCGCCATCCGTCGTGCGATTGCGCTGGCCGACGCGGCGCAGGTGCTTGTGCCTTCGCACGAAGGCGTGCTTCGCGAGAAGGTCGGGTATCAGGGGCACGTGTACGTCATTGGCAACGCCTCGCGTTTCGAGGGGTGCGGCGCGTCTTCCGACGACGGGCAGACGATCATCTACCCGGCAGCCCTGAACGATGACAAGCGCCAGACTCTTCTGATTGACGCCTTTGCGCGCGTTGCGGGTGATTTCCCCGGGTGGCGCGTGGTCCTGTATGGGACGGGGAAGGCGTCGTATGAGAAAAAGCTGCGTGCGCGCGTGGCGGCGGCGGGGTTGGGGGACCGTATCGTGTTCGCGGGGTACTGCAATGATCTGACGGCGGCCTATTCGTCTTGCGCGTTTATCGCTTTTCCTTCCGCCAACGAGGGCGGCCCGCTGACGGTCGTCGACGCGGCGGTGTTTCGCAAGCCGGTGCTTGGGCTCGCGGAGACGCCGGCGATCGCGGAGATCATCGCCGACGGCGAGACGGGGCTGTTGTGCGAGGGCAATGCGGTGGCCTACGCGGAGGGGCTGGCGAGGTTGATGCGCGATGCGGAGCTGCGGAGGCGTCTGGGCGAAGCCGCCTGTAGCCGCTACGCGGCCGTCTATTCCCGCAAGGCGTTCCTTGACCGTTGGGAATCCGCCCTTGCCTGCATGGGCTAGCAAAGCGGCGGGGAATCGTGTATAATAATGACGTTCTTTTCCCGTTATGAGAACGTCTTTGACAGTGAAAATAATCCGTCTCGCGACCGCGCTGATTCCCGTCAAGCGCGTGCGGCGGCGGTTGCGCGACCGTTGGATGGCCGCCGCGCGCGAGCATCGTCTGGCACGTATGCTACCGGTCGTCCGCGCGCGCTATGCGGCGCACGAAACCGCGTGCCGGGAAAAGCTGGCGCGCGGGGAGCGTCTGCGCGTGGCCTTCCTCGTGTGCGACGCGTCGATGTTCTCTGGTGAGAGCGTGTTCCTCAAGATGCGGGAAGATCCCCGCTATGACTGTTTCATCGCTGTCGCGCCCCGCGTCACGCGTGGCGAAGCCTTCCTGCGGGACACGCTTAAAAAGACGGTTGGCGAGCTGGGCAAACGGTATCCGCAGGCGGTTCGCGCGCTTTACGATCCGGATGCGGGGAAGGCGGAGAAGCTGGACGCTGATTTGGTGTTCTCGACCATCCTCTACGAAGACCAGACGCTGCCAGATTATACGACCGAGCGTCTTTCTGTCCGCTCGCTCGTGGCGATACTCTACTACGGCTATGGCGGGCTCTTCATCTCCAACGAAAAGAAGACGCCGTATTTGCCGAACATAGTCTTTGCTTGGCGCTACTTCGTCTCGAACGAGGCGACGCGTCGAATGAGCATTGAGAAGAACCCGTTGCTCGCGGAGAACGCTGTGACGGTGGGCTACGCTAAGATGGACCGTCTGGCAACGATCCCGCGTCGGGAACGCGCGGGGAAGACGATCCTGCTGTGTCCGCACCACACGCTCGACAAGATTCCCGGTGCGCTCGCGCTCTCCACGTTCCTCAAGAACGCCGACCTCTTCCAGCGGCTGCCGGAAATGTTCCCCGAGATCACGTTCGTGTTCCGTCCGCACCCGCTCCTCTTCCCGCGCCTCGCCACGGCGAAGTGGTGGGGGCCGGAGAAGACGTCCGCCTACGAGCGGGCGATGGAGGCGCACCCGAACGTTGTCTTCCAGCGCGGCGGCGACTATTTCGAGTCGTTCCGGAACTCGGACGCGCTGATCCACGACTGCGGCTCGTTCCTCGCGGAGTACTTCTACACGGGGTGTCCGCAGTGCTACCTCCTTGAGAGCGAGGCGACGCTGGACGAGCAGTTCCTGCCGTTTGCGCGGACGCTTGCGGAGCACGTGCGGAAGGCGTACACGGACGACGAGGTCATAGCATTCATCCGCGACGTGGCGTCGGGACGCGATCCCGACCGCGAAGCCCGCGCGGCGTTTGCTGCAAAGGAGGTGTGCGTCAACCACCCCGACGCCACATCCGCCGTCCTGGCGGTCCTTAACGACGCATTTGCGTAATACCACGGTTTTGCTATACTATCTCCGCCATGAGCAGAACAATAATCGGTTACACGAGCGGGGTCTACGACCTCTTCCATATCGGGCACCTCAACCTCCTCAAGAACGCGAAGGGGTTGTGCGACAAGCTGATCGTCGGCGTATCCGTCGACGAGCTTGTGGCCTACAAGCACAAGCGGGCCGTCATTCCGTTCCAGGAACGACTTGAGATCGTGCGCTCCATCAAGTACGTGGACGCGGCGATTCCGCAGGACGACCTCGACAAGTTCAAGATGTGGGAGAAACTGCACTTTGACGTACTGTTCGTCGGGGACGACTGGTTCAACACGCCGAGCTGGAAGGAGATGGAGGCGAAGTTCGCGACCGTCGGCGTGCGCGTGGTGTACTTCCCGCGCACGAAGGGGACGAGTTCCACGCTGCTCTCGGCCACGCTGAAGAAGTTGCGCGAAGGTGGGGTGGACGCATGAGCCTGATCAGCCGCAAGTATGAGAAGGGGCGTCTTGTCACGCGGTTCTGCGGCGTACGCGTGTGCAGGAGCGCGGACGAGCCGGGTCTGTCGCTGCAGGCGCAGCTGCTGCGCCGCGAACTGCTGACCATGGCTGACGTCGGGAACATGCCGCCGGCGCGCGGCTACGCGCGCGACGTGCAGCTCGCGGGCGTGGTACTTCTGAAGGAAGTGCTGCGCGTTGCGCGCGAGAACGGGTTCCATCCGTGGACGATCAGCGGGAGCCTGCTCGGGACGGTGCGCCACGGCGGGAAGTTCGTGCCGTGGGACGACGACGTGGACCAGGGGATGCTCCGCGACGAGTACGACCGCTTCTGCGAGGTGTTCAACAAGAAGTGTCGAGAGGGCTACTACGCATGGCGGAGATTCTCGCGCAAGTGGAACCAGATCAAGGTGTCGCACCGGGATCTGCCGAAGGACATCACGTCGTCCGTGATGTCTTACGACCTCTATCACAGCCCGCTGCCGACCTTGAAGGAGAAGCACGCGCTCTTCATGAAGGTCAAGGATGCGCAGGAGCGCAACGCGGCGCGGTTCGATCCGCAGGCGGACGACGCGGCGCACCGTGCCGCGCTGGATTCCGCGCGCCGCGAGTGGATCATGGACGGGAAGGACTCCGCGCCGCCAGAGTCGAAGCCGGCCGTGCTGCGCGGCATCGAGTTCATGACGCCCGACTGGGTGAAGGAGGCGGTGTACGACTACGACGACATCTTCCCGCTCAAGCCCGCGACGTTCGAGGGCGTGGACGTGATGGTGCCGAACGACCCGGAGACCGTGCTCACCTACAACTACGGCGACTGGGCCGGCTGGCCGGGGCGTCTCAAGCCGCACCATCCTGCGTCGCGCTTCAACATGGAGAAGGCGCTGGCGATTCGGAAGTTCCTCAAGCGGTACGGGGAGGGGGCGTCATGATCGTTGGCTACACCACGGGCGTGTTCGACATGTTCCACGTCGGGCATCTCAACTTGCTCATGCGCGCGCGCGAGCAATGCGACCGGCTGATCGTGGGCGTTTCCACGGACGAGGTGGTAATCAGCTACAAGAAGCACCCGCCCATCGTTCCGTACGCGGAGCGTGTTGCGATCGTGAAGGCGATCCGCTACGTGGACGAAGTCGTGCCGCAGACGAGCATGGACAAGTTCGCCGCATGGGAGGCATTGCATTTCAACCGGTTGTTCCACGGCAACGACTGGAAGGGCAGCGCGATGTACAACGAAGTGGAGGCGAAACTCAAGGCCGTCGGCGTCGAGGTGGTCTATTTCCCATACACGCAGGGGACAAGTTCCACTCTTCTTGCGGAGCGTTTGCGTGGCTAAATTTTTTTTCATTTTCCCCTTGCGCGCGAGAGCAAGTTTTGATACAATACCCGCGCTTTCAAGAAATAGGGCGGGCTTTGGACATTGTGTCCGGGCCTAGGAATAACCGGGCTCAATGAAAGTTGACCCGCAGTCTATTTTGAGAAAGTGGGTAGTGAGGAGCGCGAAACTCAAACCGTTCCGATCTGCTGAATGGCATAACATGTGTGCCGACCGTGTTCACGCGGGTGTAATAAAGTGGGTCGGGTGGAACTCACCGAAAGAATGAGTCAACCGGGTAGCTCCGGGCGAGGCGAGGCGGGAAACCGCTGAGTTGAGCGAATCGGCAAAAGGAAACAAACAAACGATGAAGAAGTTCATGATTGCTGCCGCTGCTGCGGCAATTACTGTTGTCGGCAGTGCTGCTGGCACGTCACTCAACCCCGTGGTTTGCGAGAACTGCGGAGCTGGTGGTCCTGACCAGGGTCCTTGCCCCACGGTCGTGTTCAAGGTGACGGGCTCGGGCAAGGCTGTCGTTGACAAGGGCGACTACAAGACGGTTGACACGCTCAAGATCAAGAAGGGCGCGCTCTCGCTCACGGGAACCATCTGCGAAACCACGGGTTTCTGCTGCTATGATGGTGGTTATTTCTATGCCACGATCAAGGCCGGCAAGAAGACCTTTGCTCTCGCGGCTCCCGTTGATCTGGTCGTCTGGTCGGTGTTCGGCAAGAACCTCGATAAGGCTCGTAACTGGGAAACCAGCATCAAGCCTGGCAAGAGCGTCTGCCTTGATTCCGCTCTCTTCGTGGTCTCCGAGGAGGCCGAGACGGATGGCGACGTTGATCTCGAAGAGTTCGCGTTCTGGGCTGCCGCGTTCGGCAAGGTCGATATGAAGGTCACGTCCCTCAAGACGAAGAACGCCTACTGCGTCAAGTCTGAGACGGGCTGCGATCCGATCTTCACGCCCAAGACCTACAAGGGCTGGTTCGTCGGCATCTATCCGTGCGTCAACGAAGAGAACTGCTTCATGTGCGACTGCCCTGATACGGACATCTTCGGCGGCACGTGGAAGGCTGTGTACCAGAAGAAGGTCACGACCGACGCGGGCGCTCAGAAGATTGCTGGTGTCAAGTTCGCTAGCGACGACGATGAGTAAGTCATTCCGAAAGGATTGATAGAGTGTACGTAAAATGACGTACAGAGCAGGCGGGGTGGAGAATCTTCTCTATCCCGCTTGTTTTTTTATGAAAAAAAGAAAGCCATCAAAAATGAGAAGTTGCCTAGGATATCTTTTCGCGGCATTATTTTCGCTTTACCCTTTGCTTGGTGCTGAGACGGCAGTTGATGGCTCAAAAGGGATTTCAAGGGCATTTCAAAAAGCGCAGACTTCGGGTGAAAATGTCGTCTCAATCACGGGGAAGGAATCGTCAGGGAAGGGAAAGAAGAAGGAGAAGAGTACCGAGCAGATGCTCAAGGAACTCAAAGACGATGAGATTCTAGTGGAGATAGATGGTCGTGATGCGCTGAAATGGGGGTTGCTGCGGCGGCATGTCGACGCATTGTGCGCGGGCATTGAACGATCGGAGATGCAGATGGAGGGGAATGCAGCCCTTCGTTCTATCATGTTCCAGTCACGGGTGCGCAAACTTCTCAAGGAATACATAGAATATACTTTAGTTGCAGCTGAGGCGCGTCGAGAGGGGGTAACTGTCGCCCCGGAGAAATTTGCCGAGTATCGTGCGAGGGCGCGCGCGGAATGGGGGAAGCGGGGTGAACTCGGCAAGGTGATGTTGAATTTGATTAACAGCGGCGAATCGTTTTACGAGCACAATCTGACGAACGCCCTTTACAGTCAGGCGTACCAGAAACAGGTGCTTCTCCCCATGACCGAGACGAATGAGGCGGAGATAAGGCAGATGATGGGGATTGTTCATTCCAACAATACCGCCGTCGTTGAAACGAATTTGTACAAGAGGGCTCTTGCGGCGGACATCCTCGGTAAGTTGAGGGGTGGAATGGACTTCGGCGACGCTGCGGAGCAATGGAGTGACGGTGAAAGTTCCGCGACGCGCGGGGTGATGATGGACGGAACAGACGAACACCCGGCGCGCTTTGCGGAGGGGGAGCTTCCAAAGGCCGTTGAGGATGCCCTCGCCAACTTGAAGGAAGGTGAGATGAGCGGCATTGTCGAGACGCCGGATGCATGGCGCATCGTACAGTTGTTGAAGCGCAACGGCTCGGCTGAACAGGACGGCGAGGTGTCGGTAGAGATTGCGGAGATTTTGCTTGAGAAGGACATGCTTCAGCCTGAGCTCTCTCCCGAGCAGGCGAGAGAGCGAATCAAGGAGATCAAGATGAAGGCCGTCACGAAGATGAAATTCCACGAGCTTCTTGCAAAGGCAAAAGTTGAGTGCAAGATCCCATTGTGGGAGCCGTCTGATCCCTCAAAAAAGCGAATGAGGATAAAGAGGGTGAAGTGAGTTTTCAAGAAAATGTTTTTTAAGAAAGAAAGGTCAAAATGAAATCAATAGTCAAAAGCATTGCCTTAGCAATTGCACTGTATACAGCGGGGGCGGTCGCTGCCGTCCTGCCGCGCGTGAGTACGACGGAAGTCGTCCCCAACAAGTGGACGAGCAACATGGAGGGCGCGTTGGCTGCGGCCAAGACGACGAATCTGCCGATTTTCCTTGTGATGATCAACGACAGCAGCACTGGCCAGGGATGTCAGCACTGCATGCAGTTCGTGAACAACACACTCAACACAGAGAACTTTGCCAACCTCGTCAAGAAATACCAGTTCTACATGGTTCTCCTGAACTATTGGTCATCGCCGAGGGAGCCTGCATACGGGGGTGTTTCGGAGAAGGTCTTTGACTCGTACTTCAACGCCTACCAGTCAGGTGATAACGGGTATCCGCAGGTGGTACTGATCAAACCCAACGGCGCGCGCTATGCGGTCTGGTCCTACAAATCGCGTCCTGTCGGTTCAAGCGGTCCGATCCTCTATCAATACATTGACGAGGCCCTTGCGAACCTTGCGCCGAAAAAAGCCGAAAAGACGATTTTCGCGCTTTCCGCGCAGTCGAGCAACACCGTGGTGGTTCAGTCGCCGACTGCGGGCGTGTGGACGGGTGTCGTGACCCGTTCGGGCAAATCCGGCAAGACGGGATCCGTTGGGATTTCGCTGGAGGGGGCCAACAAGTCGCTCTACGAACTGAGCACAAGCTCGCTTACATGGGACTCGAACGACGGGACGAAGACCTTCACGGTGAAGGGGCCGAGCACGTTCAACGGAATCGTTTCCGACGACCTAACGGTCAAGATCGCCGCAAGCGGGTTCACGGAGTCGGACATCTCCTACGAAACTTCATCCCAGACAGTGACGTTCAAGGATTCCCGCGTAAAGCAGTCGCTGGCAGATTTTGCGGCGGCTCATACTGGTCTTGATAAATTGTCCGCAGCGGGTGGGACATGGTATGTCCCCTCGCAGAACGACGGCAACGTGCTCGAGACGGTGACATCGTCCGATTCGACGCTTGAGTTCACGGCGTCCGTTGGTGGCGTTCTGACAGCTACGTTAGGCACGACGCGGGGGAGCATCGCCTGCACGACTTCAAAGGGAGACAAGGAGAACCTTCTTGCCGGCCAGTCGGTTCGCTTCGGCGTTGCCGCCGGGGATAAAATAACGTTCAAGGCCTCGGCATCGGAGGGGGCCTCTGATGCCGTGGTTGTGGGCTTCAAGACATTCTCGTTCACGCCGCTCACGGTGACGCTGTCGAAGCCGGCGGCAAATGCGCAGATCTCATACGGCGAGATGTTGGAGAAGAATGCGCTCGTGGACCTAGCCTGGGGGGCTAATAGGGATGGATGCACTTTCTCGCTGACCTGCGGTGGTGTGACCACGAACATGGGTTCGGCGACATCAGGCAACGCGCTTGACCTCGGATTAGTGGCGAAGAATCCTGAAACTAAGGAGTACACATGGAGCGTCCGTGCGACCTATTCCGCAAATGACATGCTCGGCCAGGCCATCGGCACGGCGTCTTCCAAGTTCAAAGTGGCGGCCTTGCCGGCTTATGATAACAAGCCCTTGACGGTTACCGCCTACAAATCGTTCGGCTCGGCAATTGACATGTCGGTCGATTCGTCCGGCGTTGGCGACGTGTCGTATGCGGCCTCGGGCCTCCCCAAGGGGATGAAAATGGACGCCAAGACGGGTGTCATTACGGGTACGCCCATGATTATCAAGGATCAGACCGTCACCGTTACGGCGAAGAACGACTACGGCACAACATCAAAGACGTTCACATTGAAGGTGACGAAATTTCCGAAGTCGTATACAACCGGGAAGTATGCCATTTACTATTTCAACGACAAGGACGAGATTGTGGCGTCTGGTCAGTTGAAGCTCTCTTCAAGGGGAAAGTGGACGGCCAGTGTCTTGAAGGGCGGTGTCACGACCAAGTTGCAGGGGTTGGTTTCGAGCCAGAAAGACGGGGATGTCGCGACCGGCCTGCCGGACTTTGACGTGGCCTTCGACACCGGATCAAAGATGTGGTCTGGTACGGCTTCTGGGTATAGGGTCTACGGCAAGGCGGTCGACAAACCCAGTATGTCCTGGAAAGGCAACTGGAATTTGGCCCTGGCTTCATCTTCCAACGAGAAGCTCGGCGGCTGGGTGACGGCGAAAGTCGGCAATGCCGGAAAGGTTTCTATCAAGGGGCGGATTTCCGAGAATACGAAAATTGCCGGCGGAAGTTTCTGCGCCCTGTTCCCTGAGTCTTTTGTGCGTGCAAATCTTCCGCGGTGGGCCGGTCACGGGGACGTGCGGTTCGGCCACGCCTCAACGCGTACGGGTATCAACGTGGGCTGCGTCCTTTTCGCCAACGGCGGCATCGGCGGGCACGCCACGTCTGGCTCGCAGGTCTTTGATAGCGTCGAGGGATCGCGCTGGAACAAGGGTTTGTTCGCCGGACTGAACGGAAAGAGCATGGTCTCTCTCGGAGGTGGCGACGTCACGTTCAAGCTCGGTGTGTCCGGCAAGAAGCCCTCCTTCAACTCAACCAGGAACCATGAGACAATTGCGTGCTCCATCACTACGGGCCAGGTCAAGGTTTCATACAGGATTGCCGGCAAGACGTACAAGGCGTCAGGCGTCGTGTATGCAATTGGCGGCCAATCCAAGATTTTTGGCGGCGGCACCCAGGGTGGCGAACCCTTTGTCATCAAGGTTGAATAACCGAAAGTCTTTTCGGAGTCGAACATGAAGTGGTGTTTCAAAGGGAAATCCCTTGGTGTGCTTTTCTCGGCCGTCCTGTCACTGTGCGGGACGGCTGTGGGGGCGCTTTCGCAGACTGCCACTTTGCTGCCGGTTTCAAAGGGCGCCTTGAACCTTGGAGAATGGAATTCCAATTTCGGGGGTGCCCTCGCCGTTGCTGACGCCTACCACGTCCCGTTGCTGGTTTTCTTCGGGGGGCTCTCCTGCGGCAAGTGTGAAGACCTTCAGCGGGCCTGTCTGACGGAGGATTTCCTCGCCTGGCAGAAAGACCACAAGATGCTGATGGTGTTCACGACCCACAATGGCAATGGCAACGCTTCCGGATTCGCCAAGCCGCTGAGTTCGAGCGGTTTTCCGTACATGGCGGTCTACTGGAACCGCAGCGGTTCAGCTCCGGCGAAGGACAGCGAATATTACAGAGCCTTCAACGGGCGCGACGGCGAGATGCTAGTCAAGGGAGGTTCCCTTGCGGAGCAGCTGATCGGATCTATCAACTCTGTTGTGGGTGAATACGATTTTTCGTCGCCCCCAGACATCTCCGCCAGGGCGGAGTGGCTTTATCAGAATCCGGTCACGACACGGGTTTCGTATGACATTGATCTATTTACGGGCTTGGACGCGGCGGGGGCTCTGGCTCCGCAGACCGTTTACAACCTTAAGGGAAATACGAAGCCGAGCATCAAGAAGGTTTCGGGAAAACTTCCGCAGGGAGTGAAGCTCAGATATGTGGACGGGAAGGTGGTCTTGTCGGGGAAGACAAAGAAGGCCGGGACGAGCACATACGTCTTCTCGATCCAGCAGAAGCGCAACGGCGTTCTGTTTGCCGGCCCTGAAATCACCCTGACGTTCAACGTGGTGTCCGCCAGCGATGCGTCGCATGGCGGCTGCGCCATGCTCGACCGCGCGTTCAAGGCAACGGTGCCGCTTTTGTCTTCGGGCAGTGGCGCGGTGGTCGGCGTGTTGGAGCTTTCCGCTACGGCCCGCAACAGGGTCAGGGCGAAGTACATGAACCTGTCGCGGGCCAAGACCACGTTTTCAGGGACGTGGTCGGACATTGACGACGGAACGGCGCGGACGGCTCTGGTCTTTAGAGACAAAAGGCTGGTCCTTGAACTTGCGAGCGACGGGCTGATCAAGGCCGAGCTGACGGATCCGTCTCTGTCCGTGCCGTTGGAATCGCCCGGCGGGTTGAAAATCGGCGTTGGGTCGCATGCCTCCGCATTTGTGGGCGCGTATGCCGTTGGCCTTTCGGGGACATCTGGCGGCGGGACGGACGGCGGATCCATCAACATCAAGAAACTCACGGCCGCCGGAAAGGTCAGCTGGAATGGCGTGTTGGGGAACGGGAGACGGATATCTGGCACGTCATACGCAATGCGTGACGTAGACGGAGGCTGCGTCATCCCAATTTTCAAGGTCAAGGCGAAGGACTACCTGACGGCGGTGCTGAGAATCAGCCGGGGTGCCTCTGAAGGTGCGCAGGGCGAGGTCGCGCCCTACGAGGGGACGAATGTCGTATGGGAATGACAAAGGAGTTAGCATGAAGATTGTCGGAGGTGTGAAGTGAGGATTGCATGCTGTTTTTCGTTAATGTTTGCGGTTGCATTGCTTGCCGTATGTGCGGGATGTGGCGGCAAGGAGCAGGGACAGGCGCCGGAGCGGAAAATGGCGGCGCTGGGAGGGGCGTCGTTGGAGCGGAAGTCCGCGTTCGCTGCGGCTGTCATGCATGCGTGCAAAAGATTCGACGGCCTTGACGGCGCTGACGTCAATTTTCAGCTCATGACGAACGAAACGCGTTGTACCCTCGCCGTGAGCGCGGCGAAGATGGATCGGCGCGCGCTTCAGCGGGCTCTCTCCGTGGCGATCACGAATCTTTCGCTGGAATATCCAGGCCTTGGTTTCATGCGGAACGAGGACAACACTTGGCAGGTACTCATGCCCGACAACATTCGGATTCCGGTTTCGGGCGGATTTGGGATTGAAGAGAAATGAGACGTTTCCTTTGCATTGCGTGCGCGGTTTTCGCTGCCGTGTCGTTCGGGGCTTCTGATGGTGAAGTCAGTTCGGGCGTACAGGAGGAGGTCAACCGTTTCTTCGGGATGTATTTTGCCCCGATGGACGGTGCGAACTTCTTTCGGCTTTACGCGCCCGGAACCGGGATGGTGGAGTTCCGCAGAAACTGGCGCACTGGGGGGATTGATGGTGCCGGCGGGTGGCGTGCGAAGATGGAGGCGAACGGCGATGTGACCATCAGCGAGCCGGGACGGCGTGCGAGTTACACGTTCCGCAAGGGAAGCCCGTATTCGATTGTGACGTCGGATGGCAGACGGGGGCTCGTTGAATCAGAAAAGAAGCCCGTCATGCAGAGTAAGATTTCGCCGTTGTGGGACGGAGCCGAGGAAGATGCACGTGAAGCGGTTGCGAAAAAGTGGCAAGACGGCCGTCTCAAGTTGTTTTACGAGAACCCCAACCATGCCGCCGCGCTCCTTGCCGGTTTGGCGTTGCTTGGACTCTTCGCTTTTTTGTATGGCAACAGGAAGGTTGTCATCTTGGCTGGGGCTGTCGGGACGGTGGTAGCAGCCGTTCTTCTTGTGATGACGGACGGACGCGGCGGCGCCCTTGGTTTTGCCGCTGGGGCTGCGTTGTTGATGGGGTTTCGGTTTTTCAGGCGTGGCGGCCGGGTGAGACTGGCGGTTACGTCCGCTCTGGCTGCGGTTGCGCTTGTGGTCTTTTGCATCGGTGCGGGGCTCGGGGGGCGTCTCTCTGCCAAGTCCATAGATGACGGCAGCACCTCGTCCCGTCTCGAGAAATGGAAAGACGTGCCGCGCATGATGGTTGATTCTCCAAGTGGATGGGGGGAGACGTCGGCGGGACGGGCGTACATGGATTGGTATCAACCACTTGCCAGCTTCGCGGTTACGCCTACGCTCGACAGTGACCATCTCACGTACATGACGGGTTTCGGGTGGATTGGCCGTTTCGCATGGGCGTGTGCCTGGCTCCTTATGCTGTTTGTGCTGTTCCGCTTTGCCGCAGGAGGAGGTTCGCCGTTGCCGCTGGCCGTGTTCACGGCGCTGGGTGTTGCCGCAATGTTCAACCCGGTTCTGCACCAGTGGACGTTATGGCTGCTGCCCATTGCATCGCTGTGGCCGTTCGCCGCGTCGCGCCCATGGGGGGCGCTGCGCCGGTACGCCTTGCCGGCCGCCACCGCTGCTTTCGTCGCCCTCTTGATTTGCGCTGGTTTTTACCTTGCTGGACGCGGTCCGTCGCGTAGTGCTACATTGCCGGTATTTTCCGACGGTAGGCGCGTTTGCGTGCGTTCGCACGAGCCGGACATCTGGTTCGCCGACGACAGGAACACACTTGGGTATCTCAACGCCCCGAAGGAGATCAGGTATTTCTATTCGGCCTATCCCCTGGCGAGGGCCTTGGGATATGTGCAGAGGTTGACCGATGTGCCGTCCCGGGTCCACAGGCTTGCGGTGGCCGGCAATTTGTGCCGGGAATACGTAAGGCTCTGGAAGGAGGGAGGCGCTCCGAAGGCGCAAGAGCTGATTTTCCTCTCGCCCGGCATGCCGATTGCCGAAATACCCGAGGATCTGCGCAAGTCATGCACGTTCGCGTTTGTGGTTGGCGAGTTCGCCGCGCGTTACGAGAACGTGTACGGGAATCTGGAAGACTCAGGCGATGTCGTGCAGATCGAGGGGGCCGAGGTGTATCTGCCCGGCTGGGTAGGGCTGATTTTGTCGGACTACGTCTTCAAGAAAGGAACTGAATGAAAATGCGGGCGCGGACGAAAAAACTGATTGCCGTTGTGGCTGTGGCTGTGGCTGTGGCGGCTGGCGTGGCTTACCTCTTTTTGAGAGGAGAAAAGGGGGACAAGGTCGAGCGGAAGGCCTATCTTGTGCAGAAAAACGCGACTAAGAGCGCGGTCAAGTACCCGACGGCGTCAAAGAGTTCCGGAAAGGCCGAGAAGGACAGGAAGGGAGCTCTCAAGTCTGTCCGAATTGGCGCAGCTGACGGAGATGAGATTTACCGCGACAGCGACGGCAAGCCATATCCGCCCGCCGACCAGAAGATCATGGCCGCAGCTGCGGCGGCTATCGAGAATGACGATCTGGAGGGCGCGCGAAGCCTCGCGAAGACGGCGCTGAATAGCAACAATGCGGAGTTGAAGGAGATGGTGATCGATGCGCTAGGCTGGTTTGGCGAAGCGGCGATGGCTGAACTCACGCCGTTCATGTCCGATGCGAACGAAGATGTGGCGGAGAAGGCCGCAGACCATTGGAAGGACGCCCTTCAGGAGATGTCGGACGACGGAGAGAAGGCGGGGATTGTCGAGATGTCGCTCAATTCGCTCCGGAACAAGGACTTGCTGGAGGACGTGGCCAACGAACTCATTGGAATGGACGAGGTGGCGGCGCTACAGGTTCTTGTCAACGTGATCGAGGGCGACAACAAGTTGGCCGTTGAGGCAGCCCAGGACACATACGAAAGCATTACCGGTGAGAAGTGGGCGGGAGTGGATGCCGCCGAGCAATGGCTACAGGATAACTATAAGCCGCCAGATGATGACGAGTGACGTCATCGGGAAATACGATTTCCGAAAATAAAAATAATTTATGGCACTAGCGGTAAAGTTTTTTGGTATACTATGCGGCGCAACGCGAAAATGTTTAGTGAGTTGCAACCGTGAAGAGGTCTATTCGTGATATGGTGGTTGTTGTCGCGCTCGCTTCGGCGGTCGTGATGACGGCGAAGGCCGACTGGGAGTTCAACTCCCAGCCGGACGCCTATCCCTATAGATTCGGTCCTTCCGCCCTTGTGCCGCGATGGAGCGAGACGAATGCCGGGGAGTGGACGTTCAACTACGAGGGTGCCTTGGAGAAGGCAAAGTCCGAAGGCAAGTACACGCTTCTTCTTTTCGCGGGGTTCTGGTGGTGTCCGCACTGCCAGGCACTGGACGAGATCCTTGTCAAGGACGAATTCAAGGACTATGCCGCCCGTCAGGGATATTACCTTGCCGCGCTCGACTTCCCCTTCCGTGACGGGCATTCGATGTGGACTTGGCTGTGGGATCCCGCTTACCGAGCGGCAAACGGCATCGGCGACTGGACTCCGCAGCAGATCGCCGATGAATACGTCAAGCGTTTCGAGTTCCAGGATCTGATGCATGCCCAGAATGGTGCCACGGCGACGAACAACAACGTACTCGTGGAGATTTCAGCCGATGGGACGAAGACTAACCTCGCGGTTTATGCGGAGAACCCGACGACCGTCTACCGCCGCATCGGGTTCCCGACGATCATCGTCATCTCGCCGGACGGCAAAGAAATCGGGCGGTTTGAGTACAGCTTGACGATGCCCCCCGAGGATGGTCTTGGCTATGTCATTGGAAACATCGAGACCATCAAGGCCGTCGGGCGCAGCGAGTTGTTCGAAAGACCGGGTGCCGGTGGAATTGAAGGCTCTACGGCGCAGACATACGATGGGGTTCTGATGGACTCAAATGGCGTGCCGGTGGGAACTGCGACATTCAAGACGGCCAAGCGTGACAGAATCTCTGGCGTCATCAAGGTGACGGGGCACGTCAAGATGGCAGACGGCCGGACGGCCACTGTGAAGGGAATCGCAGGTGGCGCGGAAGGAGAAGTGATCAGTCTGAAGAAGGCCGATTCCCCTGTTGCCGCCACGGTGACAATCGGCGCAGAGGGTTTTTCCGGTTCATATTCGGATGGGAAGGTTAACTACCTTGTGCAGGGTGCCCGGAACCCATTCAAGGGAAGGGATGAGGCGGCCAAGGCCCGCGCCAGCACACTGAAGAAAGGTTTCTGGACTTTTGCACTGATGAATGATGGGAGCACAGTCAATGCACTGGCCGAAGGCTACTCGGCGTTTTCTGTCGCCACGGCCGCTAAGGGCAAGGTCAAGATAGTCGGTTTTCTCGGAGACGGCAGCCGTGTTTCCGTGTCGTCGCAGGTTCTGATGGGCGAGGGGGGCAAGGTGCTGGTGCCCGTCATCGGCAAGAAAGGCGCTTTTTCGATGATGCTGGAATTCGACAACTGGGAACTTTCCGCCATCACGGGCGTTTCCGGATGGAAGTCGGTTACGGCATCCGCAAAGTGGTCTCCATACGCCGCACTGGGCGCAGCCACCGGTACGGGGGCAATGCCTGATACGATGTACCTGAGACTTGGCGATTTCGACGATTCCGCTGAAATAGGCGGAATGGCCATTGCCGTCTCGCCGGCAAATGACGCCGTGATGTTGAATGGCAGGAAGTGGACGGGAACAAAGGGGGTCTCGGATCTAAAAGTGACGTATTATCCGAAAAACGGCACCTTTAAGGGATCTTTCAATGTCTACGTCAAGCACGGTGAACGAATTAGGAAAAAGAAGGCGAAGGTTTCTGGAATTGTCGTTGACGGCGTGCCGTATGGTACGGCCGTAATCAAGGACACGGCTTCGTGGTCGGTCAAGCTCGCGGCATTGTGCGGAGGAGGTTGCTGACTGCTTGCGCCCGTAAGTTTGTATTTGTCGAATTTCCCATAACCCAAAAAAGGAGAAAAAAAATGATGATCAAAAAGATTACCTGTGCTGTGTTTGCAGCGGCGGCTGTTTTCATGTGCCATGGCTTGACCCTCAATTCATCTGACAGTGGGGGGTATTCCAGCTCGCGCAATAACGGGGCGTCGGAGGAACAGGATCAGGATCAGGACATGGATCAGGATTATGAATATGAGTTTACGTTTGAGGATGACTTCCCAGATGAAATCGGCGGATATGAAGTCCTGACGGAGTTTCTGCCAGATGGCGTTGGTCTGGAGTGGACTGGCAAGAAGCTGAAGGCGCCGAAGGCGGGGAAGGTCAAGTACAGCAAGAAGGAAGAGGGGTTCGTAGACAAGAAGGATTCGGACAACCCCAGCGGCCTGAGCGTCAAGTACAACAAGAAGAAAGGCACCGTCAGCGGCTCGTTCAAGGTCTATGTGGCCAAGAGCGAGAAGAAGTTGAAGACGTACACGGCCAAGTTCTCCGGCAAGTTGGGCGGCAGCATGAATGTCACCATCAAGAAGAAGGTGGTCACGACCGCAATCATCGAATAGCAGTCGGCGCGCTAGGAGAGTTCAAATGAAAAAAGTTCTGCTTGCCCTGGCAGTGACCGTTGGACTGTCAGGTTCTGGCGTGTATGCGTTTGAATATAATGTGACACGCCCAGCGATTTGCCCGCGCTGGAGCGGTGCGGAGGTCGGTGAGTGGACGATGGATCGTGAGGCGGCCTTTGCCAAAGCGAAGGCCGATCTTGCATACACCATTGTCCTTTTCACGGGTTCGTGGTGGTGCCCGATTTGCCAGACGTGCGAGACGAAGGTCCTCACATCGCAGGCTTGGTCTGACTATGTAGCCAAGGCGGGCTACTATCTAGTTGAAAGCGACTATCCCTACCGCTTCCCCGTTCCGGAGGGACAGGAATGGAAAGGGACAAGTCCTCTGGGCGACGGCTGGGGGTTCAAGTGTTGGCTGTACGATCCAGACTACCTGTCCAAGAACGGCCTGACGGCCGAGGAGGGTCTTGCCGTTATCCAGAAACTATATGATTACCAGGATGCGCTGGCCCTGCCGGGGAGCATAGTTGACGTTATCGGCCGACTGGGTGGCGGGACGATGGATCTCCACAAGATCGCCTACCCGACGATGGTCATGTTCCGTTCCGACGGAAGCGAAGTTGGTCGTGTGGCGTTCCCGCGGGCATGGTATCAGATGTCTGCAGTCTCCGACGAGGAGGCGATCGACTTCGTGATCGGAGGCCTTGAAACCCTGCGAAACGAAGACGGCGGCGGACTGTTCGAGAACCCAACTGAAGGAGGTCTTCAGGGAACGGTGGCAACGCAGTACCAGGGGTGGATTGCGGACGGCAACACGGGGAAATTGGCAGGGACGGTCACCCTCAAGTCTGCTAAGGCAAACAGGAGGACCGGGCTTTCCAAGTTGACAGCCACCTTCACGATGCGCACGGGGACCAAGGTCAAGTTGACTGGAGAGGCGGAAACGCCGAGCACGAACAAGGTGTTCACACTTACTAAGGCGGGGTCGGCGGCAACGGCAAGCGTCAAGCTTGGCGCAGATGGACTCGTCGGTTACTATAAAGACGCCGACGGCAGATCGTATTCGATTCAAGGCGGGCGCAACGTGTTCTCGGCGAGGGACGAGAAGGCGAAGTCCCGCGCTACAACATTGGCGAAGGGCTTTTGGCCAATCGTCTTCACGACGGAGAAGAACGGCGGAAGCGCGTTTGCCAACGGTTACTCGGGATTGTCCGCGACAGTCGGGAACAAGGGTAAGGTCAAGGTGACGGGCACGTTGGGCAATGGCAACAAAGTCAGCGTCTCCGCGCAGGCGGTCATGGGCGAGAACGGCAAGGCGTTCGTTCCGGTGGTGGAGAAGCGGGGTGCCTATTCGTTCATGCTTGAATTTGCCAATGGGCGACTGTCGTCCGTGACGGGCCTCTCCGCCTGGAACGCCACGGGACTCCCCGCCAAGTTCACGGCCACATGGTCGTCGAACGTCGTGTTCTCGGCGACTTCCGGCGCTGGCGGTGTTCCTTCGCCAATGTACCTGTCGATCAATGACTTTAACTCTGCGGCAGGAATCGGCGGCAAGCCCGTGGCCGTATCCCCTGTGGACGACATGATTTCCGTTGCGCGTAACAAGTGGACTGGCACGAAGGGCGTGACGGATCTAAAGGTGACGTTCAAGCCCAAGGACGGCACGTTCAAGGGTACGTTTAACGTCTATGTAACAGATGGTGGCAAAACCAGAAAACTGAAGGCAAACGTGAGCGGCGTCGTTGTCGACGGTGTGCCGTACGGTACGGCCGTGATACGGAACGTCGGCGCATGGGCCGTGAAGTTTGTTGGATCATGCGGCGGTGGATGCTGACGGGCGTGGCTATGGTGAAGAGGGCGCTTTGGATCGGACATGGACTACGTTTACAAAAGATCTGAATTCAAGCGTCCTCCGGCTCAGCTGGAGCACGTCGACCTGAAACTTTCCTTCTACGAGGATCGCGTGGAGGCTTCAGGCACGCTCCACTGCCGCGCGCGAGAGACGATGCGCGAGATCGCGCTCGACTGCGACGGCAAGAAGGTCGTCTACCCGCTCGACCGCGAATACGCGGCCGGCGAGCAGTTCACGGTGGCGGTGGAGCACGTCGCCCATCCCGACGGCAAGCGGCTGGAGGGCATCTACTGCGACGTCACGCCGCCGGGGTGTCCGCAACAGTACATGAGCCAGTGCCAGCAGTACGGCTTCCAGCGCATCCTGCCCATCATCGACGACTGCACGGCGAAATGCACGTTCCGCACCGTAATCGAAGGCGACGCGCGCTACACGCACCTGATCTCCAACGGAGACATTGTGGAGGAGGCAGATCTCGGCAACGGACGCCGCCGAGTCGTCTACGAGATGCGCCGTCCGATGGCCCCCTACCTGTTCCTCGCGTGCGCGGGTACGTGGGAGGTGCTTGCTGACGAAGTGGAATATCCTGATACGCACCGGAAAGTTAAGCTCGAGTACCTCGTGCCGCCGGGCCACCTCGACGGCGCGCGAGAGCCGATGCGCATTCTGAAAGAGTCTGTGCTGTTCCAGCACGAAGTGACCGGCTACGAGTACCCGTTTGAGGTCTACCGCACGATCTGCATGGAGAAGTCGCTCTACGGCGGCATGGAAAACACCGGCAACACCACGATCATCACCGAGGCGGCGCTCATTGACTCCACGATCCCCGACCGGCGTCTCGTCTACGCCCACGGCGTGATTCCCCATGAGTACGAACACAACCACTGCGGTAGCGGCGTGACGATGGAGACCGTGTTCGACATGTGGCTCAACGAGGCGTACACCGTGAACGTGGAGCGCGCCTACCTCGCGCGCGTGTTCGGCGCGGACTACATGCGCCGCGACGAAATCGAGTCGCTCCGCGGCACGGGCGGCGCGTTCGCCGAGGAGGAGGCCGGTATGGCCGGCGCCGTCGTGCGCGAGGGCGTGAACGATCCGGACGAGGTCGTTGACGCCATCACCTACGACAAGGCCCCCGAGGTGCTCAACACCCTCCGCGCGCTCATCGGCGAAGAGGCCTACCTCGCTGCGTGGAATGAATATTTCCGCCGCTTCTCGGGCGGCAACGCGAACACGGACGACTTCCTCTCGGTATTCTCCGAAGTGAGCGGACGCGACGTGCGCGTCCTCATCGGCCCCTACCTTTTCTCCGTCGGTTTCCCCACTGTACATGCCGCCTGGGACTGGAAGGACGGCCGCATGACCGTGCGTCTCTCGCAGGATCGCGCTTTCACGGTGCCGGTTACGTGGACTGCCGTGAAAGACGGCAAGGATCTTTGCAGCGGCGTGTTCACGCTGGAACCTTCGGACGCGACCACCGCCTACACCGAGTTCACGGCGCCGTTCCCGGTGAAGCCCGACTTCATCAGCTGGAATCGCGGCGGCGCGTTCTACGGCATGCTTGCGCCCTCAGCCACCGAGGAACAGCTTGCGTGTCAGGCGCGCACCGATCCCGACGGCGGCAATCGCGTGGAGGCTATGGGTCTCCTGCGCGACAAGAACTGCGTGGAAACGTGGCTTGCGATTTATCAGGAAATCTTTGCGGATCAATCGCTCGACTACGGACTCAAGAGCGCGCTGCTCGCAATCCCTGCCGATTCCATTGATCGCTATCGCCGTGCGCACGTACGCGAGAACGTGCAGGAAATGCGCACCCTGCGCCGCGCGGCCGCCCTCAAAATCGGGGTGGCGGAGCTTGCCTCCGCAAATATAGGCCCCGGTTTAACCGGGGCCAGAAGCTGCGGAGACAAGCTCCGCCACCCCGAATTAAATAACCACCCCAATAACCTTTCGAGCCCCAATAACCATTTGAACCCCACTAACCATTCAAGCCCCGACGCCCTCAAGCGCCGCGCCTACGAAAACTGCATCCTCCAGCTTCTCGCGGCCGCCAACGTGCCGGAGGCGTGGGAGACGATTCGCACCTACCTCTCTCGCTCCACCAGCATCACCGCACGACTCAATGCGCTACGCGCGCTCGTTTCCACGGACGATCCGGGGCGCAAGGAGCTCCTTGAGAAAGAGGGCGTTGAACTACGCAAGTCGCTCAATGGCTATCTTTCGTATCTCGGACTCGTCGCGGGCGATCCTCACGCGGATGTTTTCGACGCCATCGCGCGCGAGGAGCAACGCGAAGGTTGGTCGATTACGCACCCCGGCCTCAGTCGTGCGCTTTACTGCGGCTTTGCCGCGAACGGCGACCAGCTCTGGACGCCGCGTGGCCTCGCGTGGCTGGAGGAGACGCTCGTCAAGTACGCGGAGGTGAGCGAGTACAACGCGATTCGCCTGCTCTCCCCCGTAGCGGTGTGGCGTCGTTTCGAGCCGAATCTACGTGCAGAGGTGAAAGCCCTTCTGGAGCGCGTGGCGGTGAAGCTTCCGCGTGACCGCTACGCCTTCATCGGCGGCAAGCTGTCCGGACTTATTGGATAAACGGAATTTTCTTTTCTGAAAACGACGGTTGTGTCCTTCTTGACTAGGTTGGTCTGAATTTGGTAGAATGTTGCCACTTCAAAAAGAGGAAATTGTCATGCCAACGACGATGAATGTAAATGAGGCCAAAGCACGCTTTTCTGGCGTGATTAATCATGTTTCAGTATCACGTATGCCAGTTACGATACTTCGATACGGGAAGGCCGTTGCGCGGATCGTGCCAATCGTCGAGGAACGATCGCTTGAACCGGATCCACGCCTTGTCGGCGTGTCGGTAAAGGATGCCGATCTTTTTGACGACAGCTCTTCCATGTTCGAGGTCTTTGATGAAGAGTAGTCAGTACTTGTTGGATACGTGCGCCCTCATTTGGCTTGTGCAGGGTTCGAAGCGGTTGTCTGAGACGGTCAAGCAGGAACTTGCTCATGCTTCGGATATCTTTATTTCGCCCGTGACGGCATGGGAGATTGCCGTCAAATGCCAAGCGGGCAAGATGGTACTTCCGCTTGACCCGGCAGAATGGTTTCGCATTGCGGTGGATAGTTTCGGTTTGACAATTCTGCCGCTTGATTATTCATTACTTGTTAAGTCGGCGCAGTTACCGCCTCATCATCGGGATCCGGCTGATCGGGCGATTATTGCATTGGCATTGGCCAATGGACTTCCCGTTGTAACGGGGGATCATCGGTTCGCCGCATACGGAGTGACGACCGTTTGTTGATATCGCATTCACATATCGCGATAAGTGACGTACCGCGTACAAAGCAAGCAGCAATGGCAAAAGTGGGAGGGGCCGCGCTTGCCGCGGCCCAATCATCCGGTCGCGACAAGCGTGACCGCTCCCGCGGACAGCCCTGGTCCAAAGTCTAAAGTCCTCCAACCTTTGTCTTCTGTCTTCTGTCGTTTGTCGGTTCTGGCGGTAATTGACGTTGAAGGAATATACGCTCAATGAAAAGAAGCAGAATTATACTTGTTGTCGGGGCGGCAATGTTGTTCGCCGCTGCGGCTTTCAGCTCGAATCCCCTGCCCGAGGATACGATGTATGCGGTGAGGAAGATGCTGCGTGTTGCTCAGAAGCCGCTGCCGCACGTTCTGACTCTGGACAATGACGATATCATCATAGACATAGACGATGACAGGGACTTGCCATTTAAGGCAACAGCCCAATGTGTATCAATGAACTACACGAACGCGCTTCCCTACATGCGACGTTTGGTTTTGAACAGG
>CADCOC010000039.1 GCA_902802945.1 uncultured bacterium | reverse complement strand
GAGGCGGCGCGGACGCTTCTCGGGCGAATGGCAGGCGATGTCGATGCAGCCAAGCCCCATCGCGCCGCATCCGGCCATGAGCAGCATCGTTCCGCCCTTCTCGATGCCCATCTCGTGGACGTGCGACCCGAAGGCATGGTGGTAGTTCGTACGGAACGCGGAGACGATACAGCTAATCGGCTCGGCGAGCGAGCACTTGAAGAACGCGTCGCCGTCGTACGGCAGCAGACACCCCATCTCCATGATGATCGACGGCAGATAGACGTGCGTCGTCTCGCCGCCGATCGAATGCCAGGCGTATCCCATCGTCTCAAGTTCGTGTCCGGGAATGTTGAACGCGGGCTGGATGCACACGTGCTGCCCGACGGCAAACTGCGACGCCCACTTCGCGCCGACCTCGCGGACGATCCCCGAGATCTCGTGTCCGAACATGGTCGGATTCGACGCGATGTCCTTCGGGACGCGCTTGTGTCCGGTGCCGAGCGACACCGCCTTGTAGTCGCTGAGGCAGATCGTGTTCGTCACGATCTCCACGACGACGCCGTCTTCGCCCGCGCCCTCCAGCTCGACATCCTCAAGCCGAGCGTCGCCAGCCGCATACAGTCTCCAAGCCTTTGCGTTCATTTTGAATTCATCTTCCTTCGGTTGGATTGCGTTTTCAGTGTATCAAATTCACCCGAATATGGAAATTGCATATTCATCTCAAAAACTTGCATCTGCCGTTTTTCTTGCCAACGACGGCCGCCTGTCGTATAATAGCGTCCATGAAACGCAAAAACGTACTTGTGATGGTCAGTCCGATGAGCTTTCCCCGGGCGGAAGGCATCGCGCGCTATGCACGCGAGCACGACTGGAACCTGATGATCCAGGACCGGCTCGGCTACCATCCGCTCGCCTGGAACGGCGACGGCGTGATCGCGACCATCCGGTCCGACCCGGTGACGTTTTCCTGTATCTCGCGCCTCATGAAGCGCGGCGTTCCGGTCGTGGACCTCACGATATCCCGCCCGGACGTCGCCGTGCCGCGCGTCACCTCCGACCACACGGCGATCGGACGCCTCGCCGCCGAGCACTTCAGGGAGCGGAACTTCCGCAACGCCGTCTGGTTCTCGACCGGATGGGGTGCGGTGCACGCGATGCGCTTCAAGGGGCTTCAGGAAGGACTGGAACGCGCACCGTTGAAGTGGGTGCTCGCGGAAAGCCTCCCCACGTCGCGGCAGAACGACTGGTCGTCGTTCACGAAATGGCTGCGCGGCGCATTCGCCGCGGCGCCGAAACCGGTCGCCGCGCTCACCTACGACGAGGCGGACGGCGCGCGCCTGCTCAACGCGGCGCTGGAGCTGGACATCTCCGTTCCCGAGGAACTCGCGATTCTCACCATCGGCGACAACAGGACGATCTGCGAGAACCAGTCCGTGCCGCTTTCCTCCATCGACCAAAACCTGGAACGCGGCGGATATGAGGCGGCCGCCCTTCTCGACAGGCTGATGTCGGGCCAGCGTCCGCCGAAAAAGCCGATCCTCGTCCCGCCGCTCGGCGTCGTCGTGCGTCGCTCAACGGAAGTCATCGCCGTCTCCGACCCGACGGTCCGCAAGGCGATGGAGCTCATCTCGAAGAGACTGGCGCAGCCGATCGGCTCGCCGCAGATCGCCGACGCCCTTGGCGTCAGGCGACCGGTCCTCGACGCGCTCTTCCGCGAGCACCTCTGCCACTCGGTCGGCGAAGAAATCCGCCGTCAGCGATTCGCGCGCGCCAAGCTCCTGCTGGAGACGACGAACATGTCCGTCGCCGCCATCGCCGCCGAAACCGGCTACTGCAGTCCGTCGCACTTCGCCAACACCTTCCGCGACGCGACCGGCGTCTCTCCGCGCGCCTGGAGAAACCGGCTGTAAGCCGAGCCTAAGACCGATATTATCAGGCAATCGCGGCGGGCTAAACACGCTCGAGAAAATCTGGAGCAGCATAAATAGGCATATAGGTGACGACGTCCTTTTCGTGCCATTGACCTAAGAATGAAGCGCCAACAGGCATTCACGGAGGAACGTGCAGGCGAGCGCAGTGGAACGTCCCGTAGGATCAAGCGTGGGCGCAAGCTCCACGTTGTCGATGCCCACTACGTTCAGTTGGCCGCAGATGCGCACCACATCGGCGACAAGCTGCCGATAAGTAAAGCCGCCAGCCTCGGGCGTACCTGTTCCGGGAAATGCTGAAGGATCAAGCACGTCCATGTCTATCGTCAGGTACACCGGCGCATCCGGTGGAATTAACTCCACCACCTGCGGAAGCGTCGCATCCGAAAACGGCTCAGTCACGACATGCCCATCCCGCATGAAGGCGAACTCCTCGCGCGTACCAGATCTGATGCCAAACTGGAATATGCGTCCATCGCCTAGAAGATCATGGCAGCGACGCATAACGCAGGCGTGCGAAAGGCGCACGCCGAGATAGTCCTCGCGCAAGTCGGCATGGGCGTCGAAATGGATGATGTGCAGGTCGGGATGCCGCTTTGCCACGGCGCGCACCGCCCCGAGCGTGACGAGATGCTCGCCGCCGAGGAGGAACGGAATCTTCCCTGCCTCTAGGATTTCCTCCGCCCGCGTCTCGATCATCTCCAACGCGCGGTCAGGCGCGCCGAACGGCAGTTCAAGGTCACCGGAGTCGAAGAACGGAAAGTCCTCGAGGTCGCGGTCCTGCAACGGGGAATAGGTTTCGATTCCGAACGACTCCGAACGGATCGCCGTCGGTCCGAACCGCGTTCCGGGACGGAAGCTCGTGGTGGAATCGTACGGTGCGCCGAACAGAACTACGCGCGATGGCGCGTATTCCTCGGAAGATGCGATGAATGTTGTGTAGTTCATGGTGAAGTGTCAATATTGTACCACAATTCCCTGCGGCATGCTTCACTGTTTTCCTAAAACACCTTCAGCGCCGGCTTTAGCCGCATCGAGGATTTCCTGATGCAGACGCCGGACGGCTGCACTGTCGTATTTCTCCACGGCGCGGTCGAACGTCACGAATCCGGCCCCTTCCCAGAACTGGTCGGTGATCTCTGTATAGACACTACCACCCAGCCCATCGTGCGCCATCTTGACGAGCGGACGCGCAAGCTGTTCGTACCGTTTCCAGATGCGTTCGCGCCAGACTCCGCCCTCCACCGGTTCCAGCAAGTGCGGCCGCCCAAGCGGATCCTGAAAATGTCCCTTCAAATAGACGCTCACACCGCCAAACTCGCCCGTCATCGTCACGCGCGTCGCGTTCGGCTCAAACATCACGGCGTGCGGATAGACATGCTTGTCTATAATATCGAACGACGGCTGTGCGCACGGCGCCGAGCGTTTTCGAGTAAATCGTGGGACGTAAGAGACGTAGTCCCCGCCCTCATAGTCGTTCCAGCCCGAAGATCCATCCACGAGGCGCGACGGATCGTAACGCTTGAGCCAGAGACCCGTGAAGCGCGTCTTGTCGGCCGTCGGCTGCCCCCACCCTTCGTTGAACGGGATCCACATCACGATGGAAGGATGGTTGCGCAGATGGTCCACCACGTCCTTCAACTCACGGCGGAAGAAACCATAGCGTCGGTTGCTGTAGTCGCGGTTTGGTTTCCAGTGGTTGGGGCTGCCGGACGGCATGTCCTGCATGACCATCAACCCGACCTTGTCGCAATGCGCGTAGAAGAGACGCGGCTCAACCTTGATGTGTTTTCTGACGGCGTTGAAGCCGAGCTTCTTGTGGAGATCCACGTCGTAGCGCATCGCGTCCGCACTCGGCGGCGTCAGATAGCCGTCCGGCCACCATCCCTGGTCGAGCGTCCCCAGCAGATAGGTGAACTGTCCGTTGATGGTCACGCGACGAACGCCCTTGGCGTCCAGCGCCGTCGCCACTTTGCGCATCCCAAAATATCCTTTCACGGAATCAACGGCCCCGCTGTCCTTCACCGTAATCGCAAGGTCGTAGAGGTTCGGCGCGTCGCAGCTCCAGAGTTTCAGCGGCTTCGGCAAAACGAGCGTAACGGCGTCGCTCGAACCGCCAAGCTCCCCCTTCACGAGCTCTTTCCCGCCAAACAAGACGGACACCTCCACCTTAGCTGCGCGTACACGCCCTTTCAGGAAAGGCGTCACAGTTACCGTCCCCTTGTCGATGTCCGTATCGATCTTGTAGTCGGCGAGATACGTCTCGGGCACGACCTCCATCCACACGGTGCCGCAGATGCCGCTTGTCGCGGGGAAGAAGCAGGAACGCAGGGTCAGCACCTGCTTGCCGGTGCCGCCGAGGTGCGTGTCGTTGGGATCCCAGACGAGCAACTTCAGCTCGTTCTCGCCGTCCTTGACGAACGGCGTCGCGTCCACGCTGAACGGCACGTTGCCGCCGGCGTGGGGAACGTCCGTCACCTCCTGTCCGTTCACGAACACGTGCGCGCGGAAATCGACGCGCTCGAAGTTGAGGATCGTGCGGGAACCCTTCCGTGGATGCGCGGTGAACGTGCGGCGGTACCAGATCTGCTCTTCAGGCTTCACTTTCCGCCGCACGCCGGAAAGCGGCGTCTCAACGCCGAACGGCACGAGGATCGTCCCGTCGTACTTCGCCGGTTCGTCCGCCTCCACGGACACGATCGCGTACTCCCACGTCCCGTTCAGCGACTCCCATTCTCCGCGCACGAGCTGCGGACGCGGATACTCGCGCCAGACGTTCTCCGGCGTCACCGCCCGTCCCCACGCGGTCGTGAGATCGTTGGTGGAAATCGATTTCTCCGTATCGGCCGCTGTGCTTGCGGCAATCGACAGGACAAAGAATCCTGCCGGCAGAAAAACTCTTGTTATTGATTTCATAGCCATCTTCTAATATCTCTAGTCTACTCAGCCGCATTATTTCAAAACGCCTTCAAGCGATACGTGCGCACTTGGCGCAGGCGATGGCTAGAGCTTGAGGAGATCGATCCAGTCGTAGAAACGCCAGGCGTTGTGAACCACGTCCGCGAAGCGAGTGGGCTTCGCGTCGTCCGCGAAAAGCTCCGCCCACGCGCATGGGGCGTTGATCGTCTCGATGCGCGAGAAGAGCTCGCGCGCGGAGGCGAAGGCGTGCGCGGCGGGGATGGCCGCGCGGCCGAGGGCGATGAGGCGGACGGGGCGTCCGCCTCCTATTTGCGGGCACAGAGGCCCGCCACCCCGAATTGGCCCGCCACCCCGAATTGGCCCGCCACCCCGAATTGGCCCGCCACCCCGATTTTGGGCGCCACCAACGTGCTTGGCAGCGGCGATTATATCTTCGGCGCGGCGTCCGATGAATGGCACGCCAACAAGGCATCCGAGCTGGGCAAGCTCCTCGTCGGCGCTCTTGATGCCGTAGAAGACGTGTTTCGCGGCGGAGGTCTCGCCAAACCCGCGGATGTCCGCCACCGTCACGCGGCAACCCGCCGCGACAAGGCGCTTCACGTGCGGCGCGAGGTCCGCGCGCTTCGTCGCGTCGCCCACGAGAAGCACGGACTCGCCCGCGCCCACCGTGACGACGGGCACCGGCGTGCCGTCGTCCTGCACAAGCACGGCGGAGGCGACGCCGTCCTTCTCCGACGCCTCGCATACCGTAAAGGAGATTTTGTCGGCCGGGCGAATCCCCGCCACGCGGCGCACCACGTCGGCCGTGAGCGCCGGACGCGCCGCCTTCGCGCGGTCGGCCTCGTCTTTCATGATGTCGTAGACAGTGCGCTCGCCCGGCAGGTCGAGCGTGTTGCCCGTGGGCGTGGCGCTCGCCTCCCATTTGGTCTTGCGCATGTGCGCGAGGCCCTTCGCCTCGTAGGCGAGGCCGGTATCCACGTTCTTGTAGGCGAAGCCGAACTGGAGGTTGCGGTGCGTCTGCATCGGCGCGGGGGTGGGACCGCCCTGCAGCCAGTGGTTCATCCACGCGACGGCGCGCGTGCGCGTGGACTCGTGCCAGTGGTGCGGGCCGATCGTATCGGAGAGCGCGAAGGCATCCGGTTTGCCGAGCATCGCGTACACCGCGCGGGCGCGCCGCGACGTCTCGACCACGCCCGAGAACGGGAAGAAGTCGCCATGCGAAGAGCAGAACAGCGCGGGACTCGGCGCGCGCAGGAGAATGTGGCCGAGATGGTTGAAGCCGAACGCGAGCTCGCCGAACACGAACTGCTCCGCGTCCTGCGGGCCGCACTGCTCGCACACGGTGCGCACCGTGGAGAGGAAACCGCTCGGGGCGGCGCACGCGATGCGGTCGTCGAGCGCCATGATCCAAGAGGACATCGTGCCGCCGCCGGAGTGTCCCATCACGCCAAGGCGGGAAGGATCCACTTCGGGACGCGACGCGAGCACGTCCAGCGCGCGGATGCCGTCCCACGTGCGGAAGCGCGCCGTGTTCCAGCCGAGCAGCTCTGCGCGGCGTCCCACGTTGTTGTGTGCGCCGCAGCTCCAGAGGTTCGGGTTCTTGCGGCACTGCACGCGCTCCCCCTGGTCGATGGGGTCGTAGCAGAGCGCCACCATGCCCGCCTGCGCGGCCTGAAGCGAGCCGCGCTGGTAGGCGGATGCCGCCTTGCCGTTGGTGGAGTGCCCGCAGGGCACCACGATGCCGGGACGTTTCCCAGGGAACTTCACGGGGTCGGGCAAGAAGAGGTTCGCCGTCACGTGATGGTGGGGCTGGCTCTCGAAATAGATTTTCTCCACCATGTAACCGTCGCGTACCACGCGGCCCGTGCTGACCACGTTGAGCGGACACCGCTCCGGAAATCCGCCGAGCGCCTCCATGAGCGCGGCACGTACTGTACGCTGTCGCGCAGCGAACTCCGCCGGCGTCTTGCACGCGGTCCACGCCTCGTCTGCCGCGAGGTCCGCCTCGTAGACGGCCTTGAGCATGTTGTCGTAAACGATGTAGTTGCCGCCGGGCAACAACTTGCGCTCAAGCGCCGTAGACACAGGGTCGGCCGCACCTAGTGCGGCATAAGCGGCAAGAGCCGCAACCATCATTGTCTTCTTCATCTTCTCTCTCCATTATATAGAGGTTATTCTTCAATGCGGATTTCGGCGAGGGAGGCGAACTCGCGTCCGTTGTGTTCGGCAAGGCCGGTGAAGCGCCAGAAGCGGACATTCCCCGAAAAACCAAACGTCTGCGCGGCGGCGGTCGCCTTCAGCTCACCCTTCACGACCTCGCGCCACGACTTGCCGTCCTGCGAGACCTCGAAGCGGAAGCCCTTCACGTTGCCGTTCGGACCGTTCTGCCGCTGCCAGATCGTCACGCCCTTCGCCTTGGTGACGCGTCCGAGGTCAACCGTCACCGCGTGCGGGTACTTCGTGAGCGTCACGCCGTACTGCGAGTGCCAGATGGTCGAGAGGTCGCCGTCCACAAGGTGATCCGCGTCGCCTTCGCCCGGCTCCGCCGAAGTGCATGCGATTATGGTCGGAACGATATCCTCGCCCGTCCGGACGTCCGGCGGCAGCTCGGCGTGCGGCATGTACGGCAGACGGTTCTGGTCGCCCGGCACGCCGATCAGGAAATCAAGCATGAACGTCTTGTTGTTGCGGATGATGTCACGTCCCATCGGACCCGGACCGCACGACGCGCCGCCGAGTCCGCGTACCGCCGCGTAGATGCCGAACTCGACCTTCTCGGCCGCGGGTAGCTCCTGCGGATGCATCGTCTTCACCAGCTCCGTCGGCGAATACGGAATCGCCGAGAACGCAAACGACTCGCCGAGCGACATCAGCATGAACATGCCGGAGCTTCCCATAAGCGACGCCCAGGCCGTGTTGCACCGCATGCCCATGTCCTGCGGCTTCGCGTAGCGCTCAACCATTCCCGACACGCTTCCGCTCCACCATCCCGTGAACGCGCCGCTCCTGCGGTCCGGATAGTTCTCGAACGGACCCGCGCCGAACCAGCTGACCTTGTCAAGCCCCTTGTCGAGCGTGAAGCGGTAGCCGACGCGCGCAAGCTCCATCACGCGCCCGCGCGAGCGAATCTCAGACTGGCACGCCACGTTGCCGTCGCCGAACACGGTCCATTTCTGCGCGACGACGAAGTGCGGATCGTGCTTCGCGACAGGACCCTGCGGAACGATCTCGCACGGCTTACCGTTGTTGCCGCCAAACCCGACGAGGCGTTCCTTCTGCTTCCCGCGGACGTCCGCCACGACGACAAACGACTTCGATCCGTCCGGATTCGCCGTCACCTCGGAAATCGACGTGGCCTTCTGCACAAGCTCGCGCAAGCCCGCCTGCGCCCACCGTCCGCCCAGCCCCACTTCGTTGGAGCTCGGCGCGCGGAACACATTGAGCGTCATCGGCGCAAGCAACAGTTCCCTGCCGCCCTTCGCATACGAAACAAGCGCACCCGACGCGCGGTCGAAACGCACGTCCGTGCCGCCCGCCTTGAAGCCGAGGGATGTTGCATTGGACGTTTCTTTCACCTTCCCTTCCGCCTTCACCACAACTCGATTTGCCGCTTCGTAGATTCTCTTGAAGTCGAACTGCCCGTTCGCGATCACATGCCCCTTCTTGAGGATGCCGTCGTCATCATCCAACACGATTTCGCAGCGCACGCAGACCGATCCGTCCTTGATGCCCTTGACGTCGAACACGGCGCTTTCGCGCGGCGCGATGTCGAGCGAATGCGAGGCCCGTGTCGGTCTCTCCGCACCCAACACCACGATGTTGAGCGTATAGCCCGTCGCCTTCTTGAAGTAGTTGAGATTCTTGACCGTCACCTTCGCGCCATCTTGCGAAAAGTCGAATGCAAACGGCTGGAATACGTGCTTCACCTCCCAGTAGCCCGGCTCAGGCGTGCGGTCGGAGAGAACGGTTCCGTTCATCACGAACTGGCCGTCGTTCGGCTTATCGCCAAAGTCGCCGCCGTAGGCGATGATGAGGTGGTTTTTGGACTTCGGACTTCCGACTTCGGACTTCGAACTCTTGTAGAGCCCCTGATCAACCCAGTCCCATATCGCCGCGCCGAGGATTACGTCCGACGACTCGATCGCGTCCTGGTAGTCCTTGAGGTTGCCCATCGCGTTGCACATGTTGTGCGCGTATTCGGAGATGTAGAAAGGCCGCTTCGCCTTGTGGTCGTTCGCCTTCCACACGGTCCAGTCCACGCCCGGGTACTGGTTGGAATCGACGTCCGCGACGGAATTGTCGCGCTCGTACTGGATCGGACGCGAGGGATCCATCTTCCTGATCGCGGCGGACGCGGCGGCGAAGTTCTCACCTGGACCCGCCTCGTTGCCGAGGCTCCAGAACACGACAGACGGATGGTTGCGGTTGCGGCGCACCATGTCGAGATTGCGCGCGACCGTCGCCTTCTCCCATTCCTTGCGGTGCGAGAGCGACGCCTCGCCGTAGTAGTAGCCGTGCGATTCCACGTTCGCCTCGTCGAGCACGTAGATGCCGTAGATGTCGCAGAGGTAGTACCAGTAGTCGTCCTCGGGATAGTGCGAGTTGCGCACGTGGTTAATGTTTGCCTCCTTCATGAGGCGGATGTCCTGGAGCTGCCTCTCGCGCGGCACGTAGTGTCCGTACATCGGATCGCTCTCGCTACGGTTGACGCCGCGGAACTTGATCTTCTTGCCGTTGAAGTAGTAGCGCCCGTCGCGCACCTCGGAAGTGCGGAAACCGACAAGGCAAGAAACGGATTCAATGTATTTGCCAGATTTGAAGTCGATGAGCTCAATGACAAGTTTGTAGCAGTTCGGCTCTTCCGCGCTCCAGAGTTTCGGGGAGGATACAGTGTATTTCAGCTCAAGGCTTGCATTCTTGCACGCTCCTGCATCCGAGCCGGCGGCAAATGACACTCTGCCGTCGGTGTCCTTAAAGATGTGATTGTTGCCAGACATATCGAACAACGCGACCGTAAAACCGCTTAGGGGATTGACGTCCTTATCTTCAGGCAAAGGCCAATTGAGAATGTCAACGCCTATATCAAGCACCCAATCTCCCTTCAGATTGTTCTTGTCAACCGGCCGCGGCGTGACGGTGAAATCGCGTATGCGTGTCTTCGGGCGCGCGAGAAGCCACGTTGAGCGGGCGATGCCGGAGAGACGGAACATGTCCTGGTCTTCGAGATACGAGCCGTCGGAATAGCGGTAGACTTCGAGCGCGACGACGTTCTTGCCGCTCTTCACGAACTTGGTGACGTTGAACTCGGCGGGGTTGCGCGAATCCTTCGAGAAGCCGACGTACTCTCCGTTGACCCAGAGGTAGAAGAACGAATCGACGGCGTCGAACTTGAGGAAGATTTCCTGTCCGCTCCACTTCTCCGGCACGTCGAAGTCGCGGCGGTAGGAGCCGACGGGATTGCGCGCGGCGTAGGAGGTCCAGTCCTTCGGCGGCTCGCCCATGACGTCGGGCTGGTCGCGCTTGAAGGGATACGTCTGGTTCACGTAGAGAGCCGTGCCCCATCCGCCCTTTCCATTCGCGCCGTACGCCTGCCACGAACAGGGAACCTTGATCGTCTCCCAGCCCGAAACGTCGTAGCTCGGCTTCTCGAACCCGACTGGACGCGATGCCGGGTCAGGCGACCACTTGAACTTCCACGCCGTCTCGGAGTCGAGCGAGATTGTGCGCTCCGAGAACTCGGGGAGAATCTTCAGCGCGTTTTCAAGCGTGTCGAAGCTGGAGAACGCCGCGCGGCGCTCCTCGCGCCCGAACGACAAATTCTCCGGCTCCTTCCATTCCGTGCCCGTGGGCGCGGCGACGAGCGACGGAGATGTCGCCGCCGCAACGCCCATTACCGCGATTGCGGATGCCATAAATTGCGTCAGTTCCTTTTTCATTGTGCCCCCACTTCGACTACGTAATGGAAATCGCGCTTCTCGCCCTTCTTCATCTTGAGGTCGCTGTTGAACGCCTCGGCGAAGCAGACGAAATAGAAACCCGCGTTGTCGTTGCGCTCCGGCTGGAAGAGCGTGTAGTTGTGCGTGGGACGGTCGGCGATGAACGAGACGCGCGTCGTCTCGCCCGTGCGTTTCGACTTCGCGTAGACGTCGATGCGCGGCGAGAGGTCGCCCATGCACCGGGTGCTTGCGTTGCCGAGCGTGTTCGTGCAGGAGTACTCGAAGTCGGCGTTGCTCGCGAGGCGCATCGAAAGCCCGGCGTATCCGCCGCCGTTGGCGGTGCCAGCTTTCTTGTCCCACTTCGGCTTGGCGACGGTGAACGCAAGGTCGTCCAGCGCCTCGAAGCGTCCGGTCCAGTCGAGCGAATAGCCGCCGTCCGGCTTCACCGTCGCCTTCACCGTGCGGCGTTCGCGCAGGATCGCGCGTCCCTTCAACTCGTAGGCGAGCTCGGATTCGAAGATCGCGCCGTCCGCCATAGGCGTCTCGCTGTGCGACACGACCCTGTTCGCGGCGCCGTCGCGGCGCGGCTCCCAGAAGCTGTGTCCGTTGACCTGCTTCCACGAGAAGAAGAGCGCGGGGTGCCAGAGGTGGTCCGGCGGACGCGCCGCCGTGATGTACTCGTTCCGCGATCCCGGCACGCGCAGCTCGAAGTACGGCTTGCCCTCGGGCGGGACGGGATGGTAGATGAACGGCAGCTTCAACGCCTTCGGCGCGGGCGGCAGGAGGTCGATCAGGTTCAAAAGCAACCGCTTGCAGGCGGGGTCGTCCGGATTGCGTATGAGGTCAGGCCCCACAAGCGTGACGGCACCGCGTCCAACAGGATACTGCGCGATGGCGCTTGCGATGCGTCCCTTCCCGGCGTCCGCCACGCACATCAGGCACGTATCGTAGGTCAGGTACATGCCGTGCTGTACCTTGGCGATCGCACCGAACTCGGCGTTGAGGCGCGCCTTCGCGGGGAATCCCTCGAATAGCTTCGGACAATTGGGGATGAGCGCACCGCCCTTTTCGGCCGGGCCGATCGTGAGCACGCCGCCGTAGGTGAAGCCGAGGCGCTTCGCGATTGCGGCGCTCCACTGATCCGTAGGGCAGAGCGAAATCACGTGGACGCCTTCCGCCGCCGCGCGGAACATCGCGTCGACAAGTCCCTTCGAGTAGTCGGGACCGCTATGGATGGCGATGACCACCACGTCCGGCAAATCGCCCTGCGCCGCCGCCTCCGGGTCGAACTCCGCCACGTCGAGTCCCCACGACTTGTACACGGACAGCAGGGAGATGCCCCACAGGCGCACCTTCTTCGCCTTGTGCTTCGGCTGCACCGTGGCGTCGATGGTCGCCGCCGCGCCGCACGGCTCGCCCATCACCTTGAGGAGCCCCTGGAACGACTCCACGCCCGCGATCTTGTGCGCGGCGAGATACGCCTCAACGTCCGTAGCGAAATTCTGCTGCGGCGCCGCGAACAGCGATGCGGCACACATGGCCACCGCGAACATAAACCGCACGTACGGTTTGCATGTACTGGAATTTTCAAACGATCTTTCGGCTTTCATTATGGGGCTCCTTCATTTAAGGGCCGATATTATACCAAAAAACCGTTCTTTTTTGGTATACTCTTGCCATGAATCCAAAGCACACCAATTGGGCGGGCAAGCGTTTGCCCGTCAAGGCGCTCCTTATGAGCGCGGCATTTGCGGCATTCGCCGCACTCTCCGTCGGCGCGGCGGAGGAAGACGGCGATTACGCCTTTCTCGTCCGGTACATGCCGACGAAGGACCGTGGCGTCGTGAGCGAGGCGTACCTGCGCGCGAACGTGAAGCTCGCACAGGAGGCTCGCCACACCGCACCGTGGCGCGACACGATCACGGACGAGATCTTCCGCGAGTACGTGCTGCCGTACTCGTCCATCGGCGAAGAGGTGGACGATTGGCGCCCGCTTTTCCGCGAGAAGTTCTGGCCGCTTGTCAAGGACTGCAAGACGACGGGCGAGGCAGTTCAGATCATCAACTCGAAAATCGGGAACCTTCTCGGCGTACACTACAACACCAAGCGCGACAAGCCCGACCAGTCGCCGTTCCACTCCATGCGCATCCACATGGCCTCCTGCACGGGCCTCGCGATCCTGCAGATCGACGCCTACCGCGCGTGCGGCATCCCCGCCCGCTTCACGGGATGCAACTGGACGACCATGCCCGGCAACCACTCGTGGGCCGAGTACTACGATGCGGGGACGTGGCACTTCTTCAACGACCCTGAGGACGGCAAGATCGCGCCGCCCGACCAGTCGTGGTTCGCGTCCTACGCCGGACAGGCTGACGGCTCCTCCCCTCGCACGCGCATCTACGCCGCACGCTGGAGTCCCGACGGAACGTGGTTCTGGAAGACATGGGGGAAACCTGATGCCCCGACCAGCGTACCTGCGGACGACGTGACCGCAAGCTACAAACGCTTCGGCAAGGGAATCCCGACCGCGCGCGTTGCGTTCGTGGCACGCGACGAATCCAGAACGCGCCGCCCTGTCGAAATCTGCCTCGTCGCGCCTGGTACCGGAAAGGTGATGGCCAAGGGGACGACCTACGGCGAGTCGCACGACATGAACGACCACCTGCTCATCTCGCTTCCGCAAGGTACAAAGGCGATCGTCATGGCGAAGTCACCCGACGGCACGTGGCAGACTGCCGGCATCGCCGAGTTCAAGCCCGGCCAGAGCCTCTGCGCCCTGAAAGCACCTTGACGACAAGAAGGCCTGCGGCCGACTCACTCACTTATTGAGAGCCGTGTCGAGCGCACGGACGTCCGCCGCGTGTACGCCGGCCTCACCGCCGCGCTTCACAGTGAACACCTTGAGCTCGGGGATGTTGCCCACGCCAAGTATCTGCGCTTTCTCGAACGCCTCAATGCCATCGCGCAGAAGGAGCGCACGGAGCGAAAGACGCGGGCCGGGATAGACGAGCGACGTGTCGCCCGAAGGCCATGACGTGAAGTCCTGGCTGTCGAGCGGATTTTCCACCCAGCTGCACCACGCCCAACGGAGAAGACCGTCAAAGCCCTTCGCCGCCGAAAGAGGCGCGAGCCATGCGCTCTCCGCCGGATCGCTGAAGATGAACGTATTCGGACGCGCCGGGCTGCAGCAAACGTAGTACGTGGTGAACTTGCCCTGGGCGCGACGCTCGGCCGCGTACTTCGCAAGCCCATCGCTGTGCCAGTAGCCGTAGGAGACGTCAAACGTAGCTGCATTGAGTTGGGACGGATGGTTGCACGCCATCACCATTTCCATGCCGGGCGCGTACTTGTGAAGCACCGCGAGCGCGGGCCGGATGAGCTTGTCGGGACGCTCGTCGAGCGCGATCTTCGTGCGCTCGAACCAGCCCTTCTCCTTCGTGTGGCGGCAGAGGTCTGCGAGGAGGTGCCCCCAGAAATCCTCGTACGCCGCGCTTCCCGGCTCCATGCGCGGAGCGACGCTGCGCCCGCTCTTCTCGTCGAAGTAGCGGAACTTGAGCGTCCACGGGAGCATCGAGTAGCAGTCGATCTGCCCCTTCACGCCGGCCGCTTCCATGCTCTCCACGAACTTGTCGAAGAGCGTGTAGTCGTATGTCCACGAACCGTCTGCATGCTTCGTCGCCTTCACGTTGGAGCGGAACCGGTCGTATGTCTGTTGGCCCCACGCTTCGTCGATGAGGGTCACCGTGATCGTCTTCTGCCCGAGGTCGGCGAGTATCTTGTTGTAGGGGAGAAGCAGACGAAGGTGTTCGTCACTTCCAAACGGGACGTCGTGCCAGCGCGCGATGGCGTCCGGGTGCTGCCAGAGGTCAAGGTGGAACTTCCAGTCCTTGACGGGCGGGAGCGTGCGCGGTACGACCGTAATCTCAACGGGCAGGTCGCGGCGCTCGCCGTTGATGAACGCCGTCACCGTATCGCGGATCGTGCCGGAGGCGTTCGCCGGGATGTCGTAGGTGTAGACGACAGGACGCGTGACGCCCTTGAAGGACGTCTCGGTCGTTCCGTCGAGGATGTCGCCGTAGAGCGTGCCGTTGCCGAGCGTGTAGCGCAGCACGTCGAGGCGCGCCTTGGGATCGGCGGCGGCGAGGCGCAGCTCCTGGAAGCCGCCCTGCGACGACGCGACGAGCATCGCGCTCACGCGCTCGCCACGCCAGCCGCGCAGTTTCGCGATAGGCGCGAGCTTCTTCACATCCACCATCACGTCGCGGTCGTAGCGCGCGAAGATGTCGCCCGCAAGGAACGTGCTTTTCGCGTTCTTCGCACCCCCTGCGCGGGCGTAACCCTCGATCTCCACGATGTGGGCACCGGGCTTCGCGCCCCGCGAGTTGGATACGACCGTGGCGCGCACGTAACGGACCTCCACGGGATCGAAGTCGAGCGTGAAGCCCGCCGAGCCGGCGCAGATGGAGTTCGCCGTCTGGTCGGCGAGCATCTTCCACGACTTGCCGTCTGTGCTGCCTTCGATCTTGAACCCGTAGATGCGTCCGTCTTTCCAGTACGGCACGAAGAGGATTTCGGAGAGCGGCTTCGCCGCGCCCATGTCGACAGTCAGCGCCTGCGGCAGGTTCTCGGCGGCCCAGTGCGTCGCGCTGTCTTCGCGCTTTCCGTCCACGGCGAGCTTCGGCTCGAAGTTTCCGAACTGCCCAGTGGCCGTGGCCTTCGCGTTGAAGAACAGGTTCTCCGCCTGCGCGGCCTTGCCCGAAACAGGCTTACCGTCGGGCTCATACGCCGGATGACGCCTCGGTTTCGCCTGCACGCAAAGCGCCGCAAGACAAACTGCCAACACTAGTCTCTTCATCCTCTCATGCCTCCTTTTTTTGTTTCTGTTCTGGTTGAATTACAGCAGGTCGCCGAGGGGGATGCCGTTGCGTCCCGCCTCGTAGATCTTACGCACGTCCTCATACGAGAGCGAACGCGTCCAGAGCGCGAAGTCGTCGATGTCGCCGTTGAACGCGGCCGGGTACTTGCCGGTGCCGTCCTGTCCGAGGAAGAACGGAAGACCCGTCTTGAAGTTGATGTCCTTGGCGTTGAAGGCGATGCGGTAGAGGTAGCCGTCGCGTCCGCCCTGGTAGTAGCCGAGCACGCCGTCGGGACCGCGCGTCACCGCGTAGAAGGTCCACTTGCCGAACTCAATGTCATACGGGCCCACGTCGATGCGGGGGCGGCCGCTGCTCATGCCGGCGTTGAAGCACACGCCGCCGACCTTCGACTGAATCTGCTTGTTGCCGGTCACGAGGATGCCGGGGTTGGAGCCCTTGTGCCAGTCCTTGTTCGCGACGATCACGGAGTCGCCTTTCTGCGCCTCGGGCATCTTCACCCACATCGCGATGGCGAACTCGGCGCCATTCTCGAACGCAAGCTTCTCGGAACCCTTCAGGCACACGCTGCCCGTTTTGTTCGTCGCATCCTCCAGATGCAGACAGCCGCCGAGGAAGCCGCCCTTCCCGACGATTGCCGCCTTGCCGCGCGGCTCGGCGGTCACACCGCCCTTGGCGGCGTTCGCGAAGGCGGCCGGGGCCTTGCCCTCGAACGGCATGTACACGGCGAGGCCGTCCTTGAGACAGCGCTTCGCGTCGGTGACGGTCTCGGTGCCGACGGTCTTGCCGTCGAGGTCGAAACTGCTCCAGTCGATCCCGAAGTGCGTGAGCACCGTCGGCGCGGCATCGTAGTTGCGGGGGATGCCGGGAAGGCGTCCCTGTGAGACGTTGCGGCCGGCCACGAGGAACGGGATCGTCTCGCAGTGTCCGCCCCAGAGACCGTGCGTGCGCCAGTAGCCGCCGTGGTCCGCCGTGACGATGATCATCCAGTCCTCGTCCTTGAACGTCGGACGCGAGGCGATCGCCTTCAGGGCGTCGCCGATCGCCTTGTCGGAGAGATATACCGTGTTGAGGTGGCCGATCGTGTAGGGGTAGTAGCCGAAGCCGTGTCCGCCATGGTCGGGCCAGTCGATGTACCACTGCACGCAGTCGGGAACGTCGGGCGCAGCCAGGCGCTTGGGCATGGCGACGGCATTCGCGGCATCGCTGCCATGGATGAATTCAATCCTTGGATCGGGCGATATCTGGTGGTCCCACCTCCACGAGTACATGAAGAGACCCTTCGTCCCGGGCCTAGCGTCCGCCACGCGCACGAGCCAGCTCGGCCACTTCTTGAAGTCGCAGGTGCTCTTGCCGTTCTGCTTGATGGTGTGCTTCTTCGATGTCACGCCCGTGGCGATCGAGGTGTGGTTGGGGCCGCTCACGGTGATCGCGTCGTAGATCGTGTGGGCGCTCAGGGACCACGCGCACTTGTAGCCGGGCTGCCACTTCCCGTCGCGAAGCATCCGCAGATTCGGCGTGTACACGTTCTCGATCGAGTCGGCGCGCATGCCGTCCAGCATGATTACGAGCGCCTTGGGCTTGAGATTATTCTCCGCGGCGTTCAGACAAAATACGGCGGAAGCCGTCAGCGCGGCAAGAGCAACAACTGGTTTTTTCATTATGATATTCCTTCTTGTCTAGTTATTGGGGAAAGATAGTATAGCAAAAATCCAAACGCCCGAACGGCAAAAAGAGCAGCAAATGGTGGGGCGAGCTTCGGTTCGCGCAAACGCACATGCCGTCTGCGGTGGCCGTCGATCAGATGCGCGAAGAACCATTCGTCGTTGTTGCGGCTTCGCCGGCCTTGCGGCCGATGTCGTAGATGCGTTGCATCACGTCCGGGTCGTGGCAGACGCGCGAGATTTCAAGCGGTTCCTTCGGCGCGATGAGGATGGCCTTGCCGGCGGCGACGCGCGAGTCGATGTACTCGAGCGTCTCGTTGTACCAGACATGGCGGTTTTTCAGCGCCTGGTAGATGGCCGGGTGGCGATTGAGGAGCGGCTTGAGGAGGCACATTCTCTTTTTCGGGAACTTGCGGTAGCCGTGCGGACGCGTCGTGATCACCACGTTTTGCTCATAGCCGATTGACTCGAAATAGCGGAGCGGGATTCCGTCCGAGAGACCGCCGTCGAGGTACAGTCCGCCGTCGATCGCGACGGGACGCGAAACGAGCGGCATCGAGGCGGATGCACGAATCCAGTCGAACGCGCGAGCATCGGCCTTGTCGAGACGCCTGTACACAGGCTTTCCCGTCGCACAGTCGGTGACCACGATGTGGAATTCCATCGGGTTCGCCTCGTATGCCGCAGCGTCGAACACGTCCAATTCCATTGGAAGCGTCCGATAGCAGAACTCTGCGCCGAACAGGTCACCGGTCGTCAGGAACGACTTCCACGAGCAGTAGCGCGGATCGCGGGCGAAGCGCTTGTTGTAGCGGATAACGCGGCCGATCTGTCCGCTCTTGTAGTTGCACCCGAAGCACGCCCCGGCGGACACGCCGACGATGCCATCAAACGCGACACCGCGCTCCATCAGGACGTCGAGGACGCCGGCCGTGAACAGCCCGCGCATCGCCCCACCTTCAAGTACAAGCCCGCGTTTCAAGTTTCAGCTCTCCATCCCAAAGTCGTCACTTCAGCAACCACTTCTTGAAGATGCTGTCCGCATGTTCAGGATCAAGCGGCTGCATGGGCACGAGCTTCAGCGACTTGATCATGTGCGGCGTGCCCTCCTTGTATTTGCGGAAGTGCGGCGTCGCGAGATGTTCCTTGTACGCCTCTTCGCTGCGGTAGATCTCCACGATGCGGATGGAGGTCGGCGACTCCTTCTTCTGCATCGGGAAGATGCAGATGACGCCCGGCTCCTTCGCGACCGATTCGGCTCCGACCGTCCCGGCGGCGGCGAGATACGCCTCCAGCCATTCAGGATGAACCTCGATTTCGGCGATTCGCGTTACAAACATGTTTTCCGCCTCTTTCTTATTTCCTCGTTCTGTCATGCCGCAGGAAACACATCCCGCGAGCATCGTCGCGCCGAGACAGAGCATCACGGCCATCGGCATCGCCCCGACACCCCGCAGCAACACCTTTAATGCATAGAGTATGTCTTTCATATCTTCTTGACCGCCTTTTCGACTAGCCGCTTGCCGAGGGCGCGGGCGTTGGCGAGGTCTATGGGGAACTGCGCGTCGCGGTGGGCACGTTTCGCCGCCTCGTCAAAGAGCGTGATGTCGTAGCGCGAGTAGTCTGTGAACTGGTAGGTGTCGCAGGCGTATAGCGATTCGGATGCGCCGAAGACGGTCTTGAGCGTCTGCGTGTTCGATTCGAGAACCTGTGGATATTTCCACTCGTCCAACCACTTTTCAGGTATGTTCATCGTGAAGATGTTCGCGGTCTCGATCACCTTGTCGCGGCAGACGAGGGGCTGTCCGTTCTCGTAATGGTACGAGTAAACGGGGAATGCCAGCCTTTCCAGAAAGGCGCGGTAAACGCCGGTCGGGTAGCCAAAGTAGCTCGGCGCACCGAGAACAAGGACGTCCGCCTGTCGCGCCCGCTCGAGAATCGGCCTGAGGTCGTCGCGCAGCGCGCACACGCCGTTGGTCTTTGCGTTCTTGAGCTTGCAGGCGAAACAGCTCCTGCAGCCAGGGAACTTGATGTCGTAGAGGTTGACGAGTTCCGTGACGGCACCAGCCTCCTCAGCTCCTGCCTTGGCGGCCTCGAGCATCTTGTGCGTGTTCCAGCCCTTGCGCGGGCTCGCGTTGAAGAACATCGCGAATGGTTTGTTGTCTATCATTGGTTGGATTCCCTTCATTTTGATATTTCTTCTTATCTTAGGGAAAAAGTCTCGACGTCTTGCCATAACTTGTCGCATTCCGGTATCGTCCACGAATAACTTCGCTGGTATTCGGGAATTACAAACAACTCTTGCGAACTCAAATAGGTGCTAATGAGTTTCAGTTTAGGTTCGATTTCCTTAGGCATGGTTCATGTTCCTCTCTGGCGTTGAAAATGTCGTTGATGTTGTGATAGTTGTCGTCACTGCTTATAATTTCTGTTTACTTTGACAATCCCAAGCACTCCGCTAGCCGCTGCTTGACGTCGGCGGCATTCAGCGGAACGCCCAAGGCTGACACGTCAATCTCGGCATCCACATACCGCACCATGAACTCGCGCATCTTCGCCTTTATCGCATCCGGCAGGGCGTAGTCGCGAACGGGGATCGTGGCGACGATTCGCGCAATGTCGTTCTTGTGCTTGCTGATGTCCTTCCCGTAGGCGTGGGTGTCGCCCTGTTCTTTCTTTACAGTCAAGTCAAGCCATGCCACCGCCTTAAGGATGATCAGGGCAATCGGTTCAAGCACTGTCACGCCGTCAATCTCGCGGCGGTTCGACATCACAAAGTCATAGTAGGCCTGGTCGAGCAGTATCCCAGAGAGGCTGGACGCCTCTTCGCCCGCCGGGATGGGCGTTAGATGTCCTTCGGCGTTCTCCGGCAGGAAGTCCGCCTTCCTTGCGAACAGTTCCAGCATCGCTGGATAGCCTGGTTCCGTCGGCGCGGTGAATCTATAGAACTGCCTGTGGCCGTCCGATTTCTGCCTGTGGACATAACCGCCGGCGCGAATGAACTCCCAGAAGTGGTTGAAGAACGCCGGCGTCAGCGCCTCTACGCAGAGGATCATGTCAAGGTCGTGCGTCACTCGAAACGGGATCTCCTGATCAGTGAAGTACACGTCGCATGCACTCCCGCCGATCAGCACGTAGCAGTCGCGGTAGTCGGCGAAGAAATCCCTGAACACATCCAGCCCTCTTACCATTTAAACCCCTCCAATATCCTGTCGATCTCGATCTGCACGCGGTCGTCACGCTCGTCGGCAAGCGAAAGGACAAGGGAAAGCACGTCCATCCCACTATCCCCGCCAAGACGCTGAGGCGCGTATGACCACAACTGAAGAAGATGCGGCGCACCGATGGTGGAAACGACGTCGAAGCCACGCTTGGCGAACCCGTCGAAGGCAGTTGCAAATACCGTCGGCGGCTGGTCGTTGAGTCGTCCGAGCGCCGCCAGTGCGTCAACTCCTGCGACGACACATCCCTTATGCGGCTGTGTGGCAAGTCCCACGACCTTGCGAACGGGCGACGCCAGAAACGGTCTGGCTTTTTCCCACAGCCTGCGTCCAACATCCGAGAACACGAACTCAAATGCGCGCGATGACTTTCGCTTGTTCCTTTCTCCGATACCAAAATACTCAAGCTCCCGAAACGAGTTCTGGACGGCAGGGATCGAATAGCCTAGCAGTTCCGCCACCTCCTTTGCGCCAACGGGCGCGGCGATGCGATGTTCAAGGAACGCGAGAACAACTTGCTGCGCCACAGCGGAGACAGTCGAGCCGTTGACGACAAAATCGCGTCGGGACGTGTCCTGCATCGCCCCTGCGAACGGGAGATACGCTACCTTTCCGGGAACGACAAGAGGGACGCGCAGGGCAACATAGCGGGCCTTGTCATGTGGTTGCAGCCGCCGAGTCGCGAACACTACCGGCATCTTCGTCTCAGACTCCACAAGCGCAAGCTGTTTTTGGACACGCCTTGGCGTGTGTACGGCGTTTTCTACAGCTATCGCCAAGATGCATTCGACCCCTAGAACCTTGCACTTGCGGAATCTGTAACCGGAAGTGACAACCAAAGGCAAGGAGCGGGGGAGCGTGATGCTTTCGCCTCCCTCGACCCGACCGAAGCCCTCGGATAGGTATCGTATGATTGAGTCTTTCATCTTCTAGAGTTCTTTTGGCAAATAAAAGTGTACTCTTTTTATTGCCAAAAGTCAATGCGGAGAATCACCAGAAAAATTCTTTGATACCAGGATATTGCTAGCGTAGAAAAACGCCGCCAGAAATGCGTAGAGTATCGCTTTCATGGAATCGCGCCGATGCCTTGCAGGATGCCCGCAATGCCGGTTGCGGCGACGTCTTTGCAGATCTTGCCGTCGGCGTCGAACGAGTAGAAGTTCATGACCGTGGTCGTGAAGCGGCGTCCGTTCGGCTGAAGTCCGGCGAACGGCGCTTCGCCGTTGAACGTGCCAGAGCATTCCCACTGGACGGCGACCGTCCTCTCGTCCACCGCCATATCGACAAGCTTCCACTGCACGTCCGGAAAACTCTTCCGCATGAGGCTGACGATGCTCAAATACCCTTCCGCGCCGTAGAGCGGTGTGGGCGAAACGGGCGTCTTGAACGCCGCCGTTTCCGCAATCAGTTTGCGGCCCAGCTCCAAGTCGTTTGTATTGATGCACTTCTCGAAGAGGCGCATCGCCTCTTCTCGTTCACCTTTGCGAGATTCTGCAATCCATGCGTCGAGCATGGCCCGCGCAATCGAACCGTGGCGCGGTATCTCCGGCAGGTGTTCGCGGTCGAACCATCCCGACTCCACGACCTCCTCGCCGTCGGGCGTGAGTTCCCCACCCGCGTACTCGGCGCGGAAGCCGATCATGATGTTCGACGGGAACGGCCACGTCTGCGAGCCGAAGTAGCGAATGTCCTTCACCTCGATTGAAGCCTCTTCGCGGGCTTCACGGCGGATGGCGTCCTCAAGGCTCTCACCCGGATCGACGAAACCGGCGACAAGCGACCACACGACTCCACGGTAGTGTGTGTTCCGCTGGAGGAGCACCTTCTCGCCTTTTGTGACGAGGACTATCACGGCAGGCGATATCTTCGGGTACGCCGTGTAGCCACAGGCCGAGCAGACGAGCGCACGCTCGTTCGGATCGGCATGCGGCTTCATCTCCGCACCGCAACGTCCGCAAAAGCGGTTGCTGGCGCGCCATTCGGCGATTTCCGCCTCACGCGACGCCTCGCGCATCTCGTCGGGCGGCATGTCTCGAAACGTTTCGCGCAGGTTTTTCATCTTGCATCCTCCACGAGTTCAAATCGCTTCATCTTCTTTCCTTCGCGCTCAATGGTCTCGAAGAACATCTTCGCCGGACGCACCCAGAGGCCGCCCTCGCCATAGAGCGCACGGTACACGACCATCTCCTCCAGCGTCTCGGAGTCCTTTGCGAATCCTTCGAGGCGATAGCGGTTGCCTTTGAAGTGCCGGAACTCGCGCCCAATCAGGCATATCTGTTCATCAGTCATCTTTTTCTCCTGACATAGATTCAGTCTGTTTCCTTTTGTGTTTTGCGATTGAGAAGAGTGCCGAGTTCAGCATCTCCAGATACTCGGCGCGGGGAATTTCCTTCGCACCGAAGCGGGCGAGATGTTCCGTGTAAACCTGGCAGTCAATCCAGGGAACGCCGTTGTCGAACATCCGACGGGCGAAGGTGGCGAAGGCGCACTTGCTCGCATCAGGAACCGTCGCAAACATCGACTCGCCAAAGAAACACGGTCCGATCGACACGCCGTAGAAGCCACCGACGAGACGTCCATCCTGCCACGACTCGAAGGAGTGCGCGAATCCGCATCGGTTGAGTTCGCAGTATCCCCTCTCGAGCTCATCGGTAATCCACGTACCGTCCTGTTCCGGACGCGGCACGGCCGCACAGGCGTGGATCATCTCGGGGAACGCCGTATCGACGCGATACTCAAATAGCCCCTTCCGGAGCGTCTTTGCAAGCGACTTCGGAATGTGCAGATCCGCCGCCTTCAGAACGAACCGCGGGTCTGGCGAGAACCAGGTTATCGGCTCGCCCTCCGCGACTGGCCATGGGAAGATGCCCCCCGAATATGCGTTCAGCAACCGCTCAGGGCGGAAGTCACCGCCGATGGCGAGCAATCCGCTCTCCGACTCGGCATCCTCCGCAGGAGGAAACTCAAACGAGTCCTCATCTAGGCAATACACGGCCATGCCCTGCCATCATATCCTCCTGCCATGATCGAAGGTCGCTTTCGTCACCGGACAGGCGGTCAGCCCGTCGATGCCGTATTCCGCCGCAAGTTCCTTGTCGAGTGTCGTCTTGAGAATTGTGATTTTAACCTTCTTCATGTTTATCTCTTTCAGTCCCTGCCGAGAAATGGCCCAGCCTGTTCGTTGGTGGCCTCCAGCTTGAAATACACCGGACGCAAGCCGTCGTTGCAGCAGGTGATGACCTTGCCAGGCTCCTTCATCCATCCGCCTCCGTAGAACTCGCGCACTCCGCAGGCGAGGGCGAAGACATACTGGTTGATCGTGCGCCACGCGGCGTCGCACATACCCTTGGGACACGTGTTCGTCGCGTAGAACACCTGCCCCGGCTTGAGCACCGGGCAGGGTTCCAGATTTGGCACGGCGTACTCGTCGGCCAAGTCCTTCTTCAGCGAAGTTTCAAGAACTGTGATTTTTACGATTGTCATTTCAGCAATTTCGCGATTTCCGCGTCGATGGTTTCGGGCGTTGTTGTGGGATGAAACCGCTTGACGATGTTGCCGTTGCGGCCTTTGGCCGTGAACTGATAGATGGAGTCCATCTTTGTGTTCTCCTTTAGATTGGCGCATCCGCCGCCCAGCAACATTGCTAGGCCGAGCGACGTAAGCGCGATGAGTTTGGATGCGGCTTTCATTGTTAGTTCCTAAGCGCGGTTGAACTTGTCCTTATCTTCATTTCGATCCCCTTTCTGGCATTCAGTGCCTTGTAATCCAGTACCCAAGCGCTACGGCCGCGATGCCGATTGCGACGCTCCCGATGGCGTTCACGGCGAACGTTGCCCACGGAAATGCCGCCGAGCCGATCCAAATTCCCACGAGATATCGCAGAACGCTACCGGTTCCACCACCGAGGAAGGCCATCAACACATTCATTCCCTGCGACTCCTTTCGTTGGCAACGTCTGCGGATCTTTCCTGTCCGCAGATGCGGCCGTCTTCCATTTTCAGGACACGGTCAAAGACGTCAAGCGCACGCGTGTCGTGCGTGACGACGAGGACCGCCGTCTGATGTTCGTGCGCGACATCCCTGAGCATCTCCATCACAAGCCGCCCGAGGGCGCTGTCAAGAGCCGCAGTAGGCTCGTCTGCGAAAAGCAGTTCGGGGCGATTCGCCAGCGCGCGGGCTATGGCGACGCGCTGCTGCTGCCCGCCTGAAAGCTCCGAAGGCAGATTGTCGCGCCGATTCGCCAGACCGAAGCTCTCGATGAGCTCGCGGGCGCGGGCAGCAGACGCACGAGCGCCAAGGCCGTCCAGCTCCATCGGCAGACGCACGTTCTCCTCCGCTGTCAGAAACGGCAGTAGGTTCGCCCGCTGGAACACGAAGCCCAGGTGCTTGCGCCGGAACGCGGCCGGATCCGTCCGATAGCCGTTATCGAACACGATCTGGCCGCCGATGGCGATAGATCCGGAGTCCGGCGCACGGATAAGGCCGAGTGCCGTCAGAAGCGTTGACTTCCCGGCACCCGACGGACCGAGCAGGGCGACGACCTCCCCAGTGCGAAGCGCGAGCGACACGTTGTCAAGCGCGACGACGGACGTGTTGCCCTTGCCATAGTGTTTGCAGAGGTTTTCGGCGATCAGCGCTTCCTTCATGACAGCACCTCCCCCACGTCCGTCCGCAGCGCCTTGCGGATACCGATAAGACTGGCGAGTGCAGAAATCCCGACAACGACGGCAAAGAGCACAACCTGATCGCCGCGAACGATCACCACGCGCCTCGGAAAATGCGGATAGGCCCAATTGCCTATGAGACAGGCGAGCGCAAAGGAGAGACACCCGATGAGCAATGCCTGCTGAAGGATCATCCCCACGATTACGCCTTGCCGCGCGCCAAGCAGCTTGAGCATGGCGATGTCGTGTATCTTGTCCAGCGTCAGCGTGTAGAGGACAAGCATCATGACGACCGCCGAGACGGCTCCGAGTATCTTGCGGAAAAGCGCCTGCTGACGACGCGAGCGCGCGACGACGCCGCCCAGCATGATCTCGCGCTGCCCGTCAGCCGTGTAGGCCATGACGTCAGGGAGCGCGGAAATGCGCCGCCTGACATCCTCGACATCCCAACCTGGCCGCACCTTGACGAGAACCGCGCCGATGCGAAGACCCGGCAGAGCAGCCGGACGCTCTCTCGCACTACGCAAAGTCTCTGCATGGTCAACCGCCGTGCTACCGTACGCGACATGCTCGAAGCGCCGTACGCGGGCCTCGCGTTCGTGGCGTATCGCCTCGCCGGGCTGGTGGTCGCGGATCGCAAGCGCGTCGTTGAGCGAAACGAATACCATCGCATCCCCCGCCGGAGAGTTGAGTCTCTCCGTTATGCCCACGACCTTGTACGTGTCATTGCCGAGCCTGAGCTCCGAGCCCAGGGGAAGCTTTGCGGACTTGTCCGCCAGCATCTCGAAATGCCCACAGGAAAGAGGCCGTCCCCTGACAAGCGGCAGCCACGAGCCGTCGTCCGGGATTCCCTGTACCGTGAGCCGCAGAACACGTCCGTGATAATCGCGTTGGATCGTATGCGAGACGAACGGACGCGCGGATTCAACGCCCTCCATCGCCGCGATACGCTCCTCCATGTTTCGGGGAAGTGTCGACACCTCCGCGAACGGGCCCTTGGTTTCCTTCTGCACGACCCAGATGTCGGCGTCCGAGCGGTCAATAATGAGCGTCGCCTCCTCGACTAATCCCCGGTAGATGCCGCCCATGCCCATGACGACCATCAGAAGAAGGCTCATCCCCACCGTCGTGAGGACGAACCGTCCGAGCTTGTGCCGAATGTCCTTGATGGCAAGATTCATCATTTCGCCGTCTTTGCCCTTCGCCCAACATATCCGAGATTGCCGTCATTCCCGCAAACGACAAGATCGTCTTCCTCAAGGCCCGTGAGGATTTCCGTCTTTGTGGGCGTGCGAACGCCGAGTTTGACCGGCTGGCGGCAGATGCGCCCGCCGTGCAAGACAAGCAGGAAAGGAGCTCCGTCTTTCCATCGAACCAGTGAAGACGGCACCGCGAGGCGATTTTCCTCGGCGCCGACGGCAATCATCGCCTCAAGTCGTTCTCCGAGCGACCACGTCTCCGGCAGGCTCTCAAGCGCGATGTCCACGAGATGTTCGCGCGTCTCGCGATCCGTCTCTCGCGCCAGTCTGCGGACGACACCGCCGATTTTCCTTCCCTTCAACGCCCTCAGCTCGATTTCCGCGCGCTGGCCGGGTTGGATGTCCGCAAAGCGCACCTCGTCCACCCACACGGACGCCCAGATCTCGCTTCGGTCAACAACATCCATGATCGACACGCCAGGATTCACGACCGCGCCGAGTTCTCGGTTCCGGCGCACGACATATCCGTCGAACGGTGCGAGCAACTTCGTCTCGGAGAGCTTCACCTTCCAATACTCGATCTGCGCATTATGGCGGACAACCGTCAGTTCCGCTTCGTGTTTTCGCGCAGCAACTTGATTGTAGACCGCACGTGCGACATCGCGCGCCGCTAGTGCCTTTTCGTACTCGGCCTTCGGTTTGAAATCCTTCCGGAAAAGCGCCTCGACGCGACTGTGGCTGGACTCCGCCAGGTCAAGCGTCGCCTTGGCCGAGACGATTTCAGTCTCGATTCTCTTCACAGCCTCCTGTGCAACTGCCAGCTCCGCCTGCGCAACCTTCAACTGCTGCACGATGTCGTCGGAAAACAGTTCGACCAGGGGCTCGCCCTTCTTGATCTCGTCGCCCTGGTCGGCGTAAAGCTTCACAATCTGTCCCGTGCTGCGCGGACTGATGGACACGCGGTTTTTCGCCTCAAGAGTCCCCGTCCCGAAGACTCCGTCCGAAAAGCTCTCACACGACGGCGCACATGTCTCAACCACGACAGGCGACAGCCAGAGATACCACGCGGCCGCGAGAAGTCCCACCGCACACACTGCCATCAGTACCTTTTTCATTTCTCCAGCCTCCAGCCATTGTCGTTGTGGTAGATCATGTTGCGGGTCATGCCGCCGTCGATACAGATGTTCTCGCCCGTGATGAAGCCCGCCTTGTCGGAGGCGAGGTAGAGAACCATGTTCGCGATGTCCATTGGATTGCCGACGCGCCCGGCGAAGTGCTGCGAGGCATCCGGGCCGTCGTAGGTTTTGAACGACGTGTCTATCCATCCGGGCGAAATCGAGTTGACGCGGACGCGTCCGGCGAGGCTGGCGGCGAGCGCGTGCGTGAGCGCGGCGATTCCGCCCTTGGCGGCGGTGTAGCTCTCGCTCTGCGGCTGGCTCATCCTGTCGCGTGATGACGAGATGTTGATGATGGACGCTCCCTCGGCGAATCTGTCCTTGAACAGCTTCGCGAGATAGAACGGCGCAACTACGCCGACGGCCTGGGCGTAGGCAAACTCCTCGTACGTGCATTCGTCGATGCCCTTGAAGAGCGGCATCGCGTTGTTGACGAGAACATCGACCTTTCCGCTCTTTGCGATGACATCGCCAGCGAAGCGCTCAAGCGTCGCCTTGTCCGCAAGGTCGCCGACGAACCACGGCCCTTGCTGGATGTCAATGACATAAACCTTCGCGCCTTCGCGCGCGAAGCACTCGGCGATGCACTTGCCAATGCCCTGCGCCCCGCCGGTGATGACGACAACCTTGTCTTTGAAGTCCATTACTGGTAGTTCCTGATGCGCACGTCGATCCCGCTCCCGGCGAGGAGTTCTACGGCGTTCTTGATCGGTGTGCTGGAATAGTGATAGGGGAACAACACCTTTGGCTTGATTGTCCGCGCCGCCTTCGCGACCTGCTCCGGCGTCATCGTATATGGCTGGTTGCAGGGCAGAAAGGCAACGTCGATGTCCTTAAGGGACGCCATCTCCGGGATGTCCTCGGTGTCGCCGGCGATGTAGATGCGAAGTCCGTCGATTGTCAATACGTACCCGTTGTCGCGTCCCTTGGGATGAAACTGCGTATGCCCCGGCGTGGTGTTGTAGGCAGGGACGGCGTCCAGTTTGATGTCTTTTGCGATCATGCGCTGTTCGCCGTTCGTGAGCGCCGTGCCGGAGCCGAGCATCTTCTGGACGGCAGGATTCGCAATAATCTGCGTGCCGTCCTTCTTCAGCGCGGCGATGGTGTCTCGGTCAAAGTGGTCGAAATGCTCGTGGGTGACGAGGATGACGTCGGCCTTGGGAAACTTCGAATAGTCCGTCTCGGGCGCGTACTTTGCCACGGGATCGACCTGGATTTCAAGCCCGTCGTACTGGATGCGCAGGCTGGCGTGCTTGATCGCCGTGATCGCGACCTCCTTGCCTTCCTTGGTCTTGAACGTGTCCGTCTGGAAGCCCAGCGCGCCTCCCGTTGTCGCGGAAGTGGCTGTCGCGGCGAAAACCGCGTTGAGCCAATTGACGACGTCGTCTTCCGTATGATGCACCGTCACGCCCGTGCCCAAGCGGCGCTCGACCTGGTTCGAGCCGCGAATCGTCAGGCCTTCCTTGACCGTCGCGGCAGGACACGCCTTGCGCACGTCCACGAAGTAGCGTCCCGCGCCTCCGCCGCCGTGCGTGCAGAACGGCACGACCGTCTTGCCTGCGAACGAATGCGTCTTGAAGAATTCCGCGACCGGGGGCGCGTACGTTCCGTACCAGATCGGCGAGCCGATGAACACCACGTCGTAGCCGTCGAGCGGGGGGACAGCCTTGATCGCACGCGTTCCACCGTTCTCCATGTCCTTCTTCGCGGCCTTGAGTGTGTCTCCGTAGGCGTCTGGATACGCCTCGACGGTCTCGATCGGGACAAGTTCGCCGCCCGTGTGCTTGGCGATCCACTTCGCGACAGTCGCCGTGTTGCTGACCTTCGATTGGGAATAATAGACAACCGCGACCTTGCCCGGCACCTTTGCCGTCAGCGCCACAGTCGCCTCCGTCGAGCGACTTGCCAGTATTCGGCACCCCGCCACCACCGCAATCGCGGCAACGACGACGATACCAAGTATAACCAACAGGACTTTCATTTCATATCCTCCTACCGAGATCAAAGGCACCCTTCGCGACTCTTTGGCAGAGCGCATGGGAGTTGGAGTTCGGACGGAACGACGCTGAAGTAATCAGCACGTTTTTGATTTTCTTAACTGTCTTCTTCATTGGCATGACTAAATCTCCTTTAGGTTTTAGAATCAGTGCGCCAGCGCACATGGCTCAAATAGTATATCATTTTTCCGGTACGAAGGGAGTCTCAAATGCGGCGTCCTTTTCAATCGACATTTGCCACAAGCCAGCTGCATTTCGTACTCATCTGTTTTCCTCCGACAGTTATAGTATAGCAAAAATCGGCGGAGAGAGGCTTACTGAGGCTTACTTCCTTACTTCACAAATTCCGGCAAATTCCGGTCTGTGGTCATTCACTGGGCATCGAGCCGACGCTTCACTCGTCAATGGCCGCGCCGAAGCTACCGTCAGGATAAGCGAAGAGCCGGGCCGAGCCCTTATGCGGCCAATCGCGATACATTTCCACGAGGCTCTGGACATTCTGGCTGCGGTCACATTCAGGGATTTCCTTCCCGTATGGAGTCTCCACCTTTTCAACAGTCCCGTCTTTAAGGAACACGATCGCCTCCATCTTTGACCGGGATTCGTCAATCAGCCTCTCTGTTTCTAAATCCATTCATTTCTCCTTTCTGCTTCGCTCATGTGGGTATCCATCACCCATGTACTTTTGCATGGTTACCTATCCGAGAATTTCCGACAAAGTCGTGATGCCGTAACGCAACTTCAGCTGCATCCGCACCTTTTCCAGCGCCTTCTTCTCGATCTGCCTCACCCGCTCGCGCGAAATCCCCAGCAATTCGGCGGTTTCACTCAACGTGTGCGTCACACCATATCCAGTCTTGCTCTCATCCGCTCTCATCCATTTCTTCACTTCCTTTCTCGGACAATTTTCACAGCCCTCAAAAACAATAAACGCAACAGATGCGACAAACTCGCATCTGCACAAAAAACACTGAAGATTTATCCGCGTACCATTTTTTCTGCCGCCCTGAGGGCCCAATCGCCTTCACCAACTACGTTAAAGCGGATATCGCCCGTACCGCAGCAGCCGCAGCTGCGCTCCGCGCAGTTCCTGCAATGCCAAACCGTGATTTCCTTCTCCGTCTCGCGTTCGGCGCGCCGGCGTGCCGCCTTCGCGTCAAGTCCTTGCGCGCGCAGTTCGCGGGCAATCTCGTTCTTCCGTGCAAGAAAGCGCGCAAGTGACTTCTGGTACGGACAGTTCCCCGTGCCATCCCAAACAACATGCGTCACGTCAAATCCAAGCCGGCGCGCCTCCGCCTCCCCCGCTTCGTCGCCCTTCCAGGCGGAGTAGCGGGCGTGGAGGTTCGAGGGGCAGTCGACAAGCTCCGGCAAAAGCTCGATACGCTTCGTGTACAGGATCGCGTGTACATTCGGGTGGCGGCGCGCGGCGGCGATGCAGGCCTTCACCTGTTCGGCGTTCTCAAAGTCGCCGCCGTCTGAAAGGCGGATCGGCAGGTGCAGGCGCTCCGCCTCGCGGTAAAAGTGCTCGTAGTACGCGTTCGGGTCAATGCGGCGGAGGACCGTGTTCCGCGCCTCGCACCTGCGGCAATTCGGGCGCGGTTTCGTGCAGATGTTGATCACGTAGCAGGTCCCCGCGCACTTCTCAAGGCATGATGGGTGGCACGTGATGATCGGAAGCGTCGCCTCGTTTACGCAGCGCGTCTTGCGGTTCCCAAACCCTACGTGCGGCTGCTCGGCAAAGCGCCCCTGGTACTTCGCCTCGAATTCGGCTACGTCCTTCTGCATCAGCGCAATGCATCTGGCTAGTTGTTCCTTCAGGTCTTTCTGCATGATTTATCTCCTTGTACCTATAAGAAACAGCACCTATTTCCTAACCTTACGACATCAAGATTCTTTTTTTGATTTGGTGTCTATCTCCCCTTTGAGAAGTTCCATCAACATTTCGCTGCTGAGGGACGATGAGCCCATCACCTGCAATTTGCACCCCGAATGACCGCGAACTTCTCAACCATCGGAAGACGCTTCCAAGCCGCCTTGGTAAAGCCGCGAGCATAGACGTTTTCCTTCTTAGCCGCAGTGCGCAGAAGCGTGCGGTCTTCAGGCGAAAGCGCCGTCCACTCCTCAAGCGTCACACCCGCCGCCTTCGCGCCGCGTTCGAGCTTTTGCTCCTCTGTGAGCTTGCGAAGGTCGGACGAATAGACGCGCGCCGTAGGTTCCATCAGCCCATCCGCGTACTTCACCTCTCCATCCTCAACGCGAATCACCCCATCCAGTAACATTGCGAGGACGAAGCCGTGGCCCATCTTCAGAAGCGGACAGTGGATGACGTCATTGTAGGAGGTGAAGCCATAGTGTGGATGCCAGGGGTTGTAGCCGTCGAAGTCGATCAGCATAAGGTTCTTCCCCGAGTCACGCAGCTCGACGAGGCGGCGATAGGCCTCCGTCTTCACAACGGCCTTCGCATATAGGGGAAGATAGATGTGCTTCCGTCCGTCAATGTAGCCGAGTTTTTTGAACTCCCCATCAACCTTCCACCAAGCGTAAAGGCACTTCCCAACATTCGCCTTTCCTACGGGGAAACGGATCGACATCTTATCCCCAAACCCCTTCTCCGACCACATCGCATCGCGCCAGGAGAAGTAGGTCGCATTTGGATTCCCATCAGCGCCCACTGTCCAAGGATAGACCTTCGCACACTGCCATGCACGCTCAAACGTCTGCGACACAAGACCATCGTAGCACTCCACCGGACCGAGGTAGAAAGGCGAAAGCCCCTCCCTCATCACCGGATCCGTATTGTTGGACGTACAGTCGATCCGCACAAAATCCAAGCCCTTAGCCGCATCGTCAAGCTGCGACTCAAAACTTCCCTTACCTCTTTTGCCAACTATTCTAATCATTTTTTGTTTCCTTTCCAATTTAATCAAAACGGCAGCAAATCACATTGCTTACAGCGGACGATGTGTCCGCGCATCGTTTTGTCTTCATTTTTTTGATTGAGAATGCAAGTTACTTTCTCCAACGCCGACAGTATAGCAAAAATCGGCGGACCATGGGGAGTCTTTCGACCCTATTCCTTCCATTTGAAATCTTTATTCTTATCCGAGAATTGCCGACAAAGTCGTAATGCCGAAACGCAACTTCAGTTGCATCCGCACCTTTTCCAGCACCTTTTTCTCGATCTGCCGCACCCGCTCACGGGCTCTCATCCATTTCTTCACTTCCTTTCTCGGACAATTTTCACAGCCCTCAAAAACAATAAACGCAACAGATGCGACAAACTCGCATCTGCACAAAAAAAAGCGGAGATTTTTCCGCACACGTAGCAGAATTCTGGCTGGAGTGATCCGAGCGCGCCGCACGATAGGGCGCGATCACCGAGCGCGCCGGAATTGCGGGCCGCCCGGTGGTCGGCCCCTACCGGTGCATAAGCGCCATGCTGGATATCACAGCATGCGCAAAAACGCTTCGCGGCTTGACATCGCTTCTTCCAATCTTCCGGTCCTGCAGAGCGAGACGTAAAACGCCGCAGCAGCAGCCTGGCAGTTGATCTGTCTGTTCGGATTGAACTCGATGTCAGTGAATGCGTCGAATTCCCTCAGCTCCTCGGCCAGCTTCGAATTGGCGAGCAGCGCCTTGATGTAGAGATGATAGAAGAATGCCGTCTTCGGCTCGAGATCCCACCGGACTCCATCAAGTTCGAAGGCGAGAAGGCGACGCCCGGCGGACGCTTCCTGGACATGGTGGCGGACTTCGCGCGAATCGTGGGAGTAGAGTTCCAGGAACGGGCCAACCCCGCCGTCGAACACCTTACTCGCCTGAAACACCGACTCCACGGAGCACTCGACTCCGCCGTGCGGGAACTTCAGGTTGAAGGCGCTCAGGCTCACGCCGAGCGGCTGCAGAGACTTGCTCGAAATCTCAAGCACCTTCGCCGACGGATCGATCCCGTGGATGGCGTCGTGCAGGGCAACGACGTTTTTCTGCTTCTGCGAAAAAGCGAACCCGGGATGCCATGTGAACTCAGGAGACTCCACGGTCCTGTATCCGACATGTCTCTCCAGCGGTCTGTAGCAAGGTCTTTTCGCCATACTGTTTTCCTTTCTTTTGTTGTTTGTTCTTGTTGCCTCTGTCAATATTAAACATCAAGGTGTCTTATTTCTTTCACACCAATGTTGCCTAGCCGCGCCATTCGCGAGTTGAGCGAAAATTTGTGGAAGTATTTGATATACTTCCTGTGTTGTGAATTGAAAAATGAAAGGAAGAATGAAAATGAATGCCCCCTCCATCAATGAATTCAAAAAGATTCGTAAGTTTTTCGACTCTTGTGCGAGTAGTGATTGTACACGCAATCGTCACCCCCGCAAAAGGATCAACATGAAGTTCGACACCACCGCCATCATTCCCTTCCCCACCTCGGACGTCTGGGGGACTTTCTACACGAAATTCCGGAAGCCGATCATCAACATGCTCAACGGCTGTTACTGTCTCGCCGACCGCGAGGACGCCGTGGAGGCGTCGTTCCACAAGCTTATGCACAAGAAGGATGTTTCCGCATACGGCGAAAACATGCCCCAGACAGAATCTGACTGGTTCTGGTCGCTTTATTGGCAGGCTCGCGCCTACCTTTCGCATCTCAACGACAGGGCAGAAGTCCACGCGAAATATGTCGAGCGCACCGCAAAGGCACTTGAAGGCGTGTTTGCATGCGGACACCAGGGCGAGGCACTTGACCACGAGATTCTCGGGCGCGCCCTCGTGCGTGCACTTGAGACGCTGAAGGCGGAACAGGACATCTCGCGCCGGAACCTTGAAATCTACGTTTGCCGCAAGAAGTATGACATGCCGGCAAAGGAGGTTGCGGCGAAATACGACATCACGGCGAACAACGTTGACCAGATCGTCAGCCGCGTCAAGGCGCTTGTCGAAAAGCACGGCCCGCGCCATTTCGAGGCGGCACTCCGCCGCGAGGGACATGGTTTCGCCGCATAAGGCTTCCTTCGGGCGGCATCTTTCGATGCCGCCCGATCATCGTCACGCAGAACGGACGCACCGCCGGCGTGTTCGTGAACGCCTCCACGTGGGATGAAATCCAGGAGAAGCTCGAGAAGATGGAAGCGTACGAAGACCTCCTCGTGGCCGAGGGCGAGGCCGACCGCGGCGAGGTATACACGGTAGACGAAGTCGAACGCATGATGAGCGACCATATCGCCAAACATGTAGCAAAGCAGCCGAAGAGAGCCGCTAAATCCTCTCCGTGCGGCACACGCTCATGAACATCCGCACGCCCAAACAACTATAGCACCGCATCCATCTGCCGAAACGCCTCTGCGAGCGTCAACGGCCTCCACCCGTGCCATTTTGCGCACACGCAGATCGAATCGGTGGTCGTCGCCGGCCGCAAATAGATTCCCCGGTGCTGATGTCCAGTCACACCAATTGCGGTGTGATTGGCATTATAGCAAAATCGTCAGATTCCGTGCCGAAGAATTTCATCGAAAAGGTCGCGCCTTTATCTGATGTACATGACAAGGGGTTCGTTGTCCACCGAACATTCCACTCGCAGATTCGGATTGGATTGTCCTCGTCGGATTATCTTAGCGGCGTTCCATGTTGGATCGAAAAGGAACGGCGGCGGCGTGGCCAGTTGCGTGAACGTTGGTTGGCCGTTCACCGTAGCGGCAAGCGTGCGCGGCGTTCGATTCCTGTTGAGGCGCAGTTTCCAATTGAGTGCAACGTGCCCAGGCGTACCCGCACAGGAGACCGTGTCGCCGGTCACGAGATTCGCGACCTTCCACTCGCCGCAGTCGTACCCTACGGACATCTCCTCCTCAGTCCTAGACAAGCGGCCGTCGCCGTCCGCGTCACGGCCGAATACGACCTCAACGCCGTTGGACGAAGTTGCGTCAAGTTCGATTCGTACGGAAAACTCCTTCGCGTCATTCCGTGACGCGTCAAACACGCAGTTGGTGACTACCTCGCAGTCGTCGTACTCCGGCGGCGGCATCGACGGCACGAAAAGCGCAGTAGCTAGAAATACGGTTGTAAACGTCATAACACGTTCTCCTTCAAACTCAATTTCCACTACTGCCCATGTTGATCCACGGCAGCGGCTGACTGACAGAGTGAAGCTGATTGGTTACAAAAGTGAAACGCCTCTTAAAAACCGCCCAATCACTGTTTTGTGTTATGTTTGTGTTCGCCAACGCCATCAGGGCAAATTCAAGCCGATTTGAACTCATTGCATATCCCGCATAGTATTTTTTCCAGAAAATATCATACTCCCTATAGAGCTGCCATTCCGTTGGTTCGCGGGTAAAGACCCTAGCGGCCCTGTCGCAGACCGTTTGTGAGACAAGATTTGAATGACTTACCGCAGCGACCTTTGAAGCATAGTCAAAGCACTTCTCTCGGTCTTTCCACGTGAAGTCAACGCGGTTCGTGAATATCGTTTCAATCGTAGCCGTGGTTTCGTCGTTGACAGGCGAGAATTCTATAAGTTTGCCAATTTCAGTTATACGCCTCCATTTGCTCATCGTCGGGTTCAGCACGAGACGGCGCATGTACGGAAGCGCGTTCGTGTAGTTCATCTCCGCGCACTGTGCCGTTGCCTTATATGGCAGATCCCTATCGTCGTTAGCCGTATCTGAAAAATCCGTATCCGCCATGACCGCGAGGTATGCGTCAAGAGCCGCCTTGCGCCGCTCAATCGGCCAGTCGCCCTTGAGCCGGATCATCCCGAAAAACACCTCGGGCAGACTGTAGTCGAGCTCGATTACCTCGTAGTCCAGCGTCAAGTTGTCCTGAAACGGCTTCTGCGCGACTCGCAACATTCGCCGCACCGCATACATCGTATCCTCTGGGAGAGGGGGCGAGCTTAAAGCCGCAACGGCGAACAACGATGCCATACCGGCTAGAAGCACCAATTTAATTCTTTTCATTTTGCGCACACTCCTTCACTTGTAGGGTTTACATTTTGGGCACCGATCTTGCCAAATCCACGACTCACATCCTGATGGTGGTTGTTGTTGAGGCAGTCCACCGCACCGTCTGGTATGTCGAAGTTGTAGTGATTCTCTATTTCTTCTCCATACATGAGGAACTGCTGGAGGATGCTTTCATAGGTGTCTGTCGAGGCGTAGAAGCCACGGCCTGTTTCACGGCCCCAATCATGTGGCCGGGACTGGAAACGGACTGATGAAATTGGCAATTTGGCATCAGGGACCTTGAGCGGATCCTCGTCGCTGTCCTCCTCTGAGGCCTTATATGTGTCGTAACAGTCCCACAGTCCCAATGCGTGGCCAAGTTCGTGGGCAAGTGTCAAGTCGGGACTCTCGCTTTTCACAAACACACAACCTGGCAACCGAAAACCATTGGGGCCATCTTTGTCCGCAGCCTTTCTGCGAATGCTGCCTACAAAGTACATGTTTATGCAGCCGCTAACATTGCTGGCTTGAATGAGAGACCGAACCTGACTCGACAGCACTGTTCTGCGGAAAGGCCACAATCCAGCCCGTTCATTGTGGAGTAGAGCGTTCCGCCTCGGTGATTCCGGTGCGGACGCCCCCTCTTCAAACCGTGCGTGCGGATTTCCCGCACACGGCTTCCCGTGTG
>CADCOC010000038.1:2347-35006 GCA_902802945.1 uncultured bacterium | reverse complement strand
AACTCCCCATCTCCCAATAGCGAAAGCAAATAAAACCATAGGGAGTGGACTTTCAGGTGGGTGAGGTCTCACGCAGAGGCGCGGAGATGCAGAGAGCGCAGAGAAGATTTCAAGTTAAACAATCTTACTCATTGGTTTTAGCCGCATAGATCGCAAAGTAAGGAGTGACTCTACTTCTTTTTGCTTTCGCTGCTGGGAGATTCGGAGGTTCGGAGATTAGAGAGTATTTTATATTTACTCTACTCCGGATCTCCTAAACTCCCCATCTCCCAATAGCGAAAGCAATTATCCTACAACTCTGCGCTCTCTGCCTCTCTGCGCCTCTGCGCTGCCTCTCCGCGCCTCTGCGTGAGAATCATCTCCCCCACTCCACACACAATCCGCCTCATATCCATTGCTTTCGCTACTGGGAGATTGGGAGACTCGGGATTAGAGAGTATTTTATATTTACTCTAAATCTCACTCTCCTAATCTCCTAAACTCCCTATCTCCCAATAGCGAAAGCAATCATTCATACTCCTTACTCTGCGCTCTCTGCCTCTCTGCACCTGCGTGAGTTTCTCTCCCACTGCAGAGGATAATTAATCAACCACATTCAAATTAGTTTTGATATAATAAACGCCATGCAAGCAAAGTATGATATCATCGTCGTTGGTGGCGGCCATGCAGGTGCGGAAGCAGCCCTCATTGCCGCACGCATGGGCGTGCAAACTCTCCTTATTACCAGCCGTCTGGATTCAATTGCGCAAATGCCATGCAATCCCTCGATTGGCGGACTTGCCAAGAGCCACCTCGTATTCGAACTCGACGCCCTAGGCGGTGAAATGGGATTCAACGCCGATCTGACTTCATTGCAGGAAAAGACACTCAATACAAGTCGCGGACCCGCTGTCCAGGCCACCCGCGCACAATGCGACAAAAGCGAATACACCCTCCGAATGCAACGTGTCATCGCCACACAGCCAATGCTGGATGTACTTGAAGATGCAGTTGTTGAAGTCAAAGTTGAGGGTTCTTCTGATGAAAAAGAAGCACTCCAGACGCGTCATGTAATAGGTGTAGAGACCGCTGAACACGGTTATATTCCTACACGCAACATCATTCTTACCACCGGCACATCCCTCGGCGGTCGTATTTTCATCGGCAAAGAATCCATGCCATCAGGTGGAGATGGTCGCCCTGCAGTAGACCAGCTCAGTAACTCCCTGCGCCAACTCGGATTTGCTCTTACTCGTCTCAAAACTGGCACTCCACCTCGACTTTCTGCACGGTCTATCGACTTCTCCAAAACCACTGAACAGTCTGGAGAAACGCACCCGTATTACTTTTCTCTCCGCACGCCAAACGCTATATCATCGACTTTTTCGCCGCATTTATACACAGATTTCAACACCCTTTCGCCGTGTGACGATACCCATGTTTCCACGTGGAAACGTAATCTTTTCGACAAGGATGAGCCAAGCCAACGTTCCATAGGACCTCAGAAGGGAGATGAATACCGCGATTTTATAGGTTTAGGTAGGATTATACCTATAAAGCAACCTAGTTCACGCAACGAGTTTAGCCAAGATCACTCTATGTTGCCATCTACTAGTTCGAGCGAATCAGCAAATACCTTGAACCAATTGCAAAACACATTAGAGGAAAGTTTTATCCATGTAGAACATGTAGAACATACTGATGTTTTGCATGTTCTACATGGACAATCAAAAGAGGTTTTGCAGCCGGACTCGTTTTCTGTTTCCACGTGGAAACATAATCTGTTCTCTTCTGAACACTATGCTCCGTGGCCTGTGAATGCACCATGTGTAAGTTGTTTTGCTACGCATACAACTCCGCAATCACATGAAATAATCCGAACGCACTTACAGGATAGCGCATTGTATGGAGGGGCAATTGTGGGAACTGGTGTGAGGTATTGTCCATCGATTGAAGACAAGATTGTCCGTTTTCCAGCCGCCGAAAGCCACCATGTAATGCTGGAGCCAGAAGACCTTGCTGGAACAATCATTTATCCAAACGGTCTCTCAAACAGCTTGCCGAAAGAAGTGCAAGAGCAACTTGTCCATTCTGTACCAGGTCTCGAACATGCCGAGTTTCTCGCATACGCATACGCAATCGAATATGACGGCATTGACGCCCGTGAATTGTCGCACACACTTGAATCAAAAAGGATAGGTGGACTTTACTTTGCCGGACAAATCAACGGAACGACTGGTTATGAAGAAGCCGCCGCGCAGGGGATCATGGCGGGAATCAACGCAGCATTCTCCGTGCTAGGAAAAGAGCCTCTTATCCTGAGCAGACAGGATGCCTACATAGGAGTCCTAATTGACGACCTTGTAACGAAGGGTACTGATGAGCCATACCGGATGTTCACAAGCCGAGCCGAACGTCGGCTCATCCTCCGACAAGACAATGCACGTTTCCGTCTAATGCACGCCGCAGACCGCATTGGAGTTTTGCCAAGTGATATTCGCCAAAAGACGCACCATATACATTCCAGCATTGAGGAACTTGAGAATGGTTCAGCGAGCAAGTTGAGAATTGAGGGGAAACCTTTGACATCGCATTTGAATCTCTGCCAGTCGCTTGACATGGTCCACGAGTTTGTCAGCAGTCACATAAAGGATTTCCCGTTCAGTCAGGATGACGCATTGTCCATCATCGAACAACTCTGGATCAGGCACCATTACGCAGGATACATCCGGCAAGAAGAGATTGCGGCCGCGCGAGCAAAAAAAGACGAAACAATCCGTATCCCCGCTTGGCTGGATTATGACGCATGTGTGGCCGTTCGCTTTGAAAGCCGCGAGAAACTCAAGAAGTTTCGACCCGAGACTCTCGCGCAGGCAGCGCGAATTCCCGGTGTCAATCCAGCGGACATTGCCGTACTTGCCATCATAATCAAACGGGGACATATAGTACGTCAATAAATGTTATGCGTCAATTACTTTTGGGGTTGCAGTGAACGGCTAAAAGAGGTATACTAACTGGCGTGAAAACAAATGAGATACATTTGGCGACGTTCTTCGAAGTTGAAGACGTGATGCCTCATTGTGGCAACATGTCACGTGATGAGGTCGTGCGCGCATTGGCATCCAGACTTGCCAAGCGCTACAACTTGCCGGGAGGCGACGCTCTGGCCGATGCGGTGCTGGCCCGTGAACAGGAAGGATCGACGGTGCTGATGGACGGTCTTGCCGTGCCACATGCCCGAATGGAGGGATTGGACAGGCCGTATGCCGCGATCGCCACGAGCGAACGCGGGATTCAGTGGGCTGACGAGTGCTCGGACAAGATACACATAGTGTTCCTGATACTCATTCCGCGCGAAGACCCCGCCCTGTACCTGAAGGTACTCCATGTTCTCGGAACGGTCCTCAGCGACCGAGAGCAGTTCAATCTCGTCGCGGCTATGTCGAACGCAGGGGAAATCTACCGTTTCTTCAAGAACGGCGAGGTGTATCTGCCCAGGTTCCTCACAGCAGCCGACATCATGAAGCGCGAATACAAGGCGCTTCGTTCTGACGACACGCTTCAGACCTGCATCAACGCCCTCATTTCGGAACATACGTCCGAACTTCCCGTGGTCGACTCCGAAGGTCGCCTCAAGGGCGTGGCGCGTGCGGACAACCTGCTGCGCGCCTGCATCCCAGAGCACGTGCTGTGGATGGAGGACATCTCCTCCATTCTCGACTTCGAGCCATTCGTGCGCGTTTTGGACGACGAGTCCACGACTCCCCTCACCACTATCCTTGACGACAAATACCCGATTGTCTCGCCGGACAGTCCCGCAGTGCAGATCGCGTGCGAGATGATGCGCCACAAAAGCTCCAAGTGCTATGTCCGGGAAGGGGACCGTCTCGTCGGCGTAGTCAAACTCACGGAATTTCTCAACAAGATTTTCAGGGAGTGAGTCCAATGAAGTTCTTCAATCCAAAATTCCTGCTGCTCGCGTTGATCGTGTGCGGCGTGACGTTCGGTGGACTCGAGGCCGGGCTCGCGACAAATACCACGCAGGCACTGACGCTTGCCGTGTTCTCGTCGGTCATCTCCACGACGCTCCTTTTCTGGGAGCGGCGCGTGGGCGTGGCATTCATCGGCGTCGCATTGCTCGTGGCGTGCAAGGCGATGACGCTCAAGTCCATTATTCTCGGCGCGGAACTCGACATCATCCTGTTCCTCGTTGGCATGATGATCATCGTGGGCGTACTGAAGGATCTCGGCTTTCTCACGTGGATCATCCAAGCGATCATCAGCCGAAAGAGAATGACCGGCGTGTCGTTTACGGCAATACTGTGCTTGCTCTCGGCCGTGCTGGCGTCTGTGGTGGACGAAGTGTCGTCCATCGTCGTCGTGCTCGCCCTCGTGTTCCAGGTATGTGACACGCTGAAACTCCGTCCCCACCCGTTCGTCTTAATCGCGGTGATGGCCACCAACATCGGCTCTTCTGCCACGATGCTGGGCAATCCGGTGGGCATCTACATCGGCAGTCACGCCGGATTCACGTTCTCGCAGTTTCTGGTCGGTGCAACCCCCGTGGCGTTCGTTGCGCTCGTCTGTACGTTCGCCATCACGGTGTTCTGGTTCCGGAATGCCATTCAGGAAATGTCGAAGGCAATGGAAAACCACCGGAAACTGGGACTTGGACCGACTGCTAAGATCCCCTACAAGGCAGGGCTCTTCGTCTTGCTGACAACGGTGGTTGTCATCGCCTTCCATCACCAGATAGAAGGGGTGCTCGGATTGATGGGAGCCGACAACAAAAATGCCTTCCTCATCATGACGCCGCTAGTAATCGCCGGCATCCTCATGATTCTTCGTCCTGCGCGCGCGCGCCACTACGTGGAGCATGAAGTCGAATGGTGGACTCTCCTGTTCTTCATGCTTCTTTTCGCCATATCAGCCTCGCTCAGCACCAACGGAATCACGAAAAACCTTGCCAGCACGCTCACCCAGCATGTGAAGGGCGGGCCGAACGGCATGATTCCGCTCGTAGTCCTCATCTCTTCGCTCGGATCGGCGTTCGTCGACAACATCGTCTTCGTCGCGTCGTTCACGCCAGTGGTCCAGGACATGCTGAAGATTTCATCCGACTATTCCGTTCTCTGGTGGGCCCTTCTCTTCGGCGCCTGCTACGGCGGCAACATCACCGTGGTCGGCTCAACCGCCAACATCGTGGCGTCGGGTCTTCTGGAAAAACACGGCTACCACCCAATCAAGTTCAGCGACTGGATCAAGATCGGCGCCTTCGTCGGGGTGGTCAGCGGCGTTGTTGCATGGGTCATGCTGCTCTTCATGCCCGTGCCCCACCCGGCCGCCGATGAAACGAACGTGCCGTCCCCGCCAGCGCAAACTGCGCCGGCGCACCTTCCGTCAGTTCAAACCTGAAACCCAAGGATAAGATGGTACAGGTCCTTCCAACACTCGCCGTTGCATGCATCTCGTTTTTGGCAGGTGCGTTGACGCTCTACATTCTGCAGTCAAGGAAGAACTCTTCGAAGGACTCTGCCGGGAAGGGAACAACTCCCGAACACGAGATCCTCAAAAAGTACATCGACAAGTTCGCGATGGTCCCGACCTTCCGCGCCTATTCTAAGAAAGAGGCAATCGAACAACTAGTCGATATCGCCGGGCAGCGCTTTCCCGACATCGTGACCAAAGTTGATGAAGCCAAGCAGGCCGTATACAAACGTGAGGAATCAATGGCCACTGGCCTTGACTACGGCATCGCCGTACCTCACGGGCGAACGGCGGCCGTCAGGCAGATATGCGGCGTCATTGCACTTGTTGACAACTCGAAGAACGACAATGGCATCATACCAGACTACGAGACAATCGACCATTCAAAGATCCAGATCATCTGCCTCATGCTCATACCGGAATCCATGAACGCTTCCTACCTTCAGATGCTCAGCACCTTTATCCGCATCTTCCAGAACGCCGACAATCGCGAGCAGCTGCTTTCATGCAAAACACCAAAAGACATGAAGCGATTCTTCAATTCACTTTAGATATTGTGTCTTCTCGTAACTTATCAACAATACCTGTAGATAACTTGTAGACATATTATCATTTTTTGTGCGTGGCTTTTACCCCAAAATATGATTGAATAGTGGTGAACTTTTAAGGAAGAAAAGGCATGTCTGAAGTAGATTCGTCAATAGCTCCTGGAGGATTGTGGGAGCAGATTGTTGAACTGGTGAGGAAACAGTTTACAACGGAGAGCGACCGTAGCAAAATGGAGCGCTACTTTCCGCTGTTCATATCGCATGAACTAAAAGGGGATACGCTTAGCATTGGCGTGGCTGAAGCCTTACAGGTAGAGTGGTTCACTACTCTTTTCAAGGTACCCATTGAAAGCGCTCTTCACGCTTTAGGCCATCCATCGGCGAAAGTCGTTTTTGACATCGCTGAAAATGCCGGCGCTTCCGTTGTTCAAAAACCGCAACCTTCGCCAGCACATTTACTGAAGCCCTCTTCATCTTCAACGCCATCTTTAATGGGGATGCCATCCACGCTTCCTCTTACGGAAAACTACACGTTCCAGAACTTCGTCGTAGGTCCGTCCAACTCGTTTGCCCATGCTACGGCAATGGCCGTTGCGAATGGTCCGGGACGTACGTCGAACAATCCTCTTTTCATCTACGGAGGCACGGGTCTTGGCAAGACGCACTTGATGCAGTCGATCGGACACTACGTTCTCAAAAACAATCCCGCTGCTTCAGTCTGCTACATCACGTCTGAAACCTTCTTGAACGAATATATCAACGCACTAACCAACAACGCGATGCCGGCGTTCCGCGAGCGTTACCGCAAGGTTGACGTCTTGCTTCTCGACGACGTTCAGTTCATTGCTGACAAACGACAGTTCCAGGAAGAATTCTTCAATACGTTCAGCTCTCTCATGACCTACCAGAAACAGGTAGTCATGACGAGCGACGTTGCGCCAAAGGACTTGAAGGGATGCGAAGAGCGCCTGACTGGCCGGTTTAAGCAGGGAATGGTTGTAGAAATCGAAGCACCATCATACGAAACCCGACTTGCAATTCTCAAATTCAAGGTAAAGATGCAAAGTGCGGGACGCGTCATCCCCGAGGAAATCCTGAAGTACATCGCAGAAAACATCCGCTCGCATGTCCGCGCGCTTGAAGGCGCAATCAGCCGCGTCATCACGTTCATTGACTTGAATCCCAACATCCCCATGACGCTTGAAATCGTGCAGCATCTTCTCAAGGATTCAATAGAACAGGAAAAGACGATCAAAGACTTGACGGTCGAGGACATCATGAAAGTCGTCACAGAATTCTATGGCGTGACGCTTTCCGACATTCTCTCCCCGCAACGGACGCAAACGCTCGTGACGCCGCGCCAGGTCGCCATGTTCCTTTCCGTAAAGCTCACCACGCGTTCGCTCGTGGAAATCGGCAGATCATTTGGTAAGACGCACGCGACGGTCTACCACGGCGCGCAAACCATCCAAAAGAGAATTGACGTCGAGAGCGATCTGCGCAAGGTGATCGAAAACCTCACGTCTCAACTCGGACGAAATCCGTCAGAACTATCGAAATGACAACCTGCCGACAAGCCGTGCATAAGCTGTTTACAACGACGTTTGTTATGAACACCTATCAACAGGAAAAAGAGTTGTTCTCCGCTGACAACAAGTTAGCGAAAACGCTATCGACAACCCAAGAGCGCTTCAGCCCCTACGGAATACGCGGTCTCGCTTACTTGTGAACAGTATCAACACGCCTAATATTTTTTACTTCATACTTTACTTCAATACCAAAAATAGTGTACAATTTTAGCCGTCCACCCAAAACAGAAAGTGGTCTAACCAAAAGGAGTTGTCCATGAAGTTCAAAATCGTAAGGTCCAAGTTCCTCGAAGGACTGAAAAAAGTGCAGAACATCGTAGCCTCAAAAGGCACGATGCAGATTCTCCAGAACGTACTCATAGAGGCAAAGGACAAGCAATTGCTTCTTACTACGACGGACCTGGACATCTCGATACGCAGCGTGATCGGGTGCGATGTTGAGGAGGATGGTTCTACTACTCTTCCCGTGAAGCTTCTTTTCAGCGTAGTCTCCAAGGCGGCGGAAGGTCCTGTCGAAGTCACCGTGGATGCCCAGGACCGCGCCGTGATCAACGCTGGCACCGCCACGTTCAAACTCGCCGGCATGTCTGTTGTGGACTACCCAGCCTTGCCGACTGACCAGAATTCCTTTGAGTATGTCATTCCGCAGATCACGATGAAAGAGATGCTGCGCAAGACCGCTTACGCCGTATCGCAGGATGACACGCGCAAGACGTTGAAGGGCGTGCTGTCGTCGTTCAAGGACGGCAAGCTGACGATGGTCGCTACGGATGGTCGCCGCCTTGCTCTCGTTGAACACGAGATCGAGCTTCCCGCAGAGGCCGAGCGCGACGTCATTCTTCCCGGCAAGGTTGTCAATGAACTCCAGCGTTCGCTGACTAGCGACGGCGACGTGCGCATCACCATTGAAAAGACGCAGATTTCATTCAACCTCGGCGACACGCGCATCTACTCAAAGCTGCTTGACGAAGTCTATCCTAACTTCCGTCAGGTCATCCCCACCGAATGCGCCGAGCATATCGTTGTCGACCGCCAGCTCTTGCTGGACGCTCTCGACCGCGCAAGCGTGATGATGTTCGAGGATACGAACTCCACGAAGCTCATATTCGACTCAAACCAGCTCATCGTCACGGCCTCGGCCACGGAAGTCGCCGAATCTACGGATATCGTGCCGATCAAGTATGATGGCAGCCGCATTGAAATCGTGTTCAACCCCACTTACGTGATGGATCCTCTCAAGGCCATTGATGAGGATGAGGTGACGATTGAGTTGAATGATGGAACGAAGCCTGCTATGATCAAGTGCTCGATTCCGTTCCTGTACGTCATGATGCCGCTGCGCGTCAGTTGATTGACGCCTTACCATCAGAAGAAGGTTTGCAATGAGACTGTGGACGGATAGCTCCTATCCGATCGTTCTGTCTTGCGCTAACTGCCTTGCCCCCTGGGTGAAGCGCGAGGTATGCGAACTTGGATACAAGATAATAGATGAAGCGGACAACATCGTCGTCGTGAAGGGGGCGATGCGCGACGTACTGCGGCTTAACCTGCGCCTGCGCACTGCTCACAGGGTGCTTGTGCCGTTGTTGCGCGCGCGCTGTAGGCACATACGCGAATTGTATAGTCTAGTAGCGTCGATCGATTGGGAGAACTTGATTGAAACGGAATCCTATTTTTCCGTATTCTCAGTCGTCAACAACGATACGATACGCGATACGCGCCTTCCGTCGCTGGTGACCAAAGACGCAATCGTCGACCGCATTCGCGATAGGTGCGGAAGCCGTCCCGATTCAGGTTCAGACTATGACCGTGGCGCAGCCGTGTTCCTGCATTGGGAACGCGACAGGATGATCATATACCTAGACACAAGCGGCGCTCCTCTTTGCAAGCGCGGGTACCGCAAGATACCGGGATCCGCGCCAATGCAGGAAACTCTTGCCGCTGCCTGCATCGACGCTCTACACTGGGATCGGAAAACCCCGTTCATTTCCCCTATGTGCGGAAGCGGAACACCGGCCATAGAAGCCGCGCTCGCCGCTATGAACCGCGCACCCGGATCACTGCGCGCGCATTTCGGTTTTATGTCCATCAAAGGATATAAGCTCATGATCGAAGGGGAGAAGGCTCCGCGCGTTGCTCCACGTCAGCGCTTCGGTGCAACGCCAGAGCAGATTTGGAAGGAAATGCTGCTGGAAGCGCAAGAACAGGAGAAGACGGAAGGTCTTCCGCCGATCATTGCAACGGACATCTCCCCTGAGGCAATTGAAAACGCCAAGACCAATGCCTATATCGCAGGCGTTTCTAAATACATTCAATTCAAGGCGTGCGACTTCGGCGATACCCCGATTCCTCCTTCACAAACTTCAGAACCCTTTGTGTCATTCTCCATAACGGGAAAAGAGGGATACAAAGCCCGTGGCTGCGTGTTTTTCAATCCCGAATATGGAATACGCCTTGGTGATCCGGCCGAACTCGCCCCCATCTATGAACGTATAGGAACATTCATGAACGAGAAGTGCCCCGGTTATACTGGCGGCGTGTTAACGGGTAGCCCTGAACTCTCAAAAATGATCAATTTGTTCTATGTAACGCGAATTCCTTTCTACAATGGACCGATTGACTGCCGTCTATTCGTATTTCCGGGTTGTGAAATCAAGGGCGCTGAGTTATCAACTGAATTATCACCTAGTGTTGATAAGTAAGTAATAAACACACTTATTATAACCTGTTTATAACTTGAGTTGTGATAAATCTGTTGATAATTGTTGATAATATCCGTCTTGTCAAGACGCCCTGAAAAGAGCATACTATTCGCCGTCATGTCCAACGTATCGAAAGAGTTATGCCTTCGCTTTGCGGAGGCGCGCCGCACGAAGGGACTCCGTCAAACGGAGCTCGCCGTGCAGGTCGGCTGCACGCAGTCGGCTCTTTCCATGTTTGAGGGTGGGCAGCCCACTAAACTTTCCGATGAAACGGTCAAGAAACTATCTGAGATTTTAGGCGTACCGCTTCAGGAAGAGCGGCCATCACCAAGTGCTGCATTGGCGTCGGCATTGAATGTACCGCAATCAGTTGTTCATGGTTTTTGTCCGAACTGCCATTGTCCAAGCAATGTTCCGTATGTGGTGGAAGGGCGTCTGTTCTATCGGCCTTCGAGGAAGATTGCATCGCCGACTGGCGGGGTTCGTTGCACGCAGTGCGGCGAGTTGCTGGAGATGCGGTGTCCGCGATGCGGCGCGCACTTGAACGAAGGAGCCTGCTGCGCTGTCTGTGGAACGGCGTACGTCACGCCGGTCGTAGAGGAGGGATTGGATGTGGCTGCATACGCGCAGGCGCGTCGTGCGGAAATCATCCAGTTGCGTGAACTCAGCTAGTCTTGAAAGGATTAAGGCATGAAAACAATGAGCTTGCGGTGGATAGTCTGTGCAGTTTCGCTGGGCGGGCTTCTGTTCGGTTTCGATGCAGGAGTTATTTCAGGTTGCGAGGAGGCGATTCAAAACGAGTTCAAGCTCGCGCCGTTCTGGCACGGACTTGTCGTGGCTGGCGCGTTGATTGGCACAGTGTTCGGCGCGCTGGTGGCGGGACGGATGTGTGACCGGTTCGGACGCAAACCGACGCTTGTCTGGATGGGCGTTTTGTTTTTGATTTCGGCTGCGGGATGCGCGGTGACGCCTAGCGGCGGTCGCGGGGCGACCGCCCTACCGGTTGTGGGATTGTTGGGGCCGCATGTCCTCGGCTGGATGCGTTTCATCGGCGGCATCGCCATCGGAGGAGTGTCGGTAGCCGTGCCGATGTACATTGCCGAGATCGCGCCGCCGGAGAGTCGCGGACGTCTCGTGCTCGTCAACCAGTTCTGCATTGTGCTGGGCATCGTCGTTTCGTACATTTCCAATTACTGCGTTGCGCGGTGGATACCAGCGTCGGCATCCGTGGTATGGCGGGCGATGCTCGGCGCGGAGTGCATTCCGGTCGTGATGTATCTGGCGGCACTTGTGCCGGTGCCGGAAAGTCCGATGTGGTTGGCGGCGCGCGGGGGGAAGGTCGCGACAAGCGCGACCCTCCCGGACGCGCCACTGTTCGTACGGCGAAATCTGAAACCGATTCTCCTTTGCTTCACGGTGGCGTTCTTCAGCCAGTTGTCGGGCGTGAACGCGGTGAACTTCTACTCGCCGCGCATCTTCAAGATGATCTTCGGCGAAGGGAGCGAACTCGTGTCGCTCGCGGGTACGATCGGCGTCGGGGTGGTAAACCTCGTGTTCACCGTGGCTGCGTTCTTCCTCATCGACAGGTTCGGACGGCGTCCGCTTCTCATATCCGGTTGCGCGTTGATGGCGGCGATGCACGGACTCGTCGCGTGGCAGGTTTCGCTGGGCGACGCCTGCACGCCGTGGCTGGCGATGCTTGGCGTGTACGGATTCATCGCGTCGGTGGCGTTCTCGGCAAGCGCCGTGATCTGGGTGTTCATCTCTGAGATTTTCCCGCCGGACGTGCGGGCGAAGGGACAGAGCTTCGGCGGCATGGTCCATTGGATCATGTGCATGCTCGTCTCGTGGCTCTTTCCGGTTGCGGCCGAGCGCACGGGAACTTGGGCTTTTGCGTTCTTCGCCGTGATGATGCTGATTGAAATGGTCTGGGCCATATTCGTCATGCCAGAAACGAAAGGCCGCCACATAGACGAAGACCATAAATTTATGGTATAATCTTCGCCATGAAAAAATCTATCCTCAAATTGTTGTCGGCGGGCGTAGCCTCTGCCGGAATCGTTTTGTTCACCTCTGGCTTCTGCTCGTCCGCCTGCGGTGACGTTTGTACCGCACCCAAGTCGTGCGGTTGCGCAAAGGCTCCCGCCTCGTGTACCTGCTCGAAAGTCTGCACATGCGCGGACTGCGGTTGCGCGTACGGCAACTGGTCTATCACGCTGCCCTATCCTGAGATGAACACCGCACACCTCATCCTTGAGAAGGGCAAGGACGGCAAGCCGTCCGCGCTCCTTCTCTGGCGCTGGGCAAGCCCCACGCCGGCCGAGGTCACGCAGATCGACGCTAAGGGCTTCACCATCCAGCGTTCCTTCAGCAAGCCGAAGGGCAAGGCGAAAGACAAGGCCGCATGGCGCGCACTGCGCGTGACGTGTACGGTTGACGGCAAGGCGCTGAAGGGCACGTTCTGCACGGTGGATGGCAATGGCAAGGCCGTCGACAAGCCGCAGGACATCTGCGGCAAGCGCAATCCGCCCATCGGCCCCGTACCCGACTTCTCCAAGGCCGTCTACGGCAAGCCCATCGATCTCCTCGCGGGCTCGATCAACGACTTTGAGATTATGGGTACGGACAAAATCAACGGCTGGACGCTCAAGGATGGCGTGCTCTCCAACCGCATCACGCGCGACAAGAAGGGCCGGTCCGTCCACAAGAACGGCAACCTCCGCACGAAGCGCGCCGACTTCTTCGACTTCAACTTGAAGTACCAGGTGCGCGTGCTGCCGGGCTGCAACTCCGGCGTGTACCTGCGCGGCATCTACGAGATCCAGGTGCTCGACAGCTACCGCAAGCCCGTGGACTGCCACAACATGGCTGCGCTCTACGGACGCATCACGCCGAAGGTTGCGGCGGAAAAGCCGGCCAACGAGTGGCAGTCCGTGGACGTGACACTCTACAAGCGCCACCTCACCGTGGTCCTCAACGGCACTACGATCATCGACAAGCAGCCAGTGGTGGGCATCACAGGCGGCGCCATGACGGCCGACGAGTTCGTACCCGGTCCGCTCTACATCCAGGGCGACCACTCGGACGCGGACTTCCGCGACATGAAACTCACGCCGATCGTCAAGTAAGGCGTGCAGAAGCAGAAGGTCAGCTACGTCGAGCGTCTCGAGCACGCGCTCGTCAAGATCATCCAACAACCGGGTGCGGACCAGAACCAGCCCGGCGGCGTGCGCGTGTTGCTGGCCTTCCTCAATGTTCTCTCGAAGGTTTTCCAGTTCGTAGTCGCGGTCCGCTATGTACTCTACAACTGGGGAATACTGCGCCGGTTCCCGCTCGGCTGCCAGGTGATCTCCATCGGCAACGTCACGGCGGGCGGAACGGGCAAGACGCCCGTTACGGAGAAATTCGCCCACGAGCTTGCGGCGGCTGGACGCAAGGTGGCGATCCTCTCGCGCGGCTACCGCCGCAAGGAGGCGCCGTGGTGGGAGCGGATGTTCAAGCAGGTGGTGGAACAGCCGCCGCTCGTTGTCTCCGACGGACGCCAGATCAAGCTCGACGCAGCAACCGGCGGCGACGAGCCGTACATGCTCGCGTCAAACCTGCCGGGCGTGTGCGTGCTCGTTGACCGCAACCGCGTGAAGGCCGGACGCTACGCCATCTCGCGTTTCGGCTGCGACACACTTATCCTCGACGACGGCTTCCAGTACCAGCGACTCAAACACTCTCTTGAGGTCGTGCTCGTCGACAAGACGAATCCATTCGGTAACGGACACATGCTGCCGCGCGGCGTTCTCCGTGAACCCGCGAGCCACATCTCTCGCGCCGACTTCATCTTCCTCACGAAGTCCGACGGCAACTCGGAGGAAGTCATTCGCGATATCCGCGAGTACAACCAGACAGCCGAAATCATCGAGTGCCGTCACGCGCCGCGTCTACTGAAGGACGTGTGGAGCCGCGAGGAACTTCCGCTCGACTGGCTGAAGGGCAAGACGCTCACCACGCTCTCCGGCATCGCCGTGCCGCAGGGCTTCGAGGATTCCCTGCGCAAGCTCGGCGCGCGCGTGATCTGGTGCGAGCGCTACGCCGACCACCACCGCTACGATTCCTCTGAAATCATCTTCGCGCTCAACAAAACCGCCGATCTCCACGCCGACGCGCTCATCACCACCGAGAAGGACGCCGTGCGCTTCCCGCGTCTCGAGACCACGCCCGTCCCGTGTTACTACCTGCGCGTCGATATCGAGATTCTCAAGGGCGCGGAGAACTTCACCGCCGCCGTCGCCCACATCTGCAACCGCAAGTCCAGAACTAGCAGCAAATGAATCTCGATGAGTTCAACTCGCTTGACGAGGCCGAGAAGTTCGCCGCGACGATGTTCGCATACGTGCCGTTTCCGCTCGGCAAGGCGTCGCTTGCCGTGTTGTTTGGCCGGTGTTTTGGCAAGACGGCGTTTGTGTCGAATCCGGCGAAAGCCGCCGCGTCGGCCATGAAAACGCTCCGTTCTCGCGGTCTGATCAAGCAGAAGCAGGCGTACTGTTCCGATTATGTCGCCCAGGCGGAATACAGGGCGAAAGACCTTGCGGCGATACTGCGGGATGGCGAAGCCAAAAAATGGTTTCCCGACAATAACGACCTGCTTCATGCGATCGGGCATCACACGGCAGGGGGCGTTGACTTTGATAGGCTCGTGCTTCAGGCAGAATGTGCGCGGCTGCTTGTTGTCGGCTCCGGCGCGGGGATGTCGGCCGCACTTACGAGGGGGCTTGTCGCGCCTGGCGGAATAGCCATTGCGCGCGGAGCCGCATGGCATGCGGCGATGGTCGTCCTGGACGAGCCGGATTTCAAGTTTGCCGAAGGCGAGAGGCTTTTCTTCCGGCTCATGCGCTATTGGCTCAACATTCGTTTCTTGCAGGGACGCGACGTGCGCAAGGCGCTTGTCGCGATCGAGTCCGCATTCCGCGCCGGCTGGCATTGGGACTGGCGTTTTGCCGCATCCTTCGCCTCGCTGTGTTTCTGGACGGGATGGCGGCAGGGGTTGGATGCGATTCCGAAAGATCGGGGAATTACGGGCAGCGATGCGGACAAAAGCGAATTGGCCTACATCGTGCAGGGCTGCACGTTCGCAATGGACGGGAAATTCGCGGAGGCCGATCTTGCGTTCAAACGTTCCGAGAGGATGGACGTAGACTTGGACTATAGGCACGCAAACATAGAATCCCGCCACGTGGACAACGTGCCGGAGCGTCTGCTTTCCGCCATGTGCGCGGCGGTAGCCAAGCCGGACAAGATCGCGAAGACGAGACCAGCAGAGGTGATGGGGCAGTCGTGGAGCGACGGCGGGTGGGGAGACAGGAACTGTCCGGAGGAACGCTATGCCGAACACGTTGGCTACGTTTCCCTTGTGTTTGCCCGGGATTGGAAAGAGGCATTGTCCGGCCGCGGCGCGCTGATCTCGAACAACAGCCGCAATGCGTATGCGAGGATGGTTGCCAGCCTGCCCCTTGCCTGGGACTTCCGCCTGTGCGTCGCCGGGCGTGCGGGATTGCGCACAAATGCCGCCGCGCTTCTCGGTATCGCGGAAGTAGCGGAGCGAGAGGGCTACTGCAACATCGCCGGGCTTTACCTCTCGCTTCTTTCTGGCGGATACGACGAAGCCGCCGTTGCCGACATGAAAAGCCGGATTGCGGCAAGGGTCGTGTCGTTTCTGCCCGACTTCGACGGGAAGGACGAATGGAAGGCGCTTGTCGGCGCCGTCCGCAAGGTCATGTCTGCCGCGGCAAAGTCTGAAATACGCGAAACATCGGAGGCCAATGAGCGCGTCATCTGGCGCCTGAAGCTCTTAGTCCCGCACAAGGACGGAGCGCTCGAATTCAACGACATGGACATGTACTTGCGTCCGACTTTAGCGCCTGATGACGGAAAGAACTACGATAGGCATATTTCATCCTGGGATTTCGACAAGAAGTCAGTGCGCAGGGCGCTTTCGGAGAGGGACAGTTCCATCGCCGGTATTCTTCTTGCAGACGATGGATACGTGAACCAGAGCGTTCGCGCCGTTTTGTTGCCGATGCTCGTGGGGATGGACAACATCGAGGCCGAGTTCGTGAAGTCCAGCGCGAACGCCTCTTACGGCAGGAGGTCATCTCCGCGCCCCGTGAAAATAATTGAGGGGCGTTGCGAGATGCGCTCGTCCGTATCGGCGGATGGCGGCGTCGTGCTCTCCGTGCCGAAATGGGCGCTTGATGCGACGGAGAGTGTCGTCCTCACGCAGGTGGATGACGGAACGCTCGCCGTCATCAAGCTTTCAGCAGGCGTCAAGAAACTGCTCGCGGCCTTTCGCGATTTAGGGGTTGATGGGAAGATCACGCTTCCCTCTGCGGCGATGAAGGAGGCTGCGCCGATTATCGAGGAGATGGCCACGCTGTTGCCGGTGGCGGCGCCGACGGAGGCGGAGAAGACGAAGCTCCGTCGCGTGGCGGCATCTGCTGTGCTCGCTGCGCGCCTCGATTTCGCGAATGACGCGCTTTCGGTTCGTATCGTCGTGAAGCCGCTCGCGACACTGCCGTCGCTCGCAATCGAACCAGGTGAAGGGCAGCCGGAGAGGGTGGTGGCGGATGCGACGGGCAACTACCTTCTCGTGCGTGACCTCGCGGCGGAGAAGGCGAGTCTCGCGGAGGCCAAGTCTGCGCTCGCGGAGTTCGAGACGTGGCATGACGGTAGGGCGTCGTGGAACATCGACGACCTTCCCGCCGCGCTCGGGGCGCTCGGCGCGTTGAAGGCGCTTGCGGACGCAAAGCCCGACGCATTCGCGATGGAGTGGGTCAACGATAAGAAGGTGTCCGTTTCGTATGCGCCGAGGAGCGGCGTGCAGCTGGATTCGACGCGCACGGCGGAGGACTGGTTCCGCGTCGAGGGCAAGTTCGCGCTGGACGACGGACGCGTTCTGTCCGTCGCGAAAATGCTGGATGCGGCGAGGTCGCGGGTGGGCAACTACGTGAAGCTCTCGGACGGCGACTACGTGCGCCTCACGAAGGCCATGGCGCGGCAGATTGACGCGCTTGCGGCGGCCGGGCGGCGGAAGGGCGACGGGGTGGAAATCCCCAGGGCGGCGATTCCGATGCTCGACGGCGCGTTCGACGGCGGCGCGGATTCGCTGGAGCTGCCGGATGCGATGGCGAAGACGGCGGAGGAGATTCGCGCCGAGTTCGCGCGCCGACCATCCGTCCCGAAGGCGCTCACGGCGGAGTTGCGTCCGTACCAGACGGACGGCTACAGATGGCTCTCGCGTCTGGCGGCGTGCGGGTTCGGATCGTGTTTGGCGGACGACATGGGCCTTGGCAAGACCGTCCAGGTGATTGCATTGCTCCTCGAGCGCGCGAAAGGCGGCGCGTCGCTCGTCATCGCGCCCTCGTCGGTCTGCGGCAACTGGCGGTCGGAGATCAACCGCTTCGCCCCGTCGCTGAATCCGCAGATGGCTTACGAGAACGAGGGGACGCTTGCATCGTTCGGAAAGTCCGACGTGGTGATCGCAAGCTACGGGTACATTCTCTTCCACGAGGACGAGTTTGCGTCCGTTCCGTGGAACGGCGTGGTGCTCGACGAGGCGCAGGCGGTGAAGAACGATGCATCGAAGCGCGCGAAGGCGGTCAAGATGTTTCAGGCCAAGTTCCGCGTGGCCGCCACGGGCACGCCGGTGGAGAACAGGTTGGGAGAGCTGTGGAGCCTGTTTGATTTCCTCAACCCCGGGTTGCTCGGCGCGGCCTCGTCGTTCGCGTCGCGGTTCACGCGCAACGGAATGGCGACGGGCGAGCTGAAGCGGCTCGTGAAGCCGCTTGTGCTGCGCAGGCTCAAGGGAGACGTCCTCGACGACCTGCCGGAGAAGACCGAGACCACGGTGATGGTCGAGCTGGGCAAGGCGGAGCGTTCGGCCTACGAAGGATGCCGTATCCATGCGCTCAGCCAGCTTGAGAAGGATGCGGAGGGCGGCGAGCCGAACCGCATGTCGATCCTCGCGGAGCTGACGCGCCTCCGGCGTTTCTGTTGCCATCCGTCGCTCGTTCTGCCGGGCGAGGCGCTGCCGTCGGCGAAGATGGAGGCGCTGCTCGACCTCCTCGCCAACCTGCGCGAGGGGCGTCACCGCGCACTGGTGTTCAGCCAGTTCACGGATTACCTGGCGATTGTTCGCAAGGCCATCGATGCACGGGGCTGGACGCACCTCTATCTCGACGGATCCACGCCGACCTCCGAGCGCGGCAAGCTCGTGGAGGCGTTTCAGTCCGGCGACGGCGACTTCTTCGTCATTTCGCTCAAGGCGGGCGGCACCGGTCTGAACCTCACGGCGGCGGACTACGTGATCCTGCTTGATCCGTGGTGGAACCCGGCCGTGGAGACCCAGGCCGCAGACCGCGCGCACCGCATCGGCCAGCGCAATCCCGTCACGGTTTACAGGCTCATTGCGTCCGACACCGTGGAGGAGCGCGTCCTTGAACTGCACAAGGAGAAGAAGCAGATTGCGGAGGACATGCTGGAAGGCACGGGGTCCGCCGCACTCTCGCCGTCACAGCTCATGGGACTTTTCAAGTCGAACGGCGGCCACGTGTGAAGGAGAATTTGGTATAATACACGGCAGGACGATGAAAGGCAAGGAAGTGGCATGACAGATACTGATTCAAAACGAAATACCGTGGTCGCACCAAGTATGGTTGTGCCGATTGACGAAGGCAAGATCAAGTCGCGGATATTCACGATTCGCGGTGTACAGGTGATGCTCTCAAGTGATTTGGCCTCGTTATATGAAGTGGAGGTGAAATATCTTCATAGGCAAGTCAAGCGGAATGCAAATCGATTCCCACTTGATTTTGTCATCCATCTTTCCCCAGATGAAGCGAATGCTTTGAGGTGCCAAAATGTCACCTCAAAACATGGCGGCGACCGATATGGCGTACTAGCCTTTACGGAACAAGGTGTGGCAATGCTGTCCAGCGTTCTCAAGAGCGATAGGGCTGCGGAGGTCAATGTGTCTATCATGAGGGTGTTTGTCGCCATGCGTAAGGCACTTGCGTCGGTGGCTCCGATACTTTCGCGTCTTGATGTTGTGGAGCGTCGGCAAATCACCGACCAGTCGCGGAACGAGGAGCGGTTCGACACGATATTCAAGGCGATGGACGGAGGCGACTTCCCGCCGCAAAAAGTCTTTTATGACGGAAAGCACTATGAGGCGTATTCATTTACGAAGAAACTCGTGCGCAAGGCCGTGAAGAGCATTGTGCTTGTCGATGGCTATTGCGACGACGTGACTTTAGACGTTCTCGCCAATAAGCGCGGAGGTGTGAACGTCACGATTGCGACCGTTGCCAAGACGGCGATAACGCCGACTGCCGTTGCGAAGTTCAACAAGCAGAACCCAACGTTGACCGTCAAGACCACAGGTGTGTTCCACGACAGGTTCATGATTCTTGATGGCACGGAACTGTACCACTTCGGCGCATCGTTGAAAAACCTTGGCCGCCATTACTGCGCTGTTTCGAAGATGGACGTGATGTTCATCCCGTCGATCATGGCACGAATTTAACAATACAGAAGAACAAGGAGTGAAGAGATGAACTACAAAGTCAGAATCGATAACGTTTTCGATGGTGAGGGATTCGTTAAGTCATGTGAAAATGTCCCATTCCCATTACAATGATATAATTACGGAACTACAGGGAAAATGAAAATCGATAGTTCAATCCTGTACGCGCCCTGCCCGTGTGGCAGCGGCAAGAAGTTCAAATTCTGCTGCTGGCCGAAATGCAGGGATTCCTTTAATGATGACATGACGAAAGCCCAGTTCGTCCAGACCGTTCGCTGCACCGCAGTTGGAATTTATGACAATATGAACGCTTCGGAAGGGGGCGAGGTCTGCGAACGGGGGCGGCAGAATCTGCTGGAAGGCCGATTCGAGAAGGCGAGGCCTCTGTTCAGAAAGGCGCGGACGCTGGATTCGAAGATGTGGGTGGCCTGGAACAATGAAGCAATTTGCGCGTGGGAGACAGGGTTCGTGGAGGAAGCCTACGATCTGCAGCGCAAGGGCATTGAGGTCGCTGCGCCCCTCCGCAACACGTACGGATGCGCCTCCATGGCCGTATTCTCGCACGTGCTAGGCCGGGACGACGAGGCAGCCGAGTGGCTGGAACGTGCCCTTGCCGACAAATTGCCGCTCGGCCGCGACGTGGTCGTGAGGGTGTGCTATGCGCTGGCGCTGTTCCGCCGCCACCGTGCCATCGTGGGCTACACCTCGGAATCGGGCATGGACGATGATGGGCAGGTTGCGTTTTTCAAGGGAACGGCACTCGCCAACTTGGGCGAATTAGTTGCGGCTCGGGATGCGCTGGCCGTGGCTTGCGGCGGCTTTTTTGGCCCAATAGCAGAACATTACTATGACTGCATTTCTGACAAAGTAGTTCCATGGTCTGCTTACGATGGTGAATGGCCGTATTTTTGGAGCGGGAATTTCGCGCCGGCCAGATGGTTTGAAGAAGACCTGAAAGCGGGACGTGATCCGTTTGTTCGCTACCCCAATGCGGCGCCGGATGCAATCGAAACGCTGATCGCCGATAAACTGAGAACGGCAGGCGAGATGCTAAAAGTCCTTAAAGGCCGCACGGGCGAGCGTGTGGTCCGCCTGCGCAATGCCTTGAAGGAACTGGCCTCGGAGGAGATTGGCTCCAAAGGAATCCCCAAGGGCGTGAAGGAGATGAAAGATCCGGATAGGCTGCCGATCCTCCGTCCAATCCCCAAGTGGCGCATGGAGTACCAGCCGTCAACGGACGACGAACCCGAGGACTCCGCCGATGCGATGATCGGCGGATTTGCCAAACCGTATGTAGAACGCTATTGCAGCATAGCAGCCCATAAAGATCCTGACAAATTTGAAATAGCCATTCTTCAGATGTCATACGGGAAGGACAAGGCACCAACTGACTGTCCGTCGGTCACGATTGTGCCGTACGGAGAACTGTGGGAATACCTTCACGCGAAACTGACTGAGTACTTCGGGTGCTTCGGTGATCCCGTATTTATGTGTGAGGTACGGTACGACCAGATGTACGGCGGGCCGATCCTCAATATTGAAGATGATAGAGGTCGGGTCGAGTCTTTCATGATCGCGATTCCGCACTTTGGCGAGGAATGACGTGCGCGGTATCCTGAAAAACACGGCCGTTGTCGGCGCGATGACGGCGCTCTCGCGTGTGCTGGGGCTCGTGCGCGAGATGTTCCAGAGCCGCCTCATCGGCGCGGGCGTGGAGCAGAGCGCGTTCGTGCTCGCGTTCGCGATCCCGAACATGATGCGCAAGCTCTTCGGCGAGGGCGCGCTCACTGCTGCGTTCGTGCCTGTGTTCAGGGGCGAAGTCGAGGCGCAGCGGATGGAGTCGGCGCGCCGCCTCGCGCGCGCCGTGATGACGATGAGTCTCCTCATGCTCGCGGCCGTCTCTGCACTCGCGGTAGTCGGTCTTTCGGCCGCGCTGCACTGGGGCACCGCGTTCTCGGAACGCACCTCCCTCACGCTGCGCCTTACGCGCATCCTCGTGCCGTACATGGTGTTCATCTGTGGGTCGGCGTTCGGCATGGGCGTGTTGAACGCACTCGGCAAGTTCGCGGCGGCGGCGCTGATGCCGTGTCTCCTGAACGTTGTGTGGATTGCCACGCTCGGCGTGCTTTGCTTCATCCCCAGCCTGTCACTCGCTTCGCGCGCCGTGTGGGTGAGCGGTGCTATCCTCTTCGCCGGGTTCCTGCAGATGGCATTCATGTTTTATTGCATGAAGCGGCGCGGCGTGTCGCCGCGTCCCTCGCGCGCGGGCTGGGGCGACCCGAATACGCGCCTCGTGTGGCGCAACATGCTCGTGGCGGCCGTCGGCGCGGGCGCTGTGCAGATAAACTACATGCTTGACCAAGTGCTCGCGCAGGCCGCGTCGCCATGGGCCGCTGGCGTGATCGGCTACGCGGAGCGACTCATGGATTTGCCGCTCGGCATCGTGGGCGTCGCGTTCGGCACCGTGTTGTTGCCCACGTTCTCCGGCTGCTTCGCGAAGGGCGACGTGGCGGGTGCGCGCGAGGCGTTTCTCTCGTCCACCGACAACCTCCTCTTCGTGATGATTCCAGCCGCCGTCGGACTCGGCGTGATCGCACCGGACCTCACCCGCGTTATCTACGAGGGTAAGGAGTTTGACGTCACGGCGACGATGCGCGTAAGTCGCGCGGTGGCGTGTTACGCGGTCGGACTCGGCTTCTTCGGCTTGCAGAAGACGCTCGTGCCGTGGTTCCAGGCTCAGAAGGACATGAAGACGCCGCTTGCGGTGTCCGTGAAGATGGTGTTCCTCAACGCGACGCTCAACATCCTCGCGGTGTGGCTGCTGCCCGTCGAATGGCGTCACGTGGGCCTCGCGGCCTCGACCGTGTTCTGCGCCGGCGTTGCCTGCGTGTGGCTTGCGGTGCTCGCGCGACGCAAGAATGGCGCGCTCGGCTTCGCGTCGCTGGCGCGTCCCGTCGGGCGCACGCTCATCGCGTCCGCCGTGATGGGCGTGGTACTTTGGCTGTTGCGCTCTTGGCTCGGTACGCGCGGCTGGACTGGCACGTGGGCGAACGTGACGCAACTCGGTACGCTCGTGGCGCTGGGCGGGGTTGTCTATTTCGGAGTCCATTTCATCTTCGCCCGCCATACGTTCGCTGCGCGGTTGCGGTCGCTCCGCCGCCGCAGATGACGACAATGCGAAATCAGAAATCTCCGTCTCACCCGGACGCAAGAATTGTGGTATAATAGCGGACATGCCTCAGCCCAAGACATCATTTACGTACGAACTCGACGCCGAGCAACAGGAAAAGCTGCTCGCGATGCTCGCGCTCGGAAACTATCGTCCGAGGCAGGTCCCGTATTCCATGGCAGCCGTGGAGGGAGACGGCTTCAATTGCGCGCTCTATCAAAAGGAGAAGCACGGACGTCGTAAGCTGTGCATCCAGGGCTCTAAGGCGCAGGACTTCGTGGAGTTCTTCCTTGAGCCAAACGTACTCGGCGTGGCGACGATCGGATACGAGGACATCCTCGATCCCGGACGCAGTTCGGCCCACGGCGGCAGCGACGAGTCCGGCAAGGGCGACTACTTCGGTCCGCTCGTTGTCGCGTGCTGCTACACCGACGAGAAACTTTCGGCGGCGATGCGAGAGATGGGCGTGAGGGACTGCAAGCAGATGACGGACAAGGCCGTGCTGACGGTTGGCTCGAAGCTGCGCCAGCTGCTCGGACAGAACCGCTACGCAGTTGTGAAGATCGGCCCCGCCGCGTACAACCGCCTCTACGCCAAGATCAAGAACATCAATCGCCTTCTCGCGTGGGCGCACGGTACTTGCATTGAGGAATTGCTGGAAAAGCAGCAGGCGTGTCCGAAGGTGGTGGTGGACCAGTTTGCGCCAACGGAGACGACTATACGCCGCGCGCTGAAAGAGCGCGGAAAGAAGATCGTAGTGGAACAGCGCCACCGCGCCGAGGATGACATCGCCGTGGCTGCCGCGTCCGTAGTGGCGCGCGAGCAGTTCCTGCGCGCCATCGCCGCGATGGCCGTGGAGGACGGTCCGATTCCCGTGGACAAAGTGCCGCTCGACATGATCCCGCGCGGAAGCAGCGACCCGCGCGTGCGTGAGCTCGCGGAGGAGATGGTGCGCAAGCACGGCCCGACGTGGCTGATGAACCACTGCAAGGCGCACTTCCAGACAACCGACAAAGTTCTCGCCGCGTGCGGCAAGTCCCGTGCCGACCTGCCTCCCGAAGGGCAGGTCACCAGCGCGGTAGCGAATGGCGCCCCTAAGTCGGGGTGGCGGGCGTCTCAGCCCGCAGATGACAAATCGATTTCCAAATCGATTTAACGAAGTATAGAAAACGAAAAGGAACGCGAAAGAGAAAGCGAATAAAGATGACAGCATTCTTTGCAAACTCCCTGATGAACGGCTTCATAAAGTCTAGCCTTATGGGCCAGGGCATCGTTGCCGTGCAGATCGCGGCGAGCATTTTCATGGTCGCCATAGCAATAGGCAAGTGGCGCGGACTTTCCCGCGTGTCGCAGTCGGCACGCCGCGTGACGCGCGACGTTATGAGCGGACACGACGTGCTTGAATACTACCTCGCGCGCCACCCGAACGGACACTCTCCGCTCGAGAACATCTACTGGGCCACGTGCGAGCGTCTGTTGCGTCTGCTCGCGCCGGACGTGCGCAGCCTGCTCGTGGGACGTCAGCCCGGCGTGGAAGTGGCTCTCACTGCGCATGAGATGGGCCTGGTGAAGGCTCTCAGCGAACACGTGCTCGACGAGGAGGAAATCCGCGTGGAACACGGCATGGGCGCCATCGCCACGGTTGTGGCCCTCGCGCCGATGTTGGGTCTGCTCGGCACCGTGTGGGGCGTTCTCGACGCCTTCGCCGACATGGGCGAGGCTGGCAGCGCGACAATCGCCACGATGGCGCCGGCAATTTCGTCCGCGCTCGTCACAACCGTCGTGGGTCTTCTCGTGGCAATTCCCGGCGTAATCATGCACACGCGCCTCAACGCGACAGTGCGCGCGCTGATGAGCGATATGGAGGGTTTCACGGACGACCTCACCGGACGTATCGCACTTGAATTCCAGGGGAGAGCGTCCTGATGTCGCGCCGTGGCCGACATGCTGGGAGGATCGGCGGCCCCAAGGCGTCGATCGACATGAACTCCCTTATCGACCTGACGTTCCTTCTGCTCGTCACGTTCATGCTTACGATCCCCGCGCTTGAGCAGGGCATCTCGATCATGTTGCCGCGCGCGAAGACGGACGTGCTGCCGAGCAAGAACGCGAAGGCCAACACGATCACGGTCGACGTCAACCACAAGATATTCCTCAACGACGTTCCCACCACGCTCGACCAGCTTGAGGCCGACTTGAAGGCGATGGTCGAGCGCGACGCCGACGTGCCGGTTCTGGTGCGTGGCGACGAACGCCTGGAGTACGGCGCCGTGATGGACGTCGTGAAGGTTGTGTACAAGTGCCAGGTGCGCAAGATGGCGCTTGTGACGGTGGAGAAGTAGCGGGGACTTCAGGCGATGATTGGATTCGAACAGACAGGTTCTTCTGACAGCGGACTCTCTTGGAGGACGCTGGGAATAGCCTTCGGACTGCACGTCGCGCTGTTCGTGTTCTTCTTGGTCATGGGCATCATCAGCTTCCGCAAGCCGGAAACCATAATCCCCATGGACATGACGATCGTGCCGCCGTGGGCTCAGCAGACGGACGATCCCGAACCCGATCCGAACCCGCCTCCGCCTGAGGTGAAGCAACAGCCGAAGCCGCCTCCGAAGGCCCCTGAGCCGGAGAAGGTCGAGGTGAAGCCAAAAGTCGAGGCCGTTGAGAAGGTCGTCGAGAAGAAGAAAAAAGAAAAAGTCGACCTAAAGAAAAAAGCAAAGCTCGTCAAGACACCTCCCAAGCCCCAGCCACCGCAGAAAAGCCTGAAGGACATGGCGAAGGTCATCAAGCCCAAGCCCGTACCACCTGTGCCGGTGGAGCGTCCCCCGGATCTCAAGATTCCGGACAACGTGAAGAAGTTCGGCAAGGGCACGGCGGCGGACAAACCCCTCGCGAACATAGACATGAAGAAAATGCTCGAGCAGGGCTACCGTTACGGCGCTCGCAACCAGATAGCGACTAGCGAGGCTCAGCGTTGCGTGAGCTTGATCAAGGCGGCTATCCTCCGTGAGTGGCAGAAGGAATCGTCGAAGTGGTACAGCGGTCTGCGTCCGATCGAAGTGGATTTCCATCTTGGTCCGGGCGGCACCGTGAAAAAGTTCACGATCACGAGAGGCAGCGGCGACGCCGACGTCGACCGTGCGGCGCAGAGCGCATTGCGTCGGCTTCAGACGAACGGGGGCGTGCCCGGACTTTCCGCGCAGTTCCTTGAGCAGTTCCCAAGGCTGCCCATTGAAATGGAGCTCACTCAGGGCCGTTGACGACGGCGAAGGCAAGGTAACGTGGCTACTGGCGGCATAGTCGATAGCGGGTCTTCGGACGGCGTCCAGAAATGCTACGCCGTGATGGCTTCGGACGCTGTTCGCTTCGCGAGCTCTTCTGGCGGTGCGTTCACGATTCTTTCCCGCAACATTCTCTCACGTGGAGGAGCGGTGTGCGGCGCGGCCTTTGATCAAGACTTCCGCTGCCGCTACGAGATTGCCCGCGACGAAACTTCCCTTGCAAGGCTGCGCGGATCCAAGTACGTCAAGGCGGCGTTGCAGCGGAGCTTCCTCGACGAAATGCGCGCCGCTCTCGAATCTGGCGTGCCCGTTCTGTTTACCGGAACGCCATGCCAGGTTGCCGCAGTCAGGCGAATGTTCGCATGTTTTGCCGATACGCTTTTCACCGTTGACCTCATTTGCGCGGGTTGTCCGGATCAGTCAATATTCGATCGCTATCTTGAGGACAACTGGGGACTGTCGAACGTCGCGAAGTACGAGTTCCGCAGCAAGGCTCGCGGGTGGCGGCACCGACACTATCTCCTGCATGTCGTGTTGAAGGACGGGCGCGAGATCTGGCGCGAAAGGGGCGAAGACGAATACATGACGGCCATGTCGTCCGGCCTTGGTCGTTCAGGTGGGTGCCAGAATTGCCCATACTGCACGATGAACCGTCCGGGCGATTTGACAATCGGCGACTTCTGGCTTGTGCCGGAGGAAATGGACGACGGGAAGGGAACGTCCGCGATTCTCGTCAACAACGAAAAGGGCAAGAGACTATTTGAGTCTGTCCGTGGCGATTTTGTGAAGACGGCAGAGTATCCCCCTTCCTATATTCAGGAGCGGCAGTGGCGACTCAGGACGCCTCCTCCGCTGGCACCCGGCCGAGCCGTGTTCATGGAATGCATAGCCTCCGGCATGTCCGTCAAGGAAGCGGTGGAAAAGGCTCTAGAGGCAGATTAGTTAGCGGAGTAGCCGGAACGGCGCGAACAGTGTCCAGGCGATTGAGTATACGCATCCCGCGCCGAGCACGCGCACTGCCAGCACCGCGAGTGCGAGCATTGGCTTTCGCCACGAGAGCGGAAACGCGCGCAACGCCGCACGCACTTCTGGGTCCGAAGCGTATTCGCGCACGATTCTTAGTCCCTCGCCCCAACCGACACGCAGGTTGCGAAGCAAGGCAAACATCTCCAGCAACGCCAGCACGCACGATGCTGCGTACATTCCTCCAAGCGATCCACCCTCTCGCTCGTTGAGTGCCTGGCGGACCCGCAGAAGCGTCAACTTGTTCTTGAACACGCGCAAGGCTCGGTTCCTGTTCGCAATCAGGCCGCCCGCGTGAAGCACATAGTTGTATACGGGTTCAGGACGGCATGTCGTTTTCTGCGCCCGCAGGAGGTAGTCGCAGTTGAACAGCGCGTCCTCGTAGAGAACAATGCTTTCGTCGAAACGCACGTGATGCCGTTCAATCAGCGCACGGCGGTAGACACAGCGGCATACGCTCCCCAGCTCGCGGTTGTCAAAAAGCGGCGTTCCCCCATACCATCGGCGCACGTGTTCCATTGAAAAGCCGATGAAGCGCGGTATGAAGCGCGCACGGATGTCGGCGGGGGTGTCGCAATGATAATCGGCACGTAGAGGCTCTTCGCGCGATCCCGATGAGTCGAATTCCGTGATGCGCATGGGGAATATGCATAAGTCAGCGCCCGTGGCGGACATTTCGTTGACGCCCAGTGACAGGAATTCGGGCGTAAACGTGTCGTCACCGTCCAGAAAAAAAATGTATTCGCCCCGCGCCACGTCAAGTCCGCCATTGCGCGCGCCCGAAAGGCCGCGATTAGACTGATGCACCACGCGCACGCGCTGGTCCGTCGCCGCCAAACGTTCCAGTATTGTCCCTGTACTGTCCGTCGAACCGTCATCCACCGCGATGACCTCGAAATCGGAAAACGTGCTGCGGAGGACGCTGTTCACGGCGTCCTCCACCCATTTTTCCACGTTCCAGCATGGAATGATCACGCTCGCTTGGGGGGCCATGCCATCATTATACCATCATCCGCTTCACGATGCGAACGCTTTGTGGTATAATTCGACGCATGGAACGCCCTCTTGTTTCTTTCTGCCTGTTGTTCTACAACCATCGGCGTTGGTTCGGCGCCGCGCTGGAGGCCGCGTTCGCGCAGACGTACCGTCCGCTCGAGATCGTAATCTCCGACGACGCCTCGACGGATGGCTCGCCGGAACTCATCCAAGACTACGTCGCCGCCCATGCACCACCCGACGTCACCGTGATCTTCAACCGCAATGAGAAAAATCTCGGCATCCTCGCAAATTGGCTGAAGACCGCCTCGCTATCGCACGGAGAGTTGATCATCATGGCCGGGGGCGACGACATCTCTCTCTCGGAACGCACGGAAAAAATCGTCTCGGCGTGGCTGGCCGATGGCAAGCGTGCCGTCGTCATCAGCCATGCGGGATACCGGATCGACTCCAAAGGACGTTCGCTCGGGCCCCTGCCCGCCCCGTCCACGAAGCAACCCCTCGGTGCCTTGATGGCCTGGCGCCGCGATTGCTACACGGCGTTTCCACCCGAACCGGTCAGCCCCAGATGCGTTGAAGACGTTCCATTTGCAAAACGCGCGCTCATGCTCGGCGGCGACGAACTCGTCATTCCCGATCGCCTTGTCAAATATCGCCTCGGTTCCGGCCTCACCTCTACGCTTCATCATCACCGTACGCCGGTGATTAAAAGTTGGCGGTTGCTCCTTTCAGGCCTCGATCAAGCTGAATACGACCTCGCCGCCATTGCCGATAGTCTGCTCCCCGAACGCGTGGAGGCGTTCCGCAAGGCTTTTGCACGTGAACGCGTCTTTGCGGAGAACCACCTTACACTTGTTGAATCGCCGTCATTTCGCGCAAGATGGAGGGCACTCCGCAAGGAGCGCATGATGGGGTACTGGAATTCTCGAGTCTTTATGTACGCCTACCTGTTGCCGCGGCGGATCGGCGACTGGGTGCTTGACACCATCACCCGCCTCAACCAGCTCCGCCGCCGCCTTTTACGGTAAGTCCGCGCAATGACTTCACGGGAGGGCCGCGCTTGTCGCGGCCGTTAACGCCCGACCAATCGACTGATCCATGTCGTAATACTTGTACTCGCCAAGACGCCCGCCCACAATAAGGTTGGGGCATTTAGCGGCTTCGGCCTGGTAGAGCGCGAGCTTTTCCCGCGAGGCAGGCGTATCGACGGGATAGTACGGCTCGTCACCCGGCGCCCACGTCTTCGGAAACTCGCGGCAGATGATTGTGGCGGGATGCGCCATTACGTCCTTCTGTTCGGGATGGTAGTGCTTGAACTCGTGGATGCGCGTGAACGGCACGTCCGCGTCCGTGTAGTTCACCACGCTCGTCCCTTGCCAGTCCGCAACCGCCATGCGCTCCGTCTCGAAACGGAGCGAACGCCAGGGGAGCGGACCGAACTTGTAGTCGAAGAGCGCGTCGATGGGGCCGGAGTAGAACACGGGAACGTCCAGCTTGTTCGCCTTGCGCCACTCAAGCCAATCGACGTTGCACTCGAGCGTGATGTTCGGGTGGTCGAGGAGATGGTCGAAGAGGGAGTTGTAGCCAGTGAGGGGGATGCCCTGACGGTAATCGGAGTAGTAGTTGATGTCGTAGCTCGCGCGCACGGGGAGGCGCTTGATGATCGAAGCCGGAAGGTCTTTCGGATCCATGCCCCACTGCTTGCGCGTGTACTCGCGGATGAATGCCTCGTAGAGCGGACGCCCGATGAAGGATATGGCCTGTTCCTCGAAGTTCGCCGGTTCCGGCGCGTTACCTGCTTCTTTCGCGATGAAGGCGGGCAACTCGGACGGCGTGAGGTTTAGTCCGTAGAACTGGTTGACGAGTGTGAGGCCGAGCGGAAGGAAATACGTCTTACCCGCGTGGCGGGCGAGGACCTTGTGCTGGTAGCCGTTGAACGTTATGAAGCGGTTCACGAACTCCCACACGTCGTCGAGGTGCGTGTGGAAAATGTGCGAGCCGTAGGTATGGACCTCGATGCCCGTTTCGGCGTCGGTATCGCACCGTACGTTGCCGCCTGGGGCAGCACGACGCTCGAGAACGAGCACCTTGCGTCCTTTTTCTGCCAACACTCGGGCGACCGTGCATCCCCAGATGCCGGCGCCAGCCACAATGACGTTAGTTTCTTGCATGGACACAGTATACCATAAAAACGGCCTTGCGCGCTACGCCCTATTCTCCACCGCCAAACCGTTCCCGAAAAACGTCTTCCGAAATCACGGGGATTCCCAGCTCCTGCGCCTTCTTGTTCTTGCCGGAGGTGGACGTGACGTCGTTGTTGATAAGGAAACTCGTCGCCTTCGAGACGCTCCCCGCCACCTTTCCCCCCGCGCCTTCGATGTACGCCTTCAGCGCCGCGCGGTTCGGCCAGTGGTGGACGTCGCCCGTGATCACGAACGTCAGCCCCGCACACGCGCCGCCCGACTTCGGCGCCACGTAGGCGTTGAGCGACACCTCGCGCATCACGTCCTCCACTACGGCCCGGTGCGCGGGATCACCGCACCACTCGACAAACGCCGCCGACTTCCCGGGACCGATGCCGTCGATCGATGCAAACACCTCAGCCCCCGGCGAGAACAAGTCGTTCGGATTCGCAGCATCGGCGGCTTTCGCGAAGAGCTCCTCCACGGAGTAAGCCGAAAGCAGACGCTTCGCCACGTCGACTCCGCAGAGAGGAATCGACAACGCCACGAGAAACTGCACCGCGTCTCGCGTGCGCGCCTTCTCGATGGACGCGCAGATGTTCGCGGCCGATTTTTCGCCGAAGCCTTCCATCGTCGCAATCTCGTCGCGGTGCGCGCCGAGACGGTAGATGTCGCCGAATGTTCGGATCCAGCCCTTGTTCACGAACTTCGCAAGCGTCTCGCCCGCGAGACCGTCGATGTCCATGCCGTCCTTCGAGACGAACCGCATGAACTTTCGTAGCTCGCGCGCGGCGCACGACGCATTCGTGCAACGGAGCGTCTTCGTACCGCTCTCCGCGACGTTCACGGCCGTAGGCGCGCCACACACGGGACACGCCGTCGGCACCTCGAACGTCCCCACGGCTTTCGTCACGGCCACTACTTTTGGGATGATCTTGTTCGCCTTGATCACGCTCAGCTCGGTACCAGCGCCGCCGAGGCCGAGGCGCTCGCATTCCGAGATGTTACAGAGGGAGGCGCGCTTCACCGTGGTGCCTTCGAGCTGCACCGGACGGAACACCGCAACGGGCGAGATCGACGCGACGGCGCACGACCACTCCACGCGCTCGAGCACGGTCGCCGCCGTCTCGTCCTGCCACTTGAACGCAAACCCGGCGCGCGTCGCGTGGTGTCCGGTCACGCTGCCCGTCTGCGCGTAGGCTGTGTCGTCGTAGACAACCACGAGGCCGTCCACCGGGAACGGGCAGATTTTGTCCGTCACCTTCAGCGTCCAGCGGTCGATCGACGCCTGGATCGTCGCCGCGTCTGGCGCATCGATGCGCTCGCGCTCCACCGCGTCGAGACCGATCTTCTCCAGGTACGCCATCCGCTCGCCCCACGAGACGATCTCGTGGTCGCAATGGACGAGTGTGAACGGAATCCACTGGAGACGGCGCGGCTTCAGCTCCTCTACGGACTTGAGCGTGAGCGAGCCGGATGCGAGGTTGCGCGGGTTGGCGTACTCGTCGTCCGTGGTCGCGCAGAATGCCTCGAAGTCGGCGTAGGAGATCACGGCCTCGCCGCGCACGACGAGGTGTCCAGTGTCCTTCACGCGCGGCGGGATGCCCTGGATGCCGGCGGCTAGGTGGGTGATGTTGGTGCCGATGTGTCCGTCGCCGCGCGTGACGACCTTCGTCAGCTTGCCGTTGTCGTAGGTGACGACGAGCGTGAGTCCGTCGAGCTTCCAGGAAATCCAGATCGGACGCCCCTCCGCCCACTTCGCGACTTCGCTCACCTGCTTTGTCTTCGCGAGCGAAAGTGCCGGGTACTCGTGGGGTTCCTTCTCGCCGACTGTTGTATCGGCGGAGACGCGGTTCGTGGGGCTGTCGGGCAACACCACGCCCGTCTCGGCCTCGAGCGCCTTCACCTGGTCGAAGAGGGCGTCCCACTCGAAGTCTGTCATCAATTCGGTGCGCCCGTTGTAGTAGGCGTCCGCCGCCTCGTTCAACCGCGCCACCGCCGCGCGCATCTGCTCTAGTTTGTCCATGGGGGTAAAGTATACCAAATCGGCGCGCGGCCCGTGCGTCCAATTTGCGCTTCCACTGCTCATCCCGATGTGCTATACTTGCGACATGAAAAATAATGTTTCACGCAG